>CAZHMV010000036.1:0-8136 GCA_964532665.1 uncultured Anaerolineales bacterium
CTGATTACTGTTCACTGATTACTGCTAACTGACAAGAGGGGAGACAATGATGATCATCAGAGGTCGGGTGTGGAAATACGGAGATGACATCAACACCGATGTGATCTTTCCAGGAAAATACACCTATACCATCGGCGACCCAGAGGAAATGGCAAAGCACGCGTTGGAGGACCTGGACCCACGGTTTGCGCGAGAGGTCCGCCCGGGAGACATCATCGTGGCCGGCAAGAATTGGGGTAACGGCAGCTCCCGTGAGCAAGCCGTGACCTGCCTCAAGGAAGCCGGCGTCGCTGCGATTGTGGCCCGGTCGTTTGCGCGCATCTACGGACGCAACTGCATCAACGGCGCACTGCCGGCGTTGACCTGCCCCGATGCGGTCGATGCCATTCAAGAGGGTGAGGTGATCGAGATCGACATGGGAACCGGGGAAATCCGGTGCGCCGCCGGCACATTTCACTTCCCCCCCTTGCCCCCAAATGTGTTAGCTATCGTCGAGGCCGGGGGACTGGTCAACTACACTCGCCAGCGGCTGGCCGCCAGGAAACGAGGAGATGAATAAATGGCAAAATACCGCATTGCCTGGATGCCCGGTGATGGCATCGGCGTAGACGTGATGGAAGCCGCCAGGATCGTCCTGGACAAGCTGAGCCTGGATGCCGAATATGTGCCGGCCGACATTGGCTGGGAGTTCTGGCGGACGGAGGGGGAGGCGCTGCCGGAGCGCACCATCGAGGTTCTCAAAACCTGCGATTGTGCCTTGTTTGGTGCCATCACCTCCAAGCCGCGTGATGAGGCCGAAGCGGAACTGGTCCCTGATCTGCGAGGCACAGGTCTGACGTACCGCAGCCCCATCGTCCGTCTGCGACAGGTGTTCGACCTGTACATCAATCTGCGCCCGTGCAAGGCGTACGCCGGCAACCCCCTCAACTATCGGGACGACATTGATCTGGTTGTCTTTCGCGAAAACACAGAGGGTCTGTACGGGGCCGTCGAATTTCACCCGCTCCCGGATGCCGTTCGGTCCAGCCTGGCTGCGCACAACCCGGCGATGAACCGGTTCAAAGACGTGCCGGCGGACGAAATTGCGATCACCCTGCGCATCATTACCCGGAAGGGTGCACGACGCATTATCCGTGCTGCCTTCGAGTATGCCAGGGAGTTTGGCTACCCAACTGTGACCATTGTCGAAAAGCCCAACGTGCTGCGCGAAACAAGCGGCCTCATGGTTCGTGAGGCCCGCGATGTGGCCGGCGACTACCCCGAGATCGATTTGTGGGAAACCAACATCGATGCCCAGATGATGTGGTTGCTGAAAAACCCACAGGATTATGGCGTGCTTGTTACCAGCAACATGTTTGGCGACATTCTATCCGATCTGTGCGCGCAACTGGTAGGAGGTCTGGGGTTTGCGTGCAGCGGAAATATTGGCGACCACTTTGCTGTCTTCGAACCGACCCACGGCTCTGCACCCAAGTACGCCGGGCAATACAAGGTCAACCCGATGGCCATGCTACTTTCCACCAGGCTGATGCTCGAGTGGCTGGGCGAAACCGAGAGAGCCGCAGTCCTTGAAAAGGCCATCGCTGAGGTCATACGTGACGGGAAGGTGCGGACCTACGACATGGGTGGGTCGAATACCACACTGGAAGTTGCCCAAGCTGTGGTGGAGCGAGTGTGATGTCTATCAGCAGAGAGATGGCCGAATTTGCGGTCAATCTCCGGTATGACGACATTCCACAGGAGGCTATCCACGAAGCCAAGCGTTTCCTGCTGGACAGTATGGGTTGTGCTTTGGCGGCTGTTCACAACGATGACATGCAGGCGATGTATCGCTTTATCGAGAAGCTGGGCGGTACGCCCGAGGCTACTGTGATCGGCACCGGCCACAAGACCAATGCGCCCAACGCCGCACTGATGAACTGCCTGCTGACCCGTGCCCTGGATTACAATGACATCTACTGGGCGCAGGACCCCAGCCATCCGTCTGACATCATTGGCGCGGCGCTGGCAACAGCCGAGGCCAACGGCAAGAACGGCCGGGAGGCTCTCGTGGCAATCGTGATTGCCTACGAACTGGAAATGCGCTGGTGCCATGCCGCCGTGCCGGGAATCCGCGAAGTGGGCTGGCATCATGCCTCACTTACGCAGTTCGTCAGCCCGCTGGTCGCCGGCCGGATGTACGACCTGGACGTTGATCAGCTTGTGGCAGCCGTCGGTATCAGCGGCAGCAGTCACTTCACCCTGGGCGGAGTCGTGGCCGGCCATCTCACTAACATGAAGAACACCGCTGACCCGTTGGCGGCACAGGCAGGCGTCTTCGCTGCCCTGATGGCGCGCGAAGGCTACACTGGTCCGGTGGAAGTGATCGAAGGCAAAGAGGGCCTGATCGAAGTCCTGAACAATGTTGAGTGGCATACGGACGAGTTGCTCAAATGCCTGGGCCATGAATTCCTGATAACCCGGTGTAGCTACAAAGCGTTTCCAACGGAGGCCCTGACGCACCAACCGATCACGGCGACCTTGAAAACTCGTCAGGAGCACGCCTTGACTCCCAGCGATGTGGCTGAGGTAGTGGTAGAAACCACCACACGAGGGGCAGATATTCTCTCCGATTCCAGCAAGTACAAACCGAAGACCAAGGAAACGGCCGACCACAGCCTGCCCTACGTGATCGCCGTTGCCCTCGCGGACGGCTCCGTCCTGCCCAGGTCTTTCGAGGAGGAGCGGTTGAAGGATCCGGTGATCTGGGATATACTTGGTAAGATTCGGGTCGTGGCCGATCCCGAAATTGACGCTCTGTTCCCGAGGATCAAACGAGCCAGGGTAACGATCACCACGACGAGCGGTGAAAAGCACACGGCGCAGACCGACGTGGCCAAGGGGGCACCAGAAGACCCATTGACTGACGAGGAGATCGTCGCCAAGTTTCGTGCCAACGCGGCGGGTGTGTTAAGCTGTGCTCAGCAAGACCGGGTGATTGAGGCCACCTGGCATTTTGAGGATATCTCCCATGTTGGTGAATACATGGAGAAACTTGTCCTTAACGATGAATAGCGAATGATAAACAAAGGAGAAAGAGCAATGAGAGCACTTCTTGACAAGCTACACATCGGAGACGTGAACCCCGGCGCCTGCACCGGACCCGATGGCTGGATTGAAGACCCAAAAGGCACAGAGTTGGTTTCGTATAACCCGACGACCGGCGAGCCAATCGCCACCGTCATTCAAGCGACAGAGCACACCTACGACGCCGTGGTGCACACAGCAACGGAGACCTTTAAGACCTGGCGAACCGTTCCGGCCCCGAAGCGTGGTCAGGTGATTCGCGATCTCGGCAACGCCTTACGTGAATTCAAGGAGCCGCTGGGTGAACTGGTCACGTTAGAGATGGGAAAAATCAAGGTTGAAGGTATGGGCGAGGTCCAGGAGATGATTGACATCTGTGACTTCGCCGTTGGTCTGTCGCGCCAGTTGTACGGCTTCACCATGCAGTCGGAGCGTCCGGGTCATCGAATGTATGAACAGTGGCATCCCCTTGGCCTGGTTGGTATCATCACGGCCTTCAACTTTCCGGTCGCCGTCTGGTCGTGGAACGCCGCCATTGCGGCCGTCTGCGGTGACACGATGATTTGGAAGCCTTCGTCCAGCGTCCCACTGACGGCGATTGCTGTCCAACACATCGCCAATCAGGTGGCAGCGGATCACGGCCTGGACGGCGTATTCAATCTTGTCATCGGCAGAGGCCGAGAGGTTGGCGAACGGTTGATTAGCGATCCGCGCGTCCCGCTCATCAGTTTCACCGGCTCGGTGAGGATGGGCCGGCACGTAGCCGAAACCGTCGCCCACCGGCTGGGCCGCACGATCCTGGAACTGGGTGGCAACAATGGGATTATCGTGACGGAAGACGCGAACCTCGATCTGGCGGTGCGGGCTATCCTGTTCGGCGCTGTGGGCACCGCCGGCCAGCGCTGCACCACCACCCGCCGCATCATCATGCACAAGGACATTGCGGACGAACTCACCGACCGCCTGATACAAGGTTATCGCCAGGTAACGATTGGCAACCCGCTGCAGGATGGTATCTTGATGGGACCGCTGGTGAACGAATCGGCCGTCGAGGACATGATGGCGGCGCTGGAGGTGGCCAAAGAGCAGGGTGGCGAAATCCTCTTCGGTGGGAACCGCCTCCCCGAGAAAGGGCGGAACTTCGTCGAGCCGACCATCGTCAAAATGCCGGTGCAGACGCCACTGGTGTGCGAGGAGACCTTCGCGCCAATTCTGTACCTGATGGAGTACGAGACACTTGACGAAGCGATTGCCATACACAATGGTGTTCCCCAGGGTCTCTCCAGCGCGATTTTCACCACCAACCTGCTGAAGGCAGAACAGTTCCTGTCAACCGCCGGCTCTGACTGCGGCATCGCCAACGTCAACATCGGAACAAGTGGTGCAGAGATCGGTGGGGCGTTCGGTGGCGAGAAGGAAACCGGTGGCGGTCGCGAATCCGGCTCCGATGCCTGGAAGGGCTACATGCGCCGGCAGACGACCACCATCAACTGGTCGACCGAACTGCCGCTCGCTCAAGGCATCGAGTTCGTTGACTGAGTCTAAAAGGAAGGAGATTTTGGACCTAGGACTCAAGGACAAAATAGCACTTGTCGCTGGCGCAAGCCGAGGTCTTGGTGCCGCAACAGCGTGCGAACTGGCCTCGGAGGGTGCAAAAGTAGTCCTCTGTGCCCGCGATCTGCCGGCTCTTGTCAAGGTCCAGGAGGAGATACTTTGCAAGACGCGCAACGATGCCACTATGGTTGTCCAGACAGACCTAACGAAACATGAGGATGTGGACCGGCTGATCGAGATGGCAACAGCTCGCTTCGGCCGGCTGGACATTCTGATTACCAACTGTGGTGGTCCACCCACCGGCCGTTTCGAGGATCACGACATGGCAGCCTGGCAGGCCGCCGTGGACACCGTCCTCTTCAGCGTTGTCCGGTTGATCCGCGCGGCTTTGCCCCCACTGCGCAAGTCAGAAACACCCTCCATCCTCACTTTCGCCTCCAACTCAGCCCGACAGCCAGTCCCAAACCTGACGCTATCAAATTCGCTGCGGCTGTCGGTCATCGGGTTGACAAAAACCCTCGCACTGGAATTAGGGGCGGAGGGCATCCGGGTCAACAGCATTCTACCGGCGTGGACGAAAACCGAGCGCGTCATGGAGATTCTAACCGAGCGTGCACGGCAGAACGGAACCACTGTTGAAGAAGAGTTGGCCAAACAGGCACAGAAGTCACCACTTGGGAGGCTAGGAACGGTTGAGGAGTTTGCACGGGCCGCTGTGTTCCTGTGCTCGCCGGCTGTCCCCTTCATGACAGGTGTGATGCTACCGTTTGACGGTGGCATATACAAAGCAACTCTGTAGATCCATGTCGAGCTTATGAAGGAGGCTCTATGACTGATGTGATTGTGATCGGTGCGGGCATTGTCGGTGCAACGTGTGCGTGGCGGCTGGCCCAGGCCGGTGCACGGGTCACCATCCTTGAGAGGCGGGCGCCGGCCAGCGAGGCTTCACAGGCTGCTCTGGGCGTCCTGACTTTCCATGCAAAACCCGGTATGCCGGCTGAGTATCACGCCCTGTGTCAACGAAGCCGCGATCTCTACCCGACCATGATTGATGAACTCGCCGACATCACGGGTGAGCGCCCGGACTACCGGGCGGGCGGCCAACTGTTCGTTGCGCTCACTGAGGCCGACCTGCCCGAAGTCGATGCGGCATACGCTCTCAATGCCGACCGTGGCATTGAAGTTGGGCATCTGAGCCCGGACGAATGCCGTTTGCTAGAACCAAGGGTCAGCAATCACGTATGTGCCGGAGTCTTCTTCCCTGAAGATGCCTGGGTTGACAATACGACCCTCACATTCACCATCGTCCGTGCAGCGGAAGAGGCCGGAGCTCTACTCATGCGGGGCGATGTCCAGGCAGTCGTGAGCGCAGAGGGGCAAGCGACTGGCGTGCACTGCGGCGGTGAGACGCTCTCGGCCGATTGGATCGTTCTGGCGGCTGGTTCCTGGTCCGGTCAGATCGCCGGCGTGCCACGCCTCCCTGTCACCCCCGTCCGGGGACAGGCGTTGGCTGTAGCAGGCCGGCCCGTTCGACGGGTCGTCTTCTCGCCACGGGGATACCTGGTCCCAAAAGGCGAAAGCCGGACGCTCGTCGGTGCTACGGTCGAGTATGTTGGCTTTGATGATTCGAACACGCTGGGCGGAGTGAGGGAGGTCTCCGCTGCTGGCTTCGAGATCTCGCCGGCGCTTGGATCCGGGGAGTTCCTCGGCGCATGGGCCGGCCTACGGCCCAGCACTCCGGACAACCTGCCGATCATCGGTCCGTTTGATCAACTGCCGAATTTGATCGCTGCCACCGGACATTTCCGCAACGGCATCCTCCTCGCGCCAATCACGGCCGGAATGGTACGCGCCATCGTCACCGGCGAGGAGCCACCGGCCGATCTGCAACCATTTCTGCCAAATCGGGCGGCGCTTGTTCGCGTCCCCACCAACGAACGTGCAGGGGGCCAGCGACGGGCGCCATAGACGTTAGGACCTCGGAGGCCTCCAGGTAAGCACTCAGAAGCGAAATCAGCCTGAAACAAGCCAGAACTTCGCCAGTTGGCAGTGCCGCCTGAGACCTCCGAGGTCCGAATCCTGCTTATCGGCGTCGTTTCATTCGCCGGCCGGCTCCCCCAACCGTTCCTGTACCGTGCGCTGGACGAAGGCCGCGAAAGTGGTGGGAGGCCGGCGCAGCAGCCAGCTCAGAACATTGGAGTTCCCCCAGAAGCCGAAGCGCTCATAGTAGCGAAACATCCTGGCCAGCGTCTCGACCTGGTAATCACCGAGCCCCGAGGCTCGCGCCTGTCGCTCCCACAGATCGAGGGGGACCGTTTCAGCGCGGATCACACGTCCCAGTTGTTTGCTCAGTATTCTGGCAACTTCCATCTGGGTGAGCACCTCGCTGCCGGCCAGCTCATACGTGGCCCCCTCGTGCCCCGGTTCGGTCAGCACGATGGCCGCCGCGGCCGCCACGTCTTCCAGATCGACCATGCCCAGCCGGGTGTTCACGGCATACGGCACAGGATAGACGTTTCGCTCCAACATCTGGTCCCAGTAAGCCAACACGTTCTGCATGTAGGCGGCAGGCTGGAGGATGGTGTAGGGCAGGCCGCACTCGAACAGGTGCTCCTCCACACGCAGCTTCTGCCAGTGGTGCGGCATGGTTTCGGTCTGAGGGTGGAGCACGGAGTGGTAGACAAAGTGCTCGATGCCGGCGGCACGGGCAGCCTGGATGGCAATCCGGCCGATGGCGACCTCCTGAGGGCTCATGTTAGGGCAGATGTGATAAACGGCCCGCACACCCTGTGCAGCCTGATTCACAGTTGCCTGAACGCGCATATCCCCGGCGACCACCTCTTGCGCGCCCAACTCTTCGACTGCCCGGGTCTGCTGAGGACGACGGACCAGCGCTCGGACCGTCGCCTCCCTGGCAACCAGGGCACGGATGACTGCCTGGCCGGTCTTGCCGGCTGCGCCTGTAACAAGAATCATATCCACTCCCAGAATCCAGTCCCTGTCTCAAACCGGTGACGATCGCGACAACTCACTACACCCCCCACGACTTTCGAGCCGGCCCTGCGTCTGAAAAATCAGAACGACTTCGCGAAAGGGAGAAGACCGTCCGCATGGCTTCGATACAGCACACCCAGCCTATTCAAGTCGAACCACGGCCCGTGGTATCAGAACGAGAGCGCCGCCGGCGCCGGCACCTTTTTCTCAAGGCCGTCATACTCCTGACAGCCCCCTTCTATTGCATCGGGTTCACGCTGCTGGCCACGCTGCACATCGAAACGATGGTGAATCGGGCTGCCTCGTCCCCGCTGTTTCTCGGTGGCCTGGCCTTCTTCGCATTCTTGTTGCTGATCGAACCCTGGACGGGTGCGGTCACGCACAGTTGCGCCGCCGGCGTCAAGTGCGCCAGCGTCGGTGCCGCCGATCCGGTGAGCTGTCTCGGCTGCATGGGGAGTTGCCTGACGGTCATTGGGGTCGTGGCCGGCATCATTGCCCTGGCCATGTGGCTGCTGTAGCGCT
>CAZHMV010000036.1:8236-39915 GCA_964532665.1 uncultured Anaerolineales bacterium
GTCATTGGGGTCGTGGCCGGCATCATTGCCCTGGCCATGTGGCTGCTGTAGCGCTGCTGTAGCGCTCAGCCTGGCGATTGAAATCGCGGCAACCCTTGCGAAGTCGCCCTACGGCGACTAAGCCACGAAGGTGGGTTTTGCAAGAGCGACGTCCTGAGCCTGTCGAAGGGTTGCCGCGAATTCATTTGCCAGGCCCCAAACCCCGGCTCAAAGCGGGTGCTCCTCATCCCCCTCTACCCCAAAGACCTCCCACAGTTCCTGCTCCGACACGCCACCCATCCACAGATCGTTGATCTCCCTGGCCGATAGCAAGCGGTCCAGAGTCGTGGCGATAAAAGTGATACGCCTCAGCCGCCGGCTAGGGATCGGGGCCGGCAGTCGTTCCAGCGGTCCGATCTCCACCTTGTAGTACAGATCATCAGCCCGGGGGTGATCGGCCTCCTCGGGCAACAGATCGCGCCGGCGGGCGATGTGGTAGCGGCGGACCGGCGCGAAGTAGTTGACAGCCCACTTCTCCTCGCCAAAAGCCGCCGTTTGGTAGAAAGCCAGGTAATCCGCCGCCACCTGCCGGGGGGCGCGCTTTAGCGGGAGGCGATACCAACCCTGTGCCCGAGCAACCTCGAAATCCCGCTGATTGTTGATCACCGCTACCAGGACGCGCGCCGGCTTGGCCTCGCTCAGCATACAGTCCACAGACCAAACCTGCTCGGATTCGCGCAACCGATGGGCCGGCTCGGCCTCCAATTGCCAGGCCAGTTCCGGTGCGAAGCGTTCCAGATCATCGCGCAGCCGCAGCAGGGCCAGGTCCTTTGCCTTCAGCTCGAGCATGATGTCGAAGCTGCGCCCTGAACCTTGTCGAAGGGCTGTCGAAGAGTCACGCAAACCTTTGGCGGCTTGCAGGAAAGACATGAACTCGAAGGGGTGGGCGAAGTCCGCGTGCTGGGTTGGCAAAGGTGGCCGTACAACATCGTAGCCGTTGCCCGTCTCGGGATCCGATCGGCGCACGATCCGCATTTCTGTTCGGGGCGAACTGAAGTGAACTTTCGGGCAGACATCGGCCGGCCAGGTGTCCAACGCCATCGCCAGAGCTTCCGTCAGCTCAATACGCTCCGGGTTGTGGCAGCGAAAGTGCAGGTAGTCAAAGACCAGGGGAATGCCCGTCTGCCGATGGATTGCATAGGTGTCGGCCAGCGAGAAGATGGCATCGTCGTGCTCCAGCGCCAGACGCCGGCACACGAAGGCCGGCAACCGCATGAAGCGCTGCACAAAACGGGCGGCCGCCGCACTCTGGTCATCGTAGGCCCCCCCGACGTGCACCACAATGACTGCTTCACGGCTGAGCCCCATGGCGTCCATGATGCGTGCCAGTGCTGCCAATTCATCGGCGCTCCGCCTGGCCAGTCCAGGATCAGGAGTGCTGAGGACGACATGGGCCTTGGGATGGAAGGACAGGCGCAGGCCGGCCTCACGCGCCATCCGGCCGACGAGGGCCAACTCTGTTGTACACTCATCAATCTGGTGATGGAACTCGGACAAGTCAGGATGTGTCACGTATGGCGCTAGCTCAGACGACATGCGGTACATCCGAATGTCGTGCTGCTTCAGGTATTCGAAGATATCACGCAGATATGCCAGACTGACGCTGAGGTGCGGGTTATTCTGCCAGCGCCGGCTGTCGTGGGATTTCAGGCCGGGCCGGCCCAGCACCTTCACGCCGAAACCGAGTCGCATGGTTGCTCCCCCTTCTATAGAAGCCATGCAGAATACAACACGTATCCTACTCCATTTCGGCATGGGCTGCAAACTGCCGGCCGATTCGACGATAGCGCAATTTCGTGGTAAACTGCTGTTAAATAACAGCCAACTTCGATCTACCGAGAGGAATCCCAGCCCTATGCACGCTCCACGGCCCGTCCAGTCCACACCCATCCGCCCGATGCTGGTCACCACAGCCGTCGTGTTCACGTTGATCCTGATCGGCTGCCTGCCGACGGCAACACTATCACCGCCTGTGGCAACGCCGACACAGGCGCCGGCCACCGAACCGTCGCCCACTGCACAATCCAACATCGTCCCTATCTTCGACATCCAACTGACGGATGATCCCAGTGGCGATTCGCGGTTCGCCGGCCGGACCGTCACTACCCGAGGCATCGTCACCGCCGTGTTCGAGGCCGGCGATCGCGTGTTCATCCAGGACCCGGCTGGCGGTCCGTGGAGTGGGATCTTCCTGTTTCGGCCCACGCCCGGGCCGGCCGCCGGCGACGAAGTCGAAGTGACCGGACGGGTGCACGAGTTCAAGGGGATCACCGAGATCGAGGAAGGACAGATCACGATCCTGAGCCACGACAATCCGCTGCCGGCGCCGCGCTCCATCGCTGCCGGCGATGCTGCACAGGAGCAGTGGGAAAGCGTCTTGCTTCAGGTTGAAAACGTCTCTGTCACGGACCCCAATCTGGGCCATGGTGAGTGGCTGGTGAGCGACGATAGTGGCGCATTGCGCGTTGACGACCTGGGTAGCTACAGCTACCGTCCCTCGGCCGGCGACGCCCTGGATTTCGTGGCGGGTCCGCTGTACTACAGCTTCGACAATTTCAAGCTCGAACCCCGCGACGACGCCGACATCGGCACAGAGGTGGGTCCAGTGCCGCAAGTGACCATCTGCCAGATTCAGGGCGCCAGCTTCAGTTCTTCGCTCAAGGGACAGACCGTTGTGACCCAGGGTATTGTCTATGCCGACCTGGAGAAAGATGGCCGAGATGGGTTCTTCATCCAGGATGCAAACTGCGACGGCGACCCGGCGACGTCCGATGGCCTGTTCGTCTACGACCGCGGGCGAGACCTGGTATCCGCTGGGGACGAGGTGATCGTTCGCGGAGAGGTCAAGGAGTTCTTCGGATTGACGGAGGTGGCGCTGGACGATGTGGAGATCGTCTCGTCTGGCAACCCCCTGCCAGACGCTGTCGAACTGGACCCACCAGCCGACCCGGACGCCAGCCGGCGATACTTCGAGGCTCACGAGGGCATGCTGGTGCGGGCCGCATCGGCGCGGGTGGTGGGTCCCACCAACCGCTTTGGCGAGTTCGCCGCTGTGACGGCCGACGCCATCGATGGCCGGCACGTCTTCGAGGATGGCCCGGTTGGGGAGATCTTCCTGGTGGACGACGCCGGCCTCGGCCCCTTCGATCTGAGGGTGGGTGACAATGTGGCCCGCCTTGAGGGGCCGCTGGACTACTCCTTTGGCAACTACAAGCTCCAGCTCACCCGAGGCCCAACGATCGTCAAGATGCGCGACGCGGGTAAGCCCGGGGACCTGGACGCCGACGGCGACGTTGACCTGGATGACCGCGCTGTGTTGGTGAGCCGGCTGGGTGAAGATGCCCAGGGGGCCAACGACCCGGCCGACCTGAACGGAGACCTGCAAATCACCGACGCCGATCTGGCAGCCTGGGACAAGCTGTTCGCTGAACTGACGCCGGCCCCCGATGAGTACACTGTCGCCACGTTCAACGTTGAGAACTTTTTCGACGACATCGTGGATCCGGGCAAGACTCAGACGCGCCAGGCCAGCTCTCTGGTCAGCGCAGACGAGCTTGCGCTGAAGCTGGACAAGCTCGCCGAGGCCATCCATGATGACCTGCGTGAACCCACGATTCTGGGGCTGCAAGAGGTTGAGAAGGTCGAGCTTCTGGAGGCGCTGGCAGCTCGCCCCGAGATCGACACACAATACGGAGCGATCCTGGTTCAAGGCCCTGACAACCGGGGCATCAACGTGGGGTTGATGTACGACCGCGAGCGAGTGACGATTCTCGACAGCGAGCAACTCCAGGGCTGCACAACCCTCAACCCCAACACGGGCGGTCCCGACATGCCGTGCGACACGAACGGTGATGGGACAGACGACGGCAATCTGCTGTTTGGCCGGCCCCCTCTTCTGGTCCGGCTTGTGGTCAGCCAGGCGGGTGGCGCCGGCGAAGGCGACGTGCTGTGGGTCATTGTGGCCCACTTCAAGTCGAAGCGCGGGGGCGCGGAGAAGACGGAGCCGCGCCGCGTGGAGCAGGCCCGGTTCCTGGCCGGCGAGGTCAACAATCTGCTGGCAGAGACACCCGGCGCTCGGGTGATCGTTCTGGGCGACCTGAACGATTTCTTCGACTCACCCCCGATCAACACCCTGACCTCCGAAGCACCGCTGGGGGAGCTGTGGTTCCAGGCACCGAAGGCCGAGCGCTACAGCTTCATCTTCGGGGGTCGGGCAGAGGTGCTGGACCATGTGCTCATCACGCCGGCGTTGGTCGGTGACTTTGAACGCATCGAGCCCATCCGCATCGACGCCGACTTCCCCGACAGTTGGAGCCAGGTGCCGGATACGGGCCGGCGAGTTTCGGACCACGACCCGGTGTTGGTGCGGTTCAGGATCAGGAGATGATCCCCTTTACCGAAATCAAGCATCGGCTGGACGGCTCCGTCGCGGAGTTTGAATGCACGCTCGTGCATCGGGAGGCCGGTCACGTGGTGATCCGTTACGACATCACCGGCGAGGGTGGGGAGGTGGCGGGGCTCCGGCTGCCCGGCGGAACTGTCACCTACGCGTACTACTGGGCTGACCGGCCCTACAACGTCTACCACTGGCTGCTGCCCGACGGCACGACCGCCGGCTACTACTTCAACCTGGCCGATCAGACGCAGATCGGGGAGGACTACGTCGAGTGGCAGGACCTGACCGTGGACATCCTCATCACCCCCGACGGCCGGTGCCAGGTGCTGGACGAGGAGGAGCTGCCGGCGGATGTGGGGCCGGCGGTTCGGGAAAAGATCGAACAGGCAAGGCTCGAGATTCTTAGAAGCCAGAAGCGACTGGTGGAGGAGATCGAGAACGCGACCAGGAGGCTGTAGCAGCGCTGCCGGCCTGGCGTGGCTGGCGGCGTTTTGCCGTGACCGCGAAGGACTGTATTTCCCCCTTTGGGCCGTCTCCCATCGCAAAAGTCGAGTAATCATTGAGTTAGCCTGCTTATCCTGACACGGAGAATGCCTTATGACCGATTGCGCAATTCGTACGGACAATCTGACACGCGATTTTGGCACGGTGCGAGCAGTGGACCACCTTGCACTGGAAGTGCCCAAAGGAATGATCTTCGGTTTCTTGGGACCCAATGGTGCAGGGAAGACGACAACAATTCGTCTGCTGCTGGGCCTGCTGGAGCCAACGACAGGGCAAGCGGAAGTATTAGGTTTTGACACCCAAACGCAAGCCGACGAAATCCGCTGCCGAACTGGGGCGCTGCTTGAACACCCAGGACTCTATGAACGGTTGAGTGCAGAGGACAACCTGGAATTCTATGGGCGAATCTGGCAAATGCACGCCAATGCACGCCAAGCCCGGATCAAGGAACTCCTCACGCATTTGGGACTGTGGGAACGACGGAAAGAAACGGTTGGCACCTGGAGTCGAGGAATGAAACAGAAGTTGGCTATTGCCCGGGCTCTCCTTCATCGCCCGCCGTTGATTTTCCTCGATGAGCCGACGGCTGGCCTTGATCCCATCGCCGCCGCTGCGCTGCGTGAGGATTTGGCTACGTTGGCCACTCGCGAGGGAGTGACCGTCTTCCTTACCACTCATAATCTGGCTGAAGCCGAGAAACTATGCTCACTGGTAGGCGTCATTCGGCAGGGGCAACTGCTTGCGGTTGGCAGTCCAGATGAGTTGCGCGCCAAGCAGGGGACACCACGGGTGGAGATTCTCGGACGTGGCTTTTCCGAGAATTTGACAGCCTCCTTACGGGCGCGGCCTGAGGTGCTCAAGGTCGAACAGCAGGATAATCGCTTGTTCATTGAACTGCGTGGTGCTGTGGACACGGCACCGCTAGTCGGCCTCGTCGTGAGCGCGGGCGCACAAGTGGAAGAAGTGCGTCGGGGAAACGCCAGTTTGGAAGAAGTGTTCCTGACCTTGATGGAGGAAGAAAAATGATGGCCGACATCGGGACAATCATGTGGAAAGAGTGGAAGGAAATCCTGAGTTGGGGAGGTAGTCGCGGCAAAGTGGGCCTTTTGGTTTTCGTTGGGGTCTTTGGCATTTTTCTTCCCTTGCAGATGGGACGCGCCTGGGTTGAATCGCCTATGGTGCTGGCCTACTGGGCCTGGGTACCGCTATTCTTGGTGACCTCGGTGATTGCCGACTCGTTTGCTGGAGAGCGCGAGCGGCATACGCTGGAAACACTTTTGGCCAGCCGCCTCTCTGACCGGGCGATCTTGTTCGGCAAGGTTGGCGCCGCAGTGGGATATGGGGTGGGCATAACCTGGCTCAGCCTGCTACTGGGATTGGTAACCGCGAACCTTGCTCGTGGACAGGATAGACTGTTACTCTATCCGCTGACGGTGGGTTTAGGTATTGTTGGACTCAGCCTACTGGGTGCTGGCCTGGCCGCGGGTGCTGGGGTCCTGGTCTCCCTGCGAGCCGCTACGGTGCGTCAAGCACAACAGACGTTGAGCATAGCGATTATGTTGCTGCTCTTCGTGCCGATTTTCGGCACCCAGGCATTGCCGGTGGAGTGGAAGGCACGTCTGTTTGAGACATTTATGGCTATGAATGTAACGCGCGTTGTTGTGATCGCGGTGGTGATTCTAGCCGTGCTCAATGTTGGGTTGCTCGTTGCTGCGATGGATAGGTTTCGGCGAGCTCAGTTGATCTTGGATTAGCGACGCAGGCTAACCAGCGCTTGCACCTGACGCCGCCTCCGCTGGCTCTTCGGCAGCGCAGGTGAAGCGCGAGCCCTTGGGCTGCTGCTTCACAGTTGCACTACCAGCAAGTCCGCGAGATAGGAGCAAAGCTACGAATGGGGCCACAAGCCGATAGTGACGGGGACTACTGGGAACAGATCTATCGCGAACAAGCGATGGAGGCCATGCCCTGGTACTCGGCGGACCTCGATCCTGATTTTGAACGTGGATTGAATGCCATGCGCATTGAAACGGGGCAGCTTCTGGATATCGGCACCGGACCGGCCACTCAAGCGATGGCGCTTGCCAGAATGGGTTTCACAGTCACGGCTACAGATATTTCCGCCACCGCTGTTGAGTTCGCCAGAGAGAAAGCGAAACAGCAGGGTCTGGATATTGATTTTCAGCATGATGACATCCTCCACACCAAACTGGAGAAGCAATTTGACGTGATTTTAGACAGGGGGATTTTTCAGAACATCCTACCTGAGAGAAGGGCCGAATACATCGATACCCTCCACCGTCTATTGAAACCATCGGGCGTTCTCTTCCTGAAGTGCTTCAGCAACAAAGAGAAGAGTGGTACTAAGCCTTATCGGTTCGCGGCTGAAGAAATTGAAAACTATTTCAGCCCCCGGTTCAACGTCTTGTCAATTACCGATACCTTCTTTCTAACGATAAACCGTCCGCCACCAAGGGCATTGTTTTGCGTGATGAAAAGGCGCAACGGGTCTTAGATGGCAGCCCACAGTCACGCCGATTTCTTGCCACTCTCGCCGGTTAGCCAGGCCTGGAGGTTACGCAAACCCCGTGTGCGTGATCCAAGACCCCGGCCTTCTTGACCGGATGCGTATATGGGTGTATGCTTCTGGGCATTATGCGTACCCGATTGACACTAAGACCTGGCCGGCGAGGCACCAAGAAACTGCTTGCACAATATGGAGACCGTCTTGTCTGTGTTCGGTACCGTTACGATGAGGCGAAAAAGAAGCGCTTCAAGACGGTTGAGTTGATTGTCGAGGAGATCGACTGGGAACCAAGGGCTGATCCCGTCCCTGGTGATACCACAGTAGCGATCTGGGTCGGTTGGCACGAGAAGGAGTTACAGGGTAAGGTGAAGCGCGCGGGTGGGAAGTGGAATCCCAGGCGACGCGTGTGGGAGATTCGGTACGACCGGATGGTGGAGTTGGGATTGGAAGAACGGCTCGTTCAAGCAGGCAGTATATAATAAATGTGGATACTCAAGAAGCATGCACATGTATATGCTCGTATCTGATATTGGATGCAAGCATCCAATATCAGATACGAAGGCAGGCAGTCTAATTACTGAGCTAGGCGAGACGCTTCGCGTCTCGCCTAGCGGCGCGGCGGACTGCCATCCGCTTGCTAGCCTCCGGCTCGCTGACGCTTCGCCTCCGCCTAGCAAGCGGATGAAGCCGACTGCGCTTCCGCATAAATACCTCCGCTTCGCTCCGGCATTTATGCGGAATGCTCGCGGCTTATCCGCCGCGCCGTTAGGCAACCAAGGACCGTTGCAAGCCATGGCTGAAAACCGCGAGAGCCCGACAAGAACACACGATCCGGAGGACATCCGGAGTGAATACGCGGCAGTCGTCGAGTATCACGGCTCGACGGTAAGCAGCCGCTTCACGATTGCGGGGCTCTACGTAGCCGCAATCGGTTTCATCGCGGCCGCAGTGCTCGACAAGGACGCCGCCTGGCTTACCCGTGCTGGCGGGTCGGCGTTGGCATGGTGGCTCACCGCGTGCCTTTGGATTCTTGAGCTTCGCAGCCGCGCTCTCTACACAAATCTCGCTCACCGCGGCATTGAGATAGAACACCGACAATGGGGTCTTGTTGGGAAGGAGTGGTACGACGGTTTCTTCAGTCGCCAATACAAGGAGGCGCCAACCGCCGAAGCGGATTCCCTGGGCGTGCCTGAAAAGCCTGGTTGGGATCGCCCGAAGATTGCATGGATGAAGAAACCGCTTTCGGAGAAGGTCTCGCGGTTTATTTCGCACTCCTGGGGCTTTGACCTTCTCTACGCAGGTAGTTGGCTGTTCTGGAGCATTGTCTTGGCCGTATCGTTGTTCCATGTGGTGGGAGAATGGCTGGCCCCGTGATGCTCGACAAAACGACTGTGTGGTTGCCTAACAACAGCATGCAGCGGACGGCGCTGCTCGCCGCCGCTGATGCTGGTCGTTAGGCGACCTCAGGAGAGAGCACAGTGAACATCACTGTCTACCAGGAAGTGATTATTGAAGTCCAGCCTAGCCACTTACTAGTTAGGTGTGGCCGCTGCCGAGGAACGGGTACTCGTGATCGTGATGGCCGGGACCCGAAGTGTTCCGTTTGCGGCGGCGCTGGCCGCGTGTTGGTGCGAGTTAGGCCTGGCTCGTTCATTCGCTGCGGGTTTTGCAAAGGTGACGGGACGCGCGATCGAGACGGTCGGGGTCCAGTTTGCCCAGTTTGTCGCGGTGTCGGCGGAGTCTATCGGGAACTTCCTGCGGTTCCATGTTCAAAGTGCAACGGCACGGGAAGCCGGGACCGTGACGGCCGGGAGCCAATCTGCAAGGTCTGCGGCGGGAGTGGCGTAATGCCGTTGGGAGAACTGCGAGAATACTGAACTGCTATGTTCGCCTAACCAGGCGATGCAGCGGACGCTCCTAACGTCGCGCCGCTGATCGCCAAGCCGTTATGCGCCTTCGCTAAATAAGGGGATCTGGAATGTCCGAACTAAAGCAGCTCATCCGCGACTTCGGATTCGACAACTGGGTATTGAGCCTGACGGCTCTCGCAGCAATCCTCATTGGCATTTTGGACTTTGTCGGCTGGCTAAATCTTAGTACCGATCAACTATTGCAAATCGCAATCGTGGGCATTGGACTGCTGATGGGCTCGGTAATCGCTCAAACATCCCGTCGAGCCTCAGAAATCAGAGAATTACGAGAAGCAATAGGCATCACAGAGGTTACGATCCTCGAATCGAAGAAGTCATTCCCGCAACATCTTGTGCAGAGCATATTCAAGACGCAGAGATTCATCCTTGACACTGCGCTCAACTATGAAACGCTGCCTGGCCCTGATGATTCGCAAATGCAGTATAAGCAAATTCTCGACAAGCGTGTGCGGCGGGGTGATATAAGTTTCAGGCGAGTAGAGGTGATATTCAATAAGGAACGACTTGAGGTAGTGTTGCGCAAGTTGCTGACGTATGAGGGGGCCGAGTATTTCATACGCTACTATGACGCGCCCCCTAAAGCGATTCCTTTACTGAATATGATGTCCTTCGATGACCACCATTTCTACCTGGGCGGCTTCTACCCTTCCGAGTCGCCAACAGAAGAGCTTGCGGTTTACATTCGGCATCCGGAAATAGCCCAGTTTTTCCGCGATTACTGGAATGTGTTATGGCTGAGTGGAATACCATTGAATGAAGGGAAGCGAATCAACTGGGCCGAGCTCAAGCGCATTGCTTCACACCTTGGAATGACCGAATCCGAGTACAACTCAATGGTGACTGAATTGAGGGACGAAATTCAACGCAAGAAAAAGCAAACAAGCTTACAGAAGCGCGATGGCGCATAACAAGCGCTTGCAGCGGACGGCTTCGCCTCGGCCTTCGGCCTCGGCTCGCCGCCGCTGCAAGCGCTTGCCGTTAGCCGGCCCCCTGTCACCCGCCGTTCGACAGAAGGAATCTCTAACAGCACATAATGACTCAGCAGCACAGCAGTGTTCCCGATGACCCTGAAGTCCGTGCTGCACTCAAACAGGCGTGGGAAGCCTCCCAGCCTGGGTTTCTGGAGGACACGAAGAAGGCGGCTTTATCCTGCGAGACGCAGCAGGTAACTTGCGCGTTGTTCGCTGGTCCAAAGGTATGCAGAACAGCATCGTCCTGCCGCCTCACCAGCATTGCAGGATTGACAATAGCGACATTGTAGCGACGTTCCATACGCATCCGAACAGTTGAAGAGACACAGGCACTCTTTGCCGAAGGATAAGGAGATTCATATGGCAGTTGAGCTTACCGCTGAGGTACTGCAAGACGACATCGCCGTTTCCCTCGCCCGCGTGATAGCGGCTGCCAACAAGCGTGCCCGTGAATTGGGAGTTGACGTGGTTCAGAGCCTCATCACCATCACCCAACTCCCCTTGAACGGCAACCTGTTGTGGCGAATAAACTATGGCCCGAAGGATTACGTCGGGCGACGTGGCGGGGATTTGATCATTGAGGTAGACCCCAACGACGCCAGTATCAAGCGTGTGCTATGGGGACAGTGAACATCAGGGGTTGAAGCCGGCCGGCGATATGCCGGCAAGCGCAACCTTCACCCAGATTGACCGACAGACTTTGATTGAAGAGGTTGAGCCCTTGTCATTTACAGTGGCGCCGGCCAGCCACAAAGGTTCATTGAAAACTTGTCATCTGTGCGTCATTGACATATAATTAGATATGGTTTTCATCTACCTGGAATTTCACTGTCGGAGGCAAACAATGACTTATGATATCATTCTAAGCAGAGAGAATGGCAAATACATCGCACGCGCTAAAGAGTGGCCCGAAGTGGTGGTTGAAGAAGATACGCGTGACAAAGCAATTGACCAAATCAAAACGCGCCTCGTTGACTATCTAACCAACCAGGTTGAGGTTATTCAGGTTGAAATTCCGCTGCCGACTGAAACGCTCAACCCCTGGCTTGAGAAATTCGGTTGGTTCAAGGAGGACCCCACCTTTGACGACCTGCAAGCTGAAATAGCTACTTATCGACAAGAAATCGACCAGGCTATGGAGCATCTCGAAGAATGACTTCGTATGTTTTGGATAGCGACCATCTGAGTCTATACCAACGAGGTCATGAGCCGCTTAGGATGTACTTATCAACAGTTCCTCCAGAGCAGATAGCCATTACGATTATCAGCGTTGAGGAGTTAATCCGCGGACGCCTGGCACAAGTTCGCAAGGCCACAAAACCTCGAGAGCGTGTGCGGGCCTATCATTGGTTGTGGAAGACGCTTGGCTTTCTCTGTGGCTTCACGGTACTGGAATACGATTCGCAAGCGGAATCGCACTTTCAGACGCTCCGCACCCAGAAAATCAGGATCGGCACGCAAGATTTGAGAATCGGGGCGATTGTCCTTAGCAAGGATGCCACGGTAGTGACTCGCAATCGGCGGGATTTTGAGCGAATTCCAAACCTGAAGATTGAAGATTGGTCGGTGCCCAAGCAGTAAACGAAACGGGGAAGTGTCAGAAGGTTCCGCTTGCATGGGGCAAAGGTCGGCTAACACACAATGGGGCCGACGTGGGCTATGCGGTGGCAATTGGGGGATTGCTGTCGCGTGTGTGATTACTTGGTGATTGGGGTAGCACTCGCGTGGCGCGCCGCGCAGCCCAACTGAGCCGTTAGCCGGCCACCTCCACAATCCCCTCCAGCAGCGCCTGCACCCGCTCCAGCCGCGGGCCGGCCCCCGATTCGCGGAAGATCTCCGCCGCCTGCTCCAACTGAGCGTGGGCGGCGCCCAATTCGCCCCACTCCGCCAGCGCCTCGCCGTAGGCCGCCGCCGTCTTCGCCAGTTCGTGGGCCTCGCCGGACCGCTCGAAGATGTGCCGGCTCTCCTTGAAATGCTCCCGAGCAGCGTCACGGTCTCCCCTGGCAGCCGCCACCTGTCCCAGCACGCGATGAGCCACACCCACGAAGGTGTCGCTCCGCAGGTCCTGCGCCGCTTCGAGAGACTTCTCCGCGTACACGGCCGCACTGCCGGCATCCTCCATCCCCAGGTGTAGTTGGGCCAGAATGCGGTAGATCTCGGGCAGCAGGCCCTCGGCTTCGATTTCGCGGCACAACGTCAGGGCCTCGGTCAGGTGGCGACGGGCCGCGTCGGTATCACCCAGCCGGAAGCTGGTCAGGCCCAGGTTCATGTGTGACATGGCCAGCCCGTACATGTCGCCGATGTCCTCTTTGATGGAGAGGCTCTGTTCGTAGCACTCATGGGCCGCCCGATAGTCGCCCCGGTAGTAATGCACCACGCCGATGTTGTTGTGTAGTTGTGCGGTTCCCTGCAGATCGTCGAGTTCCGAGCGGAGATCGAGGCTGCGATGGAAGTGATCCAGAGCAGCGGCATAGTCGCCCTGGCCCAGATAGGCCGACCCGAGCGTGTTCGTCAGCCAGGCAATCTCCTGGCGGGTATCCAGGTCGCCCAGGCCGTTCAGGCTATCCAGCGCCCGCCGGCACAGGGCAATGGCGTCGGCGTGCCGGCCTTCGCGGATGTGAATCAGCGCGATCCCATCATCCAGCCGGGCCATCATGGGCGACGGGCCGGTGTCGGCCAGCGCCCTCTTGCCACGCTGAAAATGGGAGAGGGCGGCTTTGTAGTCACCCCCACGCTCATACACGCGGCCGATGCGCCGATGCAAGTCAGCGATTTCCTGTGGATCCGTGGCCAGATCGAGCGCCCGCTGGTAGCTGGCAATCGCTTCGCCGTGTCGTCCCTGCAACGTGTAGACATCCCCCAGGCCGGCGCTGATCTCCGCTTCAGCCGCAGCGTCCGGTTTCAAGGAGAGGGCGCGCTGGTAATGCTCCACGGCCGCCTCGGCGGCGTAGAGGGCGCGTGCTCGATGGCCGGCGGCGAGCGCATATTTCAGCGCCTTATCACGAGCACCCCCCAGGCCGAAATGGTAGGCCAGTCGATCGACGACGCCGTTGGGGGATGGCAGGTGGGTGGCCTCCAGCACCTGGCCCACGCGGCAGTGGAGATGCTGCCGTCGTGCACCACTGAGATCGTGGTAGGCAACTTCACGCACCAGAGGATGAGAGAAATCGTACGTACTCCCCTCAACGTCAACGGCAATCTCATGGATCAGGCCGGCCCGCAGCAGCGCATCGAAGGCGTCCAGTGCTTCGATCTCGGACAGCCCGCTGGCCATCTGAACAGTCGAGAACTCGAAAGGCTGGCGGATGACAGCGGCCGTTTCAAGGATCGTCCGCGCATTCTCGTCCAGGCGCTCAAGGCGCGCCTCCACCACTTCGCGCACACTCAACGGCAACGGCAGCGTCCGATAGTCGCTGGCGAAGTCCTCCCACGTTGTGGCCCAACCACCAGACTCCTGGCGCAGCAGCCCTTGCTCAAACAGCGACTTGATCACTTCGATCACGAAGAACGGATTGCCGGCCGTGCGCTCGTAGATTCGCTGGCTGAAGCGCTCTGCGCCCTCCTCCATGCCGGCCATCCTGCGGATCATGGCTGTCACTTCATCCACAGTCAGTCGATTGACGCCGATCTGCGTAACCAGGCCGGCACGACGCAGGTCCCGGATGAGCCGTCGGAGCGTCGAGTTGGCCTCTTCTGGCCGATAGGTGGCGACGATCAAGACACGCTGGTACGCCACGGCCCGCGTCAGATAGCCCAGCACATCGAGCGTGGCCTCATCCGCCCAGTGGAGATCGTCCAGGGCGAGGATGATGGGACGCTCCTCAGACAGCCGGCCGATCAGTCGCGCGATACCCTCAAACAGCCGGCTGCGCGCTTCCTCCGCATACACGGGCGTGCTGACGCCGGTCGGCTCTGCCACCTGAACTCCGAGTTCTGGCACCAGTCGTGATACCTCCCGCAGCCAGAGAGGTGGGATGGGTGGGTCCAGCGATTCGAAGGCGACATGTGCCCCCCGGATGGATTCGATCAGCGGCTGGTATGGCGGGGTACCATTTGCCTCGTAGGCATGGCCGGCCAGCAGGTACACGCCGTCAGCCGACTCGATCACTTCCTGTACCAGCCGGGTCTTGCCGACACCCACTTCGCCATGGACCAGGACCAATTGCCCCCGGCCCTGTTGAGCAGCTTCCAGAGCAGCCCGCAGCATCTCAGCCTCCCGTTCCCGACCGATCAACGGAGCCCTCAGATACTCAGGGACGGGTCGCGCTTCGAAACGGGGTTGGAAAAGCGGCGAGAACGACGGAACATCTGCCGGCGCCGGTCTCGGCTGCGCAGCGCGATCTGGCGTGGGAGATGGCTGGCGAAGGATTTGAGCGTACAAGTCCTGGGTTTCCGGCAAAGGCTCGGCCCCCAATTCCCGTTCCAGGAGGTCACGCAACGTCTCATACTGGTGCAACGCCGCCGCGCGATCGCCGGTGGCGTGATACAGATGCATGAGCCGGCGGTGGACACTCTCCTGAAGCGGGTCATAGCTCAACATAGCCTTCGCCCGCTGGATGGCCTGCGGGTAGTCTCCCAGGGCCTCGTAGCCGGCGCTCAAACTCCGCAGCGCCGCAACGTACAGACGACCAAGCCGATCTCGTTCGAAGAAGACCCAGTCGTCAAACTCAAAGGTGTCGGGAACCCCGAACCCCTCCAGGAATTCACCCCGGTACAACGTGACTGCCTCCTCCAGGAGGTCAAGACAGTCAGGTGAGGCGGCCGCCTCGTCCGCGGTCTGCCCGATAACCCGTTTCTCGAAAACCTCGACATCCAGCCAGTAGTCGAGGTCGGTGTTGAATCGGATGGTCTGATTGCCGGCGATCAACGGGTCCAGATCGCCGAAGCATTGCCGCAGGTTGTAGAGCGTGTTGCGGAGACTGCCACGCGCGTGCCGGGCCGGCGTTTCTGGCCAGAAGAAGCTGGCCAGCTTATCGCGCGTTTGGGGTTGTCGAGTGGCGACGAGATAGTAGAGCAGCGCTTGCGCTTTCGCCGATGAAATGATCAGCGGCTCGTCATCACAATGGATTTCCGGTGCACCCAGTAGTGAAATCTGCAGTGTTGGCACGAACTATTCTCCCCCTGACAGATGTGGGGCTTGGACACACGAGACTGCCTCGCGTAACAGGCATGGAGAACCTGGGAGGGCCATAGATAGAAACGCGATCCATACCGGTTTAGATACGGGCATCTGACGGAATATCTACGTTTCTCGGGCGATTGGGGGGATATTGGAGATGGCTAGATGGCTGGATGGCTAGGTGGCTGGATGGCTAGGTGGCTGGATGGCTGGATGGCTTGTTGGATCGTGCAGTTCCATCCAGCCATCCAGCTATCTAGCCAACAAATCAACTGTCCCCAGTTCGGCGAACCCTTCGTCAAGTCCTGGGCCGAACAACAGCCCAATCAGGGAGTGCCATTCAGCAAGTTAAGCAGAAACGCTTCATCCGGCCCTTCCTGGGGCTGAGGCGGTATAATGAGCGGGCTACTGCTGCCGCAGACTTCCACCGACACGTCGTCCACGTACCACCATGTGCGGCGAAAAGCGTGACCGTCGTTGATCGCTGTGAAATAAAGCGTAATCGTCTGGCCTCGGAACGGAGCCAGGTCCATGTCATGATATAGCCAGGTTTGAGCATTCGACTTGATCTTCAAGACCTCGGCCAATGGTGGATTGTTGAGCTCAGCATCGTAGATCCAGGCCCCCTGCCAGTCGCGGTTGCTAATCTCCTCCGTGGCCGGCCAGTACCAGAACGACAACGTGGCACTATCGGCGTCGAACGGAATATGAATTGCCTGCCGGATTGACGAGAAGGAGAGGACGTCCGGTTCGAAGGGGCGAATGCCCATCAGCATGGATCGTTCCCCGGTATGCTTATTCTCTGTTGTGTACCGCGCCGAACGCGGGGTGTTGGGAATGGTCCAGAATCCGGTCTGCTCGAACCCGGGGTTGAGCACAATCTGTTGACATGCACCCGGCGTTGGCCGGCTTGTCGGGGTCGGCGTAGGTGTCGGGCTGTGGGGGGTGGCCGTGCTGGTTGGGGTTGGCCCGCCCGGCGTGATGGTAGATGTCGGAGTCGGCGTGATCGTCGGCGTTGCTGTCGGCTCCGGGCCAACCCGGATGATGCCGTCCTTGACTACAGCCTGGATGCGGAAGGCTTCCTGATCAGACAGAACTGCGCTCCGAAATGTGATGGGGCTGTCGCCCGCCGCTTTGCCATGGAACGTGATGAAGGCCAGGGGACCACTTCCGGTGATCGGGGGGTTGGGATTGACCAATGTAACGGCGTAGAGTACGGTGCCAGCTTCGTTATCAGCCCGGTTGGTAGCCACGAAGCCGTCCAACGGGTCCGGGAACGTGCCGGACTGGATCTGGATACCGTTCGCCCCAGGGTCATCGTCCACAACTTCCAGGAGGTTCGGATCGAAATTCAGCACAATCTCGGCTGCAAAGAGATCCGTCACATCGCGAATGAGCACCTCGACAGTCGTTGTCCCATCCACGCTGATGCGTTGAGCAGCCGGCACAATCTCTATCTTTGGCACTTCATTCACCAAATCTCGCGCCACCACCGGCAGATAAGCCTTGTGAATTCTGGTGCCGGTCGGGGTCGGCGTGGGGGTTTGCGTTG
Source organism: uncultured Anaerolineales bacterium (assembly GCA_964532665.1). GTDB lineage: Bacteria > Chloroflexota > Anaerolineae > Epilineales > JAANWY01 > CAZHMV01. The sequence goes on from CAZHMV010000036.1 coordinate 25,273, forward strand.
GCGTCTCGGTGGCCACCGGCGTTTCTGTAGCGGTTACAGTAGGCGTGGGGGTTTGCGTTGGTGTCTCGGTGGCTACCAGCGTCCCCGTTGTGGTCGGGGTCGGAGTTGGCGTCCCGGTGGCTGTTGGCGTCGAGGTGGGTGTGGCAGTCGGCGTGGCGGTGGAGGTGGCGGTCGGCGTGGGTGTAGGTTGTGCAATGGTCACGGGCACTGTAGCCGTCACGTTACCAGACTCACTGACAGCCACAGCCAGCACTTCTTCCGTGCCCTGAGTCAGGCCGGCGGTGAGCGTTCCCGTGACAACGCCATCCTCATCGGTTGTCAGACCGGACCGAAAGGCGTCAACGTAGATGAAAGTGTCGCTGGAACTCGGATTCTTGTTCCCGGAGGCCGTGACGGCCAGCGTGTGCGCGCCATCCGTCATCCCAGCCGAGATGATTTTCTCTCTAAACGCTTCTGTTGCGGAGTACATATCCAGAGTGTCGCTGAATACACTACCGCCGTCGATGGTGACGTTGGCAATGCCGGCATCGCTGCGAGCTACGTACAGCAGCGATACGGCGCTACCCATGAAGTCGAAGGATATCTTGCCGCTGTTGGAGCGCATAAAAGCGCCCCCGCTGGCGTTGCTATCGGACTGCTGGGCCCACGCGCCCGTTCGGGTCACGCTGCCGCCCTCCGCCTCGGCGAAGGCCTGGGGTATCGTCCCGAACCCCTGGAGAGCCTCAAAACCAACCATCAATCCTGGCGCCACCGGCTTGCCCCGATTCCCCGACACCTGAGCCCGGATGGCTGAAGTGTCACTTCCATTCGGCAGCAGCGTGTCGGGGTCCGCCGTCAGTTCCATGGTGGTTGGGACCCCGGTGAAGGGGTCGAAAGAAACCTGGCCCAGATTTGAGTCGTCATTCTTATGCCAGATGGCTGCCTCAACCTGCGCGGCGCTCGTCGCGCCCCAGTTGTTGTACTGCGCCGCGACATCGTCGTCGGCATTCTCGAGCTCAAGAGCAAAGGTCTTGTATTCAGCAATGGTGTTGATGTCATCTACCGAGTTGAAGCCGTTGATAAGCAACTGGATGGACGCCAATGCGGCCTTTGTGTCTGGCTCATGCACCACGATCCCCCGCTCAAACTTACGGATCAGATTGCCGGCCAGGGAAGCCAGCACGATGTCGTCCACGTCGCCTGACTCAAGTTCGGTGCTGAATCGAATGCCGATGGAGCCAACCGTATCCTTGCCCGGCCCTCGGATCTTGTTGTCCAGGAAGATTTGATTGCCGGCTGTCACATCGATACCACGTGTGAAGCCTTCAATCACATTTCGACTCAGCACCGTGCTGAAGACGAAGCCACCAGCGCCAAGAAGCCTGACTCCGATGCTATCATCAATCCCGCTGCCATTCAGGATGTTGTCCTGGGCTGTGAGGGCAGTGGCTTCGACCAACAGCCCGGTCTTGACCCCGGTAATGTTATTGCGACGGAAGCCCCCCTGTCCCCCATTCGCAATCACGACACCGACAGCTTCCGGGCTATCGCGCACGACGTTATCCTCAACCGTCCGCTCGGTATCCGTGAAATACATGCCGGCCCCGATACCGGCGATGCCGGCATCGACGAAGGTGTTATTTCGCACCTGTACGTCGGAGGAACTCTCCATAAACAGGCCGTAGACAGCACTGACCACTGTCGTATTTCGCAGTTCAAAGTCGGTTTTCGATCTTACGCTGATCCCGTAGGCTGCGCGAGGCACCTCCGAAACACCGCACGACGCCGCAATCTCGCCGTCGATGTAGAGGTTATCGAGGGTAACACTCCCGGACTGAACATCAATCACCGTCGCGCCGGCCCCTGTATTCGTGTCGAAGCAGGTTCCGCTATCCGATTGCACGACGGTGTCGGCGCCGGCTCCCGTAAGGGTTATGATCTTGGTGATCGTGATGGTCTCGGTGTAGTAGCCGGCGGCGATGCTGACATTGCCGCCGGGGGTGACGGCGTTGATCCCGTCCTGGATCTTGCAGTATGGATCCTGTTGCGTGCCTGAGCCTGGATCAGGACAGGTATCGTCATCGACAAAGACCTGGCTGGCTGATGGGAGAAGCAATTCAGTCTGTGGAGCGTAATGGGCAAGGGTAGCCGGCACGTACCGCAGGCCGACAAAGGCCAGCAGGAGGGTCATCAGCACAGTGGACAGGATGCGCTGTGCTGCAGAGCCAACGATCATCTGGCGTGGTGCCGGCTGTGGCGCCGCGGAAGAATTGCTCGCACGATCTTGCATGGGGTACTCACTTTCCACTCAGGTCTTCGTTGCAAAAGCTATCACTACTCGCCCTCCCGCAGGTTTGGGGATTCATTCGGTACAAGAGTGCACGCAGGCCGGCTATTCGAGTCCACCACTGGTGTGCCATAACCTGTGGGAGGGTGGCTGAGTAGTTACCAAAAGCCACTATTATACGACGTCCGAAGGTGCTGAAAGATTCGATTTCGGTGTGGTAGCGCTGCCGGCCGGCGCGAGCTTTGACAGCCAGGGGACCGTCGGGTAGAATTAGAGCTGTTGACGTTTGGTGTACGGGCAATTGTTGAAAATGGAGTCTAACTGTGAGTGAATTCAACTACGGTGGTCAGGCAGTCATCGAAGGCGTCATGATGCGGGGGTCGAAAGGTATGGCCGTCGCGGTGCGGCGTCCCGACGGTGGGATTGAAATCCACAGCGAACCGCTGACCAGTGGCATATATACCAGCCGGTGGGGAAAGCTCCCGTTCGTTCGCGGGCTGGCCCTGCTGTGGGATGCCCTGGGCCTGGGCATCCGGGCGCTACTTTTCTCGGCCGATGTGGCAATCGAAGAAGAGGAAGGCATCGAGTTCAGTGGACCGCTGGCGTGGGGGACAGTTGCCTTCGCCTTTGTAATCGGGATCGGGGTCTTCTTCATCTTGCCGCTTCTGATCGTGGGGTTCCTGGATCGCTGGATCGTATCCGACCTGGTCAGCAACCTGGTCGAAGGTGTGATCAGGCTGGCCATCTTCCTGGCGTACATCGTCATCGTAGGACAGATGGAAGACATCCGGCGTGTCTTTTCATACCACGGAGCTGAACACAAAACGATCAATGCCTACGAGGATGATGCCGAGTTGACGCCAGAGTCCGTTGCGCGTTATTCAACCCTGCACCCCCGTTGTGGAACAGGGTTCTTGCTGGTTGTGATGGTCGTCTCTATCCTGGTCTTCGGCCTGTTTGGCCGGCCCTCGCTGATTCCGCGTATCATCTCGCGCGTAGTGCTGATCCCGGTGATCGCCGGCATCAGCTACGAGATCATCCGCTTTGGCGCAGCACACCACAGCAATCGCCTGGTTCGGACTGTGCTTTACCCGAGCCTCGCTCTGCAGCGGCTCACAACCAACGAGCCAACCCTGGATATGCTCGAAGTCGCTATTGCTGCCCTGAAGCGCGTGCTGGCTGCGGAGGGGCTGATCCAGGAAGCGGCGACCGAAGAGCCGACAGCCATCGACGAGATGCCGGCCATCGCCTGAGACCTCCAACATGCAATTCGGAACACTTTTGGACATTCTCCTGACCCTATTTTGACCTCCATGGCCTATAATTATCGTGTGTCGATCCATGCGGAGGGTGAGACCAACCCACCACCGTGAGAACTCTCCCATCCCCGCATACGTCCCTCCAACCGCCTGGTTGTGAAAAAGGCGATTCTGTGATAAGATTTCGCTGCGCAGGTGCCATAGGCAGTCTGGATCCCACGGGTCACTGACGACTACAACGATGAGAACAGGGACTTCAGACGTGCGACCCCATAACATCACGGTTCGCCGCACAAACCAACGTGAGGAGGTCAACAATGGCTGAGCATGGATCGACCAGCACCCAGCATGGACTGGAAGATCACGGGATCAAGAATGTCAGCGCCATCTACTGGAACCTGCCGACATCACGCCTGTACGAAGAGGCCACCGGCCGTCGGGAAGGTTTGATTGCCCATCTCGGGCCCCTTGTGGTTCGAACAGGTCACCACACCGGACGATCCCCGAATGATAAGTTCATCGTACGAGAATCTTCCACCGAGGGTGACATTTGGTGGGGGGACATCAATCGCCCATTCGACCCGGACAGGTTCGACAGGCTTTATCAACGCTTGCTGGCTTACCTTCAGGGCAGGGACATATACGTTCAGGATTGCTGGGCCGGCGCAGACCCGGACTACCGAATTGCCGTACGAGTGATCTCGGAATATGCCTGGCACAACCTGTTTGCCCGCAACATGTTTCTGAACGCTCACGATCTCCGGTTGCGCCCGGTGGCAGGGAGACTGGAAGGATTCGTGCCGGATTTCACAGTAATCGATACACCGCGCTTCCATGCGGTTCCGGAGCTGGACGGCACAAACTCTGAGGCATATATCATTGTTAACTTTGCCAGGAAGGTCGTCATCATTGGCGGTACCAGCTACGCCGGCGAGATCAAGAAGTCCGTCTTTACCATCCTGAACTACATCCTGCCGTTGCAGAGCGTGTTGTCGATGCACTGTTCGGCCAACCAGGGACCGGATGGGGATGTAGCGCTCTTCTTTGGGCTGTCCGGCACGGGAAAAACGACCCTCTCGTCGGATCCGGAGCGATACCTGATCGGCGATGACGAGCATGGCTGGAGCGAGCGAGGCGTCTTCAATTTTGAAGGCGGTTGCTATGCCAAGGTGATCCGGCTCTCACAAGAGAAGGAACCCGATATTTATCGGGCCACGCGCCTCTTTGGAACCATCCTGGAAAACGTGCGGATAGACGCTCAGACGCGGCGCGTGAACCTGGATGACGATACGCTCACGGAGAACACAAGAGCAGCCTATCCGATCACCTACATCCGCAAGATTGTCCCGGGCTACATGGGGGGGCATCCGAAGAATATCGTATTCTTGACGGCAGACGCTTTTGGTGTCATGCCACCCATTTCACGACTGACGCCTGAACAAGCGATGTATCACTTCCTGAGCGGCTACACGGCCAAAGTAGCCGGCACGGAGAAGGGCCTGGGCAACGAACCGCAGGCCACGTTCAGCACGTGCTTCGGTGCACCGTTCCTGCCCCTCCACCCGACGGTCTACGCGGACCTGCTGGGCAGCAAGATGCAGCAGCACAATGTGAACGTCTGGTTGGTGAATACCGGATGGACCGGTGGACCTTATGGCACAGGGCATCGTATGGAGTTGCCGTACACCCGCGCAATGGTACGCGCAGCCCTGAACGGCAATCTGGCAGACATTCCGACTCAGCCGGACCCCATTTTCGGCGTGCACGTCCCGGTCCAGTGTCCCGATGTGCCGGATGATGTGCTGCAGCCGCGCAATACGTGGGAAGACAAGGAGGCTTACGACCGCCAGGCCAACACACTGGCCGGCATGTTCCACGAGCACTTCGCCCGGTTCGCTGATCGCGTTGACCAGAGCATTGCAGATGCCGGCCCCCGACCCGGCGAGTCTTCAAGTTGATACGCCCAGGCTGTCGGGGTGAGCGTCGCAGCCAACATACGCATCGCGGCAAAAGTGACACTTACCGCTCGCGACGGATTGTCAAATCCGTCGCCCAGCGGCTGGATCTGGCGATCCAGCCGGAGCGAAGTGCGACTTTTACCCCAATGCCAACATACACAAGTGCGCAATTCGGCACTGACTGCTCATGACAGTGCCGGCTTGGAAAACATTCGAGTCATCAGAACAAGGAGGAACTATGGCGTACAAGTACTATACACCACCGACCGAAGGTGAAAGAATCGGCGTGGAAAACGGCCGGCTCGTCGTTCCCGACCAACCGGTCATCCCGTACATCCTGGGAGACGGCATCGGCACCGACGTGACGCCGGCCACCATCCGGGTGTTGGACGCGGCCGTGGAGAAAGCCTACGGCGGCAAACGACGGATCGTCTGGTGGGAAGTGTTCGCTGGTGAGCGAGCCATGGAGCGCTACAACGAGTGGCTGCCCGACGATACCCTGGAAGCTTATCGATACTACCGCGTAGGGCTGAAGGGGCCGCTCACGACGCCCATCGGCGGCGGCATTCGCAGCCTGAACGTGGCCATTCGCCGGCGTCTCGACCTCTATACAAATGTGCGCCCCGTGCACTACATCCCAGGTCTTCCCAGTCCGGTGAAGCGACCGGAGAACATGCACATGATCATCTTCCGGGAAGCGACGGAGGATGTGTATGCCGGCATCGAGTGGGAGGCCGGTACACCCGAGGCGAAAAAGCTCATCAAATTCCTGAGTGAGGAACTGGGCGTTTCTCTGGACTACCCCGACGCAACGGGCATCGGCATCAAGCCCATCAGCGAGTTTCGGTCCAAGCGTCTGGTTCGGCAGGCGATTCGCTACGCCCTGGATCGCGGGAAGGAGAGTGTGACCCTCATCCACAAAGGCAACATCATGAAGTACACCGAGGGGGCCTTCCGGGACTGGGGATACGAGCTGGCGCGGGACGAATTTGGTGACCAGACAATCACCGAGGCCGAGCTTTGGGACAAGTATGGAGGCAAGCGGCCTGAAGGCAAGGTGGTCATCCTGGACCGGCTTGCCGACAACATGCTCCAGCAATTGCTGACCCGGACCCCTGAGTATAGCGTTCTGGCCCTGCCCAACCTCAACGGCGATTACCTCTCCGACGCCGCCGCCGCCCAGGTGGGTGGATTGGGGATCGCCCATGGCGCTAACATCGGCGATGAGGTCGCGGTGTTCGAGGCCGTCCATGGCACCGCGCCCAAGTACGCCGGCCAGGACAAAGTCAACCCGTCGGCCCTCCTGCTCTCAGGCGTGATGATGCTGGAGCACCTGGGTTGGCAGGAAGCTGCGGACATGGTCACAGATGCCCTCGGCAAGACGATTCTCAACAAGACGGTGACTTACGACCTGCACCGCCAGATGGAAGGGGCAACCAAGGTCACAACCTCCGGCTTTGCCACCCACGTTATTGAAAACATGGGGTAACTCAGAAGCCAGTAAACAGTATTCAGTAAACAGTAATCAGTGATCAGTCAACATCCCCCTGCGGGGATCCATGAAGCATGAAAATGGTGCTGGTAACTGATCACTGATTACTGATCACTGATTACTGGCCACTGATCACCGTTTTACCACAAAGGAGTGTGACACATCATGGCACGGAACAAACTCTCATTCGTGGGCGCCGGCCATGTCGGCGCCACGGCGGCCCACTGGGCCGCCACCAAGCAGCTCGGTGACATTGTCCTGGTGGACATCATCGAGGGACTTCCACAGGGAAAGGCCCTGGATCTGATGGAAGCAACCCCCATCGAGCATCTGAACGGTGTTCGCGTCGTCGGCAGCAACAGCTACGAGGCAACCGCCGACTCCGACATCGTGATCATCACTGCCGGCGTGGCCCGAAAACCCGGCATGACTCGCGAAGACCTGGTTGGCACGAACAAAAGGATCATTACGGACGTAGTGACCCAGGTAGCCAGGTATTCGCCCAACGCGGTCATCATCATGGTCACAAACCCGTTGGACGTGATGGCCTACCTGGCGTACAAAGTGAGTGGGTTCCCCAAGAACCGCGTGATTGGCCAGGCCGGCATCCTGGACAGCGCCCGATTCCGCGCGTTCATCTCGATGGAGCTGGACGTGGCTGTGGAGAACACCCACGCCTTCGTCCTGGGCGGCCATGGCGACGAGATGGTCCCGCTGCCGCGCTACTCAACGGTGGCCGGCGTCCCCATCACGGAACTCATGGACCAGGAGACCATCGATCGGCTGGTACAACGGACGCGCAAGGGCGGCGGCGAGATCGTGTCGTTGCTGAAGACGGGCAGCGCCTTCTACGCCCCCGGCGCTGCGGCTGTCCAGATGGCTGAGGCCATTCTGAGAGATTCCAAGCTGATCGTGCCCTGCTCAGCATACCTGGAAGGGGAGTACGGCATCGAGGGCATCTACTTCGGGGTGCCGTGCAAGCTGGGCGCGAACGGGGTTGAAGATATCCTCGAGATCGAACTGTCCGAGGACGAGCGCGCCGCGCTACAGAAGTCTGTAGAGTTGGTCAAGAGCACTGTAGCCGTCCTTGATCTCTAGGTGTCTATCCGAACAATCCGTAGTAACGATCCTTCGACCAGTCCCTTCGTCAAGCCCTTCGACAGGCCCTTCGACAAGCTCAGGAGGGGCCTCAGGACAGTGCTCAGGAGGGGCCTCAGGACAGGCTTCAGTCGTTCCAAGAGCGGCTGAAGCCGCCACTACGACCCCGCACGTGCATTTGGGGGATCTGAGTCAGTCTCGTTTTGCGGCAGGCTCGGATCCCCCGAAACGTTACTACTCAGCCACCCTCCCGCAGGTTGCGATGCACAATGGTTTTGCACCCGAGAAACGGCCTTGAAGCAGCGATTCTCGGCCAGAAAGGCTCCAAACCTGCGGGAGGGTGAGTAGCTACTCCTGAACTTCGCCAAGCCAGGGCGCTGCTGAGACCTCCCAGGTCTGGACGCCGCTGAATTTGAAACGTTGCACCACGCCAGCTCGTCGGCTATAATCAGAACTACATCATGGCTAACGTCTGGTCCTCATTTCTGTGGTTCGTCGCGCTGTTGGTCCTGCTGGTCTGGCTGAAGCGGGAAATCAACGGCCGGCTGTTGCACGCGGGATGGCTCCTGCTTCACCACGAGCAGGCAGCTATGTTGCTGTACTTTCTCATTATGCTGCCCGGGGTGCTGATCCACGAGGTGAGCCACCTGGTTGTGGCTACGCTCCTGGGAGTACGGGCCGGCGGCCTTTCGCTGCGCCCGAGAGTTCGACGCGATGGCCTTCAATTGGGGTCCGTACAGGTGGCGCGGACGGACTTCGTGCGGGAAAGTCTCATCGGTCTGGCTCCGCTGGTTGTTGGAAGTTTAGTGGTTTTGCTCATCGCCGGCCTCGGATTTGAGATTCCACTGGAGAGTCAGGGTGATATGGCAGGCCGGCTGGTTGCTGTGGTGCACAATGCTGATGGCCTCTTGCACCAACCGAATGCCTTGCTCTGGCTGTACCTGATCTTCGCCATCAGTAACGCCATGCTCCCCAGCCCATCCGACCGACAGCCATGGCAGACCCTGGTGATCTTCGTGGTTATCGTGGCGGCAGGGGCCTTTTTTCTCAACGGCGGGCTGCCGAGCATCCCTAACGACGTGGTGGCCGGCCTCGCCCGCGCCATCGATCTCCTGGCCCTGGCCTTCGCTTTCACCCTCCTGGTTGACATCGTGTTCATTGCCGGCATCTTTGTCGTGGAGCAAGGGCTTATGGCCCTCCGGAGATCGTAGCGAATCCACGAGGTTGAAAAACTCTTTGCGAACAGAGCAAGTTTTCCTCACGGATGGAAAGGAACACGGATGAAATCTATCCTTACTCTATTCTTATCCGTGTTTTCTTCTATCCGTGAGAAGTCGTAGATCCCTCATCGGTTTGAGGCGAGACTGCGCTGGATACACCCCAACCTTTTACCTATAGCCCTATCCTTGGACAAAGTGACGACGTTGGGGTACAATTGATTATCAACGCAATTCAACTCTGTGGAAAAGAGGAGGCAGTTTGTGGCTGAGCAGTTTGAGACGTTGAGCGAGTTAGAGACAGCCGTTCGAGTCTGTCCCCTGTGCAAGCTCTCGCAATCCAGGACCAACGCGGTCCCCGGAGAGGGGCCATCGAGTGCTGAAATCATGTTTGTGGGTGAGGGGCCGGGCTTTCACGAAGATCGCCAGGGCCGGCCTTTCGTTGGCGCAGCCGGCCAGTACCTGGAGGAACTGCTGGCCTCCATCGGGATGACACGTGAAGACGTGTACATCACCAACGTCGTCAAGTGCCGCCCGCCACAGAACCGCGATCCACTGCCCGATGAGATCGAAGCCTGCCGGCCTTACCTGGACCGGCAGATCGAACTCATTCACCCAAAGTTGATTGTCACCCTGGGACGCTTCTCCATGAACCTGTTCATGCCAGAAGCCCAAATCTCGCAGGTGCACGGCCGGCCTCGCAAGATTCAGGGGATTGTGTACTACCCAATCTACCATCCGGCGGCCGGCCTGCACCAGCCCCGCTGGAAAACCATAATCGAAGAAGACTTCCAACGCATTCCACAGGTGCTCGCTCAGGCTGTGCATCTGCGCGACGAGGAGCCCCCGGAAGATGCGGAACAGTTGAGTTTGTTCTAGACAATAGGAGGCTGTACGTGACACGAAAGAAGCTACGAATTATCCCCCTGGGCGGTCTCGGGGAAATCGGCCGCAACATGACGTTACTCGAATACGGAGAGAACATCATCGTCATCGACTGCGGCATCATGTTCCCCGAAAGCCACATGCTCGGAGTCGATCTAGTCATTCCGAATACGGAATATCTGATTCAGCACAAGAATATTGTCCGAGGTATCGTCTTGACCCATGGCCACGAGGACCACATTGGCGCCCTGCCATACGTGCTGCCGGATGTGCCGGCCCCGATGTACGCGACCCGCCTGACGCGCGGCCTCATCGAGGTGAAGTTGGAAGAGGCCGGCCTCCTGGGTGCGGCCGACATCCACACCATTGAACCCGGCGATCAGATCAGCCTGGGCCCTTTCCGAATCGAGTTCTTCCACGTGAGCCACAGCATCCCCGGGGCCGTCGGCCTCGCCATCGACACGCCGGTGGGCCTGGTGGTGCATACCGGTGAGTACAAGTTCGACTATACGCCCGTCGATGGCCGGCTGACCGACTTTCAGCGGCTGGCAGAGTACGGGGGTCGTGGCGTGCTGTGCCTGCTGGCCGACAGCACCAACGCCGAACGACCGGGCTACACGCCCTCGGAACAGATCGTGAGCCAGACTTTCGAGCGCATCTTCTCCCGAACGCGCGGTCGGATCATCGTCTCCACTTTCGCCAGTAACATCAGCCGGGTGCAGCAGGTGATTGACACGGCTCTGCGACATGGCCGGCGGATTGGCGTCGTGGGCCGCAGCATGGTCAATAACCTCCACATGGCACGCCAGTTGGGCTACATCAAGATCTCCGACGACGACATCATCCCGTCGGAGCAACTGGACCACTTGCCGCCCCACGAGGTTGCCATTGCGTGTACCGGAAGCCAGGGGGAACCCTTCTCGGCTCTGGTGCGCATGTCGAACCGGGATCATCGGTGGGTGACCATCCGCGAGGGGGACACGGTCATCCTGTCGGCGACGCCCATTCCAGGAAACGAAGAGTTGGTGCATGGGACGTTGAATAACCTGTACCGACAGGGGGCGACTGTAATCTTTCATCAGCTTGAGCCCGTTCACGTATCCGGCCACGCCAGCCGCGAGGAACTCAAGATGATGCTCAGCTTTACGCAGCCCCGGTACTTCATCCCCATTCAAGGCGAATACCGGCACCTGGTTCTGCACAGGGATCTGGCCCAGGAGTTGGGCATGCCCAGGGAGAACATTTTCGTCATCGAAAGCGGTCAGATCATAGAGTTCGATGAGGATGGCGCGCGCCTGGCCGAGTCGGTTTCAGGCAACTACGTGTTTGTTGACGGCCTGGGAATCGGCGATGTCGGGCAGATTGTCTTGCGTGACCGGCAGCACCTGGCCCGCGATGGGTTCTTCATCGTTGTGGTCGCCGTTAATCGCGAGACCGGCGATCTTGCGCGGGAGCCAGATGTCGTTTCGCGCGGCTTCGTTTTCATGCGCGATGCTGACGCGCTCATTGAAAACACGAAGCAGCGCGTTGTGGACATTCTGACCAATGGCGGAGGGAACCCCGAAGCGCTGCGCGCCAAGCTGCGCGACGACCTCAGCCAGTTTCTCTACCAGGAAACCCGCCGCCGGCCAATGATCTTGCCGGTGATCCTTGAGGTATAGTTCACGGCATATCCGGTTTCTCACGTTTTGTGCTATAATAGTGCCAGTGTCGAACAAATGTGTTAGTGAGCTGAACTGAGTGTCGTCATGGCACGGCGGAAGAGCAGGAAAAAACGAGGTTCGTGGTTCAATCTGGCGCCAGCGCGACAGCGTGAGATCGTCGGCCTGCTGCTCATTGCGGTGGCCGGCGTCACGGTGTTGAGCCTGGTGTCGGCCAACCAGGGGGCTATTACGGAGACCTGGCTCCAATTGCTGCGCCGGCTGTTTGGCTGGGGCTTCTTGCTGGTTCCGCTGAGCCTGGGCGCTATCGGCTTCTGGATGGTGCTGGATAGCCTGGACGAAGAGAGCGAGGTCGGCTGGGAGCGACCGCTGGGCGGCGCCCTCATTTTCCTCGCCATCATCGGCCTGTTTCACCTGTTCCCCTCACTGCTCCTCCCCGATGACCCTCGGGGCCTGGCTGACGCGCATCGTGGCGGCGGTCTCGTAGGCTATGGGCTGAGCCATGCGCTGTTGCTCAGCGTGGGCCCACTGGGGGCGCTGGTCCTCCTGTTTGCGCTGCTGGCCGTCGGGCTGATCATGCTTTTCAGTCTCTCCCTGGCCGAGTTAGGGGCCATCGTTGCCGGCCTGTGGCATCGTGCCCGGAGCGGTGTCCGTGACCGGTACGACGACATTGTTATCCGCGGTCCCAACAGCCTCCCGCCCCCGCCTATCGAGGAGAAACCCGGCCTGCGGGAACGCATGTTGGGGCGGGTCAGGGAAAGCCCCGTTGTGTCGGGCCGGCCGGGACAGTCCAGAGCGGCAACGCCGTCGTCGAGCCAGGGGAACCCTCCAATGCAGCCGCAGCGCAGGCCCCTTATGCCACGTATCATCGGCGGACAGGGACGGCGAGAGTGGCGTCTGCCGGGTATCGGTGACATACTGGAAGAGAACTTCGAGCAGGAACTCAGCCAGGCCGAAATCCGCAAGAAGGTCCAGGTCATTGAGCAAACACTGCGGGAATTTGGCGTGCCGGCCAGCGTTGTCGAAGTCAACCAGGGACCGACCGTCACACAATTCGGCGTGGAGCCGGGCTACATCGAGCGAAAAACCGGCGGCAAGGTCCATCGCACGAAAGTGAAGGTCAGCAAAATCAACGCGCTGGCCGACGACCTGGCCCTGGCCCTGGCCGCGTCGCCGATCCGCATCGAGGCACCGGTACCCGGCCGGTCTGTCGTGGGCATCGAGGTACCCAATAGTGACATCTATCTGGTCGCCCTGCGCGGTGTCATGGAGTCCGAAGCGTTTCGCCAGGCGAAGGGGGAACTGAAAATCGCTCTGGGTCAGGACGTGTCGGGGCAATCGGTGGTGACGGACCTCACCCGCCTGCCCCATCTGCTCATCGCCGGCGCAACCGGCTCCGGCAAGAGCGTGTGCATCAACAGCCTCCTCGCGTGTCTGCTGGTCCAGCATACGCCGGCGGACCTTCAGCTTGTCCTGATCGACCCCAAACGCGTGGAGCTAGTCAACTTTGACAACATCCCTCATCTGATCGCGCCTGTTGTGGTAGACCTCGAACGCGTTGTTGGCGTGTTGCAATGGGCCACGCGCGAGATGGACCGGCGCTACAAGCTGTTTGCCGAAGCAGGTGCACGCAATATCGCCGTGTACAACCAACAGGCAGCGGAGGCCGGCAGCCCGAAACTACCGTATCAGTTGCTGGTGATCGACGAGCTGGCGGATCTGATGATGATCTCCCCCGACGAAGTGGAGCGATTGATCTGCCGGCTGGCGCAGATGGCCCGCGCGACGGGTATCCACCTGGTCATCGCCACGCAACGCCCATCGGTGGACGTTGTCACCGGGCTCATCAAGGCCAACTTCCCGGCCCGCATCTCCTTCGCTGTTACTAGCCAGGTCGATTCCCGCGTGATCCTGGATACCGGCGGCGCGGAGAGGCTGTTGGGCCGAGGCGATATGCTGTGGATGGCCCCCGATTCCAGCAAATTGCAGCGCCTGCAGGGATGCTTCGTATCCGATCGCGAGCTAGACCGACTGGTGCGCTACTGGAAAGGGATGGGACCACCCCCCGACCGACAGTCGGGACTCGACGGCCCCGGTGAGCCGGTACAGGCAGCGCTGTGGAGGAACGACACCGACGACCGGGATGATGAGGAAGACCCCTTATGGGAGGATGCACTCAACGTCGTTCGTGAGCACGATAGCGCGTCGGTATCCCTTTTGCAGCGAAAGCTCAGGATCGGCTACTCCCGGGCTGCCCGGCTGATCGACATCATGGAGGAGCGCGGGATTGTGGGACCAGCCCGGGGCAATCAACCCCGCCCCGTGCTGCAAGTTAAAGACAAGCATCGTGAATGGGTTGACTTCTAGAGATGGTTGACAGATGTGTCATTGGCAAGGTGGTTACTCACGAAGTTTCTAAACGCTCTCATGGTTGACAAACGATAATCGGATACCTATAATAGTCGCCAGTAAGGTAGCTAGGCATAGAGGAAGGAGGTGATGGTAAGGCTAGCCATGCGAATTCGTCAGACCGGCCTGAGTCATTCGCGTCCATCTCATGGGCTGGTCGATCTTTGTGATCTAACGAACACTCCAGACATCCAACAGTCGAAGATTCGCGAGAGTCAAAGGAGGAGAGGTCAATATGCACGGTAGACGCGTTTTGTTAATCGTCGGACTGCTCGTGGTACTGGGACTGCTGGCGGCCTGTGGCGGCGGCGCGACGCCCGCACCGACGCAGGCTCCGGCCCCTACCGAAGCACCAAAGGCAGCCCCCACCCAACCGCCGGCCCCCGCCAAGCCCGAGG
>CAZHMV010000037.1:0-2276 GCA_964532665.1 uncultured Anaerolineales bacterium
ACTGTTTACTGATTACTGTTTACTGATCACTGATTACCGGGACACCGTTTGACAATGCGTTGGGAAGCCCGTATAATTGGGTCTAGCAGAGAGCCGCAGGGACGGCCCGTCCCCCCTGTCTGTTGGGCAATCCACGGCTCTCTGCTCTTCCCCCTCAGGTGGGTGCAAAAGCTTGGCGGCTGTTCCCCACCTGAGCTTTTTGTTTCACCCCTGCACGGGGTGGAACACGACCTTACGCCGCCGGTCATGGGCTATAACGGGACCGACAGCCAAAAGATACGGGTACGTTGTGTGAATTTCCCCTGTTTCGTCCGGGAGAACCACCTGGCCGTTAATGCAGCTTGACCTCTTTCCACTCACGACCCTGTTGATTGCAGCCTTCCAGGGATTTCTCGCGGAGTCTACCCTGAGCACTGTCGAAGGGCTCGAAATGACATGGCTTGAGAGCCTGAATATCATGTCATTTCGAGCGTAGCGAGAAATCCCTGAGTGCACCTTTTGTCCGATACGGTCTCTGGCAAACTCCCAAGCCTCTAGACAACGTCATCGTACCACCCCTCACTCAAGTCTTGCCACTTCGGATTCATCGACTTGATCAGAGCTATCTTCTTACTGCGTCGCCATTTCTTGATTTCTTTCTCCCGGGCCAGTGCTGCGTGGACATCGCTCGTTTCCTCATAATAGGCCAGACGCGTCACATTGTATTTCTTGGTGAATCCATCCTTTAGTTTCTGTTTGTGTTCGTAGACCCGACGCTTCAGATCGTTGGTCATACCAGTATAGAGCGTCCCTGTCGGGCTAGTCATAATGTAGACATAATATTTCCGCATGCCTTTTCCTCCGGGTGCCATGAAGACAGGCATCTGTTGCTTGCAGACTTTCAGGGATTTCTCGCGGAGTCTACCCTGAGCACCGTCGAAGGGCTCGAAATGACATGAGTGTGGGGCGAGATCATGCGGAACCGCAGGCGTTTTACGGCCCGGGCGGTGGCAGAGTGGGCAGCACAATCTCCAACGTCGGGCTGGGTGCGGCCGCCGTGGGCGCGGAGGTGGGCGCAGAGGTGGGTACTGCTGTCGGCGCGGCCGGTGGTGGCGTGCTGACAGGGCCGGATGCAGGCGTGGCCGTGGGCGTGCCGGTGGCCGGCTCCGGCGTTTCTGTAGCAGTGCTCGTAGCCGTTGGCATCACCGGCTGCTCCGGTTCGGGCGGCTCCAGCACAACTTCGGCCGGCACCGCAGACGGCGTGGCGGTTGGCGGCATGGGGGTAGCGGTGGCGGGCACCGGTGTTGGCCGGGCCGGCGCGGCGGCTGTCGTCGGCTCCCGGGTAGGTGACGGCTGGGAGGTCGTTGTGGCCAACAAGAGCGGCGTCGGGCTGGGGATGAATTCGGCCAGTCCAAGATCGCGCTGAACTTCTTCCGCCATGGCCTGGTCATCGCCGGCCTTGCCCACGAAATCCCCGAGCGCGCTGCGCTCGGACGGGTCCAACAGACCGTCTGCATGGCTCAACTCGGTCAGAACCTGGCGCTGTTGGAGGAACACGCGCGCCCCGTTGGACAGCAGCTCTTCTTGCTTCTCCGGCGACACCTGTCTGATGGTTCCCAGGAACTGAGCATTCTCTTCCAGCATATCATCCAGAACGGCAGAATGCACCTTCCCGGTCCGACGTGCCAACGCCTCAGCTTCTCGCAGGCGCTCCTGGCTGAACCGCAGATGCAGGTTCGCCCGGGCTTCTGTCGAGGGGGTGAACACGAGCTGCACCCGTTCGGTGAAGCGCTTGACCGGATACAGCCGGCTGTTCGGCAGGCTGTCGGCTGCCACGCGTGTGACGGAGAAACTACCGAGAATCATGGCGACCAGCAGCACAACGGTGATGGCTGCGCGACGCAGGTGAGGGGTGATGCCCAGGAACCGGGACAGCAGATCGCCCAGCCGAAGTGCGCCCTGCGGCGCGGCCGGGACCCTGTCCCTGCGTCGTCGTTGGCGCTGCTGGATGGCCAGCCTGACGACACGCTCACGTCCGGCAAAGTACGCCTCTTCGGCCGGGATGGGGGGTGGCACGCGCTGCACCTGGCCGGCAATCTGCAGGAGAGGCCGCATGCGTGCCGCGAAGGCCGGATAGGGTGACAATGCCGTCTCCAGGTCCACGCCGTCACGCAGCCGCGCCAGCGCTTCATCCAGCGCATCCTCGAAGGTGAGACCCGGCTCTGGCGCCTGTCCCGATTTCTGCTGCAGGGCATGCCAGGCCTGACGGCGGGCGACGTCCTGAGCTTGACGAAGGG
>CAZHMV010000037.1:2376-13969 GCA_964532665.1 uncultured Anaerolineales bacterium
GGGCGACGTCCTGAGCTTGACGAAGGGACCTTACCGCACGGAGCAGACGCTTGCGACCTGCTCGTTTCTTCTGCTGGTCCGGAATCGGCTGAGGGGTCTGTGAAACGGCGACAGCCGCTTCCAGCATGGGACGGAGGGCGCTGGCCCAGGTTGGAGTGCCGGCCAGCACAGTTTCCAATGCTTCACCGGCTTTCAGCCGGGCAATAGCGGTATCCAGCAACGCGGCCACACGAGCATCCCGCCGGGCTCGGACCTCGGCCAGGAGGCGGTTGAGGCCGGCCTGTCTGGCCACAACGTCGGGCGCCGGCGGCGGGACACGGCGAATCAACTGCGCCACACGAAGCATAGGACGCAGCAAGCCGGCCTGGGCCGGAAATCGGGCGAGGATGTGTTCGAAATCGTCGCCGCTATTCAGTTGGGAGAGGGCCTGATCCAGGACCTCTGCCAACTCCCAATCCTCAATGGCGTCTCTGTGGGAGTTGGGGGTGATTGCTTCTCGGGCCTCGTCGTCGTGCCCCATGGTCTTTCTCTTCCCCCATCAAACGTCCCAGGCTGGCCAGCGCACGATGTTGCAGTGACTTCACTGCGCCCTCAGTTTTTCCGAGGATCTGCGCGACCTCGCTGTTGGACAGCCCATCCACAAACTTGAGGATGATCACCTGTTGCTGATCGGCGGTCAATCCCTGAAGCGCCTGGCGAAGTTCCTGATGGTCAAACTTCTGCTCCAGGTGCTCACTCGGATTATCACCCGAAGTCAGCGGCTGACCATCCTGCCAGAACCTGTCCAGGTGCGGCGATTGCCGGCGGTAGTGGTCAATGACCAGATTGCCGGCAATCCGGTACAACCATGCCGAGAAGGGAACCCCCTGAAAGGTGAAGGAATCGATGGCTTCCAGGGCCTTGACGAAGACATCCGAGCACAGATCTTCGGCCGTGACGCCATCACTCACGCGATAATAAATGTAGTTGTAAATCCTCTGATAGTAACGCTCATAGATCTCGGCAAACGCATCCGGGTCGTAGCTCTTGGCGCGCCGGATCAACTCGCGCTCATCCTGCACCTGAGAGTCTCCTCTCGCCGTATACAACGGGGATTTTGAGGTTGAGATACGGCCTATTGTCATTTTTGTCAACTTGTTTGGAGAATTGCAGGCAGTGTGTCAACAACGGTTGCCCTCCGTTTGCCCGACGAAAGACCAACGGTCTCGTCATCAGCGTCTGAAGCCCCGGATAAAGTAGGGCGAGATGGCATCTCGCCCTACTTTATCGGATAGGCTCTTAGCAGGCCGACAGAGCACCAACGGCGTGAACCCCCTCGACGGGCTCAGGACGATGCGTGAAACGTGAGGATTCCTACGCGAACCAGTCATCACGTTTCACGTTTCACGTTTCACGAGAAAGAAAGGGCAGTTCTCGAGGGCAGAGAACCGCACCGTACATGATACCAGAGAAACGGAGGACTGTCAAAGCTGGCTGACCCGATTCGCACTTGCAATTGCTGTCGATCTGTGGTAAAATATCCACGATAATTAGGTTGCAAGACGTCCCGAAAAGGCAATCCCATCTCGTGATGGGGACGCAAAGCCAAGGGTCTGCCGATTCGGCCGATGCCTTCGGTTGTGACCTACATCCATCCAACCTGAAGACATCGCAATCAAAGATAGCCTGGCTGCCGAAGGACACGGTCTCGGCAGCCATTTTTGCTTCTGTGTGGTGTACTTGTGCTCTTCTTCGTCGTTTGACCGAGTTAGTTCATCGGGGGGAGCGGTGCTCTGTCGGGCTATAGCTTTCACTCATCGGAAACCACAGCGCGGTTGTGTGGAGTGTTCGGGCAGGGGCACTCTCTCATCCCAGCGCCTGGTGGTTATAGCAGGTCGGCCCCGGATACCGGGGCCGACCTGCGTCATATCCACTTGTTTTCACTCCCTGCTATTTCAGAAATGCTCGCTGTGAGAGGAGACTTGGATGCCGCCTATCTGGCTTTGCCCCGACTGCGAAGGTGTCGCATACGGATGGGCTCGCGGTCCCTGTATTTACTGCGGCAGCGACCGATTCGTCTCCACGGACCCGAGTGGCATCCTGGACGAGCGTCCATCCGAATTCCGACTCATCTTCTTTACGGAGAAAGCCTGGGCTCAGCTCGAGGCCGAGGCGATCATTGCCGGCAAGTCCCCCCCCGCACTGGTCGCGGAGCGCGAAGGGGCCGAGGTGGTGCTCAGCCGGAAGGAACCGGTTGACCACGGTCAGCTTGTCCTCTTGAAGGCTGAACCCGAGAAATCGCAGGCGCACCGGTAGAACCGTCAGTCCAGGAACCCCTCGTAGATGAAGCGGCGTGTCCGTTCAGCTACGTCCTCCGGGTTGACCCGGACCCGAGCTACACCACTGTTCATGGCAGCCTGGGCGACGGCCGCAGCCACAGCCGGCGGAACCCGGAAGTCCATGCCGGCGGGAATGATGTAGTCCCGTTCCAGCTCATCCTCCTCGATGAAGTTGGCAATAGCATACGCGGCCGCAATCTTCATCTCCTCGTTGATCTCGCGGGCTCGTGTGTCCAACGCGCCCCGGAAGATACCTGGAAAAGCCAGGGAGTTGTTCACCTGGTTTGGCACATCGCTGCGTCCGGTCGCAACGGTAGCCGCGCCGCCAGCGTAGGCCTTGTCTGGCATGATCTCCGGCACCGGATTGGCCAGGGCGAAGATGATCGGGTCGTCAGCCATGGAGCGAACCATCTCTTCAGTCACTACGTTGGCTATCGACAGCCCGATGAAGACGTCCCGGCCCTTCATGGCATCAGCTAATCCGCCCTTGATCTTCTCGCGGTTGGTGACTTTCGCCATCTCGTCCTTCATCCAGTTCATGCCGGCCTCGCGCCCCTCGTAGATGATGCCTCGGGAGTCGCACATGATGATGTCCGGCACGCCGGCGCTCAGCAGAATCCTGGCCACAGCAGTGGCTGAAGCACCAGCGCCGTTCATCACAACGCTGATTTCATCAATCTTACGGCCGGTCAGCTTGAGGGCGTTCAACAAGCCGGCCAGGACGATGACGGCGGTTCCGTGTTGATCATCGTGGAAAATCGGGATATCCAGGGCCTCCTTCAAGCGACGCTCAATTTCGAAGCAGCGGGGCGCAGAAATGTCCTCCAGGTTCACCCCGCCAAAGGTCGGTCCGATCCGGGTCACAATGTTGACGATTTCGTCAGGGTCCTTGGTTGCGACGCAGATGGGGAAGGCCTCCACGCCGGCGAAGGTGTTGAACAACACGGCCTTCCCCTCCATCACGGGCAGGCCGGCCCCGCCACCGATGTCCCCGAGGCCCAGCACGGCCGTTCCGTCGGTGACGATGGCCACCAGGTTGCCCTTGGCCGTGTAATCATACACCGCGTCAGGATCGTCCCGGATCACCCTGGCCGGCACGGCGTCGATCGGCGGCAGATACATGCTTAGTGTATACTGATCCTTGATTGGCAGCTTGGGGCGGATCTCCAGGCCGCCACGGTAGCGCCGGCGGAGGTCAATCGCCTGCTCCCCCAAACTCATCTCGTTGAAATGCGGGTCCGGGGGTGGAACCACAGCCGCCTGACCCTCGTAGACATACTGCCGGGTCCACCGGGCAATGGCATCGGGGTCTTTCTCCCAGCGCGCATCGTTGTTGGCAATCGCCTGGCGCGCCACAGCAGCCGCCACAGCCGGCGCATTCCGAAAGTCGAGAACAGCGGGCGAGATATAGTCCGGGTTTAGCTCGTCGGGTCCAACCAGGTCGGCCAGGGCCTCGGCCGCAGCAAAAGCGATGGAGCTATCCGCGTTGCGTGCCCCCACGTCAAGCAAGCCACGGAACAGACCGGGAAAGATAAGCCCGATGTTCATCTCATTCGGGTAGTCACTGCGACCTGTTGCCACCACTGCGGCTCCCGCAGCCTTCGCGGCCTCCGGGCGAATCTCCGGTTCCGGCACGGCGAAGGCGAAGATGATGGGATCGGGAGCCATGGAGCGGACCATCTCGGGCGTCACGACGTTGCCGGCTGAGAAGCCAATGAACACGTCGGCGCCGGCCAGGACCTCAGCCGGCGAGCCGGTGCGACGGTCAGGATTCGTTCGCCGGGCAAGGGCTGCTTTGGCCCAATTCATATCCCCTGGC
This sequence comes from uncultured Anaerolineales bacterium, assembly GCA_964532665.1. Taxonomy (GTDB): domain Bacteria; phylum Chloroflexota; class Anaerolineae; order Epilineales; family JAANWY01; genus CAZHMV01. The sequence goes on from CAZHMV010000037.1 coordinate 6,514, forward strand.
CGGCCGGGATAGATGGCACCCGTCCGATCACAGACGATCACTTCGCCGACACCCGCTTCGAGCAACATGTCCGTAATAGCAATACCTGCTGCGCCGGCGCCGTTCACGACGACTCGAACGTTGTCGAGGGTTTTGCCCACAACCTTGAGGGCATTCCACAGGCCGGCCAACGCTCCCGATGCGACCGGGATTTCATGGTTATTGACCACCGGAATGCTCATGGCTGCTTCCAGGCGCTCTCGAATCTCCAGAGCAGCCGGCACCGCCAGGTCCTCCAGACAGATAGCACCGAAGGTCGGCTCAAGGGCCAACACAGTATCGATGAACTCGTTGGGGTCCTGGGCGTCAATACAGAGGGGCATCGCGTCCAGGCTGGCGAAGGTCTTGGCGATGATGGCCTTCCCCTCCAGGGCCGGCAGGGCTGCCCTGGGACCCAGGTTCCCCAATCCATACATCGCCGATCCGTTGCTGACAATCGCAATTGTGTTTCCCCGACAGGTGAGGGGGAAGGAAAGCGCCGGGTCCTTCTGGATTTGAAGGCAGGGTTCGGCGACCCCCGGCGTGTAGATCTGGCTCAACACGCCCTTGTCCTTGACCGGCACCTTGCTCTGCACGCCGATCAGACCACGATACTTGTGTCGATACGCGAGGGCTTCATCAGCAGTGACACTCAATCGGCTCAATTCCACCGTCATGGTTGTTATATCCTCCTTTTCTCGGAATAGTTACTCAGAATACCTATATTCTAGTCCGAATAGGTCGATCAAAGCAAGGCCATTACGAGCCAGCCATCCTTCCACAGGTTGCGATGCATAGAACTTGCCCCATCACAGTGAGACTTGCAGGGCAATCGCATCTAAATAGAACTGGGAGCCAGGTCTCACTGGAATGTCATTCTGAGCGGGTTGCCGCAGTCAGTCTCAGTAGATCCAAATTCTGAGCTTAAGGCGGACCACAGTCCGCTTTTTAGCTGCTGGACTGTGGTCCAGCTAAAGCATTCTTGGATCTACTGAGTCTGGTGGGAGAACCGTGTGTGAGATTCGGCATTGCTACTCACCCTCCCGCAGGTTTGGAGCCTTTCTGGCCGAGAATCATTGCTTCAAGACCGTCTTTCGGATGCAAAACCATTGTGCATCGCAACCTGCGGGAGGGTGGCTGAATGGTAACGATTCGGCTTGCCTTGCATTTGACGCCCGTGTATAATCATGATTGATAGGTCCTTAGAAAAGGAGTACGAGATGCCTGACTATGCTGATATTTGGGATCAGTACGATCTGGCCGTGGGGGCGCTGTACGATGTGTTGGGGCCGGCTGAGGCCGTACCGATCCCCCCTGTTCGTTCCACCGATGCCACCGGTCGCGCCGATTTGGTCATCACGGCATCGAGCCGGCTGGCCAACGCCGCCGCTCAGGGCCTCACGGCCCCCGGCACCGCCGACCGGGAGCGGTCAATGCTGCGGCTGGTGGCCGGCGCTGCCGCCGACCTGGCCATCGCCAACGATCTGATTCGGGCGCAGGACGCAGGGCCGGCGTTCACCGCCCGCGAGGCTGTTGCAGCCACCTATCCCCAGCTCATGTCCGATCTGGGACCCATCCTTCGGCCGGGCGGCGAATCCGCGCCGGCCGTCCCGACCCGGGGCGTGGCCTTCAGGCCACAGCCCGAGGATCCAAAAGACGCCCTGGCTCAACTCCGATGGACTGCCACGCGTTCCTTCGATGCCATTGCCAACGACGTAATCGACGTGGGTCAGATGGCCATCAGTGGCCTGGTCGCCCTGGAGGCCGCTCCGGTGAAAGAGGCCGCAGCCGTTGCAGCCCAGGAGATCCTGAACAAGATAGGTGATGGCCTGGGGACCGTTCTACGCCAGGCCGCACGACTCCTGGTGCAGGCTTACGACAAAATTCTGAAGGCCCTGGGCAAGGATGTCGCCTCCGACGCCCGTCAACAGGCCGCCCGGTGGCTCCAGATGCTCCAGTCCGGGACCGTGTTTGAAAAGCTCCTGGAGCAGTTGTATGAAAAACAGCGTATCCTGAGAGACATCGAGACTCATGCCAGGAAAGCCAGTGATGCCCTGATGTCTGATGCGTTTTCAACCGTGCTGAGCGAAACTCGCGATCTGGCCGAGCGCTTCCAGCAGCAGCGCCGGAGTATCGAGTGGGTGTTGCGCGGTCTGGCGTTTGCCAAGGACTGGCTGTTCACCGTCGAGCCATGGGGACCACTGGCAGTTACAGCGATGTATGTTGGCACCCTGGGATATACGGTGTACGCCGGCGGTGACTACGTCGATTGGTTCCGCACAGACCGAATTCAGCCTCTTGACCGCGTCCTCGGCCTCCGCGACGTCGTACGAGAAACCCTGAAGCGTGAAACGTGAAGCGTCCTGAACGAAGCGGGTATCACGTTTTACGTCTTGCGTCTTGCGTCTTACGTCCTGCGTACTGTAAACGCATTGGGGAAAAAGTCGCACGACATCAAATTTGGCCCTGTGTCTTGCTCCTCCCCCCAGCCCATGTCATTCCGAACGGAGCGCCAGCGGAGTGAGGAATCCCTGAAACCGTGCAAGAAAAGGCAAGGTCGGCTGGCAAATGCGTCAACAGGTGTTCGGAAGATAAGGGACCGTTTTTCCAATGCAGCCCACTTGTCCGGGCGCGGTCTCAGGGATTCCTCACTCCGCTGGCGCTCCGTTCGGAATGACATCACCGTGAATTATGAACTTTGAGAAAATAATCCGGTAATAGCGCGTTGCTTCTCAGCCGGCGCCCGCACGGGCATGAAGACGCAAGACGTAAGACGATCACCACATCACCTCTCCCCCATCCACGTTGATGGCCTGTCCGGTGATGCCTTTTGCGATGTCCTGAGCCAGGAAGAGGGCCACGGCCGCCACCTCTTCTGGCTCGAACAGCCGGTTTTGGGGGCTCATCTTCTCCAGCGTCTCCCGAATCTGCGCCTCGGTCATGCCGGTGCGGGCCACCAGGTTGGCGATGTTGGCCTGGGTCATCGGCGTGTCCACGTAGCCGGGGCAGACGGCGTTCACGGTGATGTTGTACGGCACCATCTCCACGGCGAGGGCACGGGTCAGGCCCAGCACGCCATGTTTGGCAGCCGTGTAAGCGGCAATGTAACGGGCGCCGGCCTTCGACGCGATGGACGCGATGTTGATGATGCGGCCCGATCGCTGCTCGATCATGGCCGGCACGAATGCCTTGGTCACGTAGTACACGCTGGTCAGGTTGATAGACAGCATCTGGTGCCACAGGTCGTCGGGGTGGTTCAGGAATTTGTGGCTGCCGGCGTTGCCGGCATTGTTCACCAGAATGTCGATCCCGCCCAGGCCCTCGATCACCTCCGCCGCCATCTGCTCCACTTGCCCCGGCTCGGTAACATCGCAGCGGACGGCCAGGCTGTGCCGGCCCATCTCCCGGATGTGCGTCGCCACTTCCTCCAGGTCCGGCAAAGTGCGGGCCGTCACGGCCACATCTGCGCCGGCCTGAGCGAGCGTCAGGGCGATGGTGCGCCCGATGCCTCGGCTGGCGCCCGTCACCACGGCACGCCGGCCGGCAAGGGTCAGGGTGTCTTCGTTTGGCATAATTGACTATCCTTCCCAATCGATCTGCGGAGATGGCCGGGGGGTGAGATGGCTAGATGGCTAGATAGCTGGATAGCTTCTAGCCATCTAGCCATCTAGCCATCCAGCCATCCAGCAAGTCCATCACACACAAGTCCGCCCGCCCAGCGGCGACGGCGGTGTTGATCTCGTCGGTCTTCGTCAGGTAGCCCCCGACCATGGTGGCGACGCCGGCCTCGTTGCGCACCCAATCGCTGTACAGCGTCAGGAAACCCGGGTCGTAGATCGGTCTGGCATCGGCGGTGGTCTGGCCGGCCAGGACCTGGATCAGGTCGCAGTCGTGGGCTTTGAGCATCCGGGCAACGGCTACGGCATCATCGAGGCCAGAACCACGCCTGACCCAGTCGGTGGCAGTGATGGCGACGGAGATGGGCTTCTCCGCCGGCCACACGGCGCGCACGGCGTCAAGAACCTCCAGCGGGAAGCGCATGCGGTTCTCCAGCGGGCCGCCGTACTCGTCATCACGCTGGTTGGTCAGCGGTGAGATGAAGCTGGCCAACAGGTAGCCGTGGGCGAAGTGCAATTGGAGCATGTCGAAGCCGGCCTGGTTCGCCATCTCGACAGCGCGCACGAAATCTTCACACACCCGGTCCATGTCGGCGCGGTTCATCTCTTTCGGGGCCTGGTTCCGGGGCGTGTAGGGGAGCGGCGATGGCGCGATGAGCGGCCAGTTACCCTCCCGCAACGGCCTGTCCAGGCCCCTCCGGCGGGGTCGGGTGGAGCCGCGCCGGCCAGCGTGGTTCAGTTGCAGGGCAATTCTGGCCGACGAATTGGCATGGATGAAATCGACGATCTTTGCCCATGCTTCGGCATGCTCAGGACGATACATGCCGGTGCAGCCGGGTGTGATGCGCCCTTCGGACGACACGGCGGTCGGTTCTGTCAAGATCAGGGCAGCACCCGACAGAGCCAGCCGGCTGATCTGGTCCGTGTGAGTGTCGCCGGGGGTGCCGTCCGTCGCCGAGTACATCGGCGCAGCCGCCAGAGCGACGCGGTTTGGCAGAGTCATCTCGCGGAGCCTGAGCATTGTGAGCATGGGCGGAGGCGCAACCAGTGTGGGCGTGCGGCGGGGCAGAAGAGCGGAGATAACTTCCTCCTTTTTCCCTTTTTCCCTTTTTCCCTTGCTCCCTGGCACAGATTGGCCATCCGTAGTCGATGCAGCAAACCAGCGATCGACATCATCGACGTAGTACGGATCCCGTAGCCGGAGGTTGCTGTATGAGAGACGCCCGCTGCGGGTGAGCAGGTGAAAGGTGAATTGCATAGGATCAAGATGCAGGTATCGGCGCACGTTCTCGAAATAGGTCCGGCTTTCGCGGGCCGCTGCCTGGAGCGCCTCGACGCGCGGGCGGCGCTCCATCTCATAGTCGTTGAGCGCCGCTTCCACGTCGTCGTGCCGTTCAAAGGCGTTAGCCAGAGCAATGGCGTCCTCCATGGCCAGCTTCGTCCCCGATCCGATGGAGAAATGGGCCGTGTGCGCCGAGTCGCCCAGCAGGACAATGTTCTCGTGCCGCCAGGTCTTGTTGCGGACGGTGATGAAGTTGATCCACCGGGACTTGTTGGACATCAAGGTGTTGCCACACAGTTGATCCGCGAAGAGTTGCTCGCAGTAGGCGATGTTTTCGACTTCGTCTGCCTGATCCAGGCCAGCCCGCCGCCAGCTCGCTTCGTCGCACTCGACGATGAACGTGCTGGTGTAGCCGTCGAACGGATACACATGGGCCTGGAAAAGCCCGTGTTCGTTTTCCCGAAAGACGAAAGTGAAGGAGTCGAACGGCTTATGGGTACCAAGCCAGATGTACTTCGCCTTGCCGGCTTCCAGACCCGGCTTGAAGACGTGGGCATAAGTTTCGCGGACCACGCTGTTGATCCCATCAGCACCGATGAGCAGGTCGAAATCTTCGACCGCGGATAGATCCGTGACCTGGGTCTCGAACTGCAACTGCACCCCCAAATCCTCACAGCGCCGCTGCAGAATCTCAAGCAGGCGAGTGCGCCGCAGGCCGGCAAAGACATGGCCGCCGCACCGGATGCGTTCTCCCCGGTAGTGGACGTCGATGGCATCCCAGATCACAAAACTGTCTGTGATCTCGGCGTAGCTCTTGTAGTCTGCCTCGCGGAAGGACGCCAGAGTCCGATCCGAGAAGACAACCCCCCAGCCGTACGTCGCCCCGGGCGGATTCCGCTCGAAGACGATGATGTCGTGACTTGGGTCCACTTTTTTCAGCAACAGGCCGGCGTACAGCCCGGCCGGCCCTCCGCCAATGATGATGATTCTCACAAAGTTCTCTCAGCTTCTCTGCGCTTTGCGACCCTCGTTACTCAGGCCACGGCATAGACTGGCACTTGCTCTGTGCGCTCGGGCTCAGCGCCGGACCAGACAAGTCGCTGAATCTTCTCAGCGACAGCTTCCGAGAGAATGACTTCGCCACACTGCATGCAGACGTGGGCGGGTACATTCTCAATAATGTAAAGTCGGCCTTTGTACTCTTGTGTGTATCTGATCGTGCGCGGTTCCAGCGCCTCACTCTTACATCTTGGGCACATTGCCATGCTAGGCCCTCACTTTCGTGTCCTAAGATCCACTTCCCATTTGTCGGGGTCAGGCTCATACATCGTGATGACGACGATACCAGGGGGATGGCTTACATGCACATGCAGCACGCGGCCACCGGCTTGCCCGTAGACCAGACAACTGGGACCACGGGGGTCACCTGGGTAATCCTCAATCACTTCGGCATCTGCAGAAAGCAATGCTTCTCTCGCCTCTCCTACCGCGATGCGTCGGGAGGTCATCTGTTGCTGAGCATGCAGAGTAAGGCTGAGCCCAGCTCGACGAACTTCTGCTTGAATGTCTTGAAGAAGATCCACAGTGTCATAGTACCTTTCGCCATCACATTAATGATACCACACGGAGCATGAATTGCGTATCGGAGCATGCTTGCTGCGCTTAGGGGTCAGGTGCTGCCCGGTCCAACGACAATCTCTGCCAGACGGTCAAGCTGCTCGATGTTGGCGACGGTGGGCAGCAGGACCAGCTCGTCGCAGCCGGCCTCCGCGTAGCCCCGGATGAACTGGACGATGGCCTGGGGGGTGGTGAGCAGGCCCTCTGCAACCTTCTCGGCAAACGGGCCGGCGAAGGCGTAGTAGTCCAGCAGGTACTGCCGGCCGGCCTCGGACGCCTCGTCGCCCAAGGCGAAGTAGCCCTGTGCCCACAGGCGAGGCCGGCCCGGCCGACCGGCATCCGCCCAGGCGGCACGAGCCTTCTCAGCAGCGCGGGCAAAAGCCCGTGGAGGACCGCCCCCATGCACGTAGCCGTCTGCGTAGCGCGCCACGCGAGCGAAGGCCAGGTCGCTGAGGCCGCCCACCAGCAGTTCCGGGCCGCCGGGCTGGGCCGGCCGGGGGCCGACGGTCTCATCCTCCCAGTAGTCTCGCAGGGCAACCAGTTGCTCGGACAGTCGCCGGCCACGCCCGCGGGGATCGACGCCAGCGGCCACGTAGTCCTCGGTGCGGGCCCCGACAGCCAGCCCCAGGGTCAGCCGGCCGCCGGACAGGACGTCGATGGTGGCAGATGCTTTGGCCAGGAGGACGGTGTTGCGCAGCGGCCCAATCACGACCATGGTGACCAGCCGCACGCGCCGGGTAATGCCGGCGACGGCTGCCAGGGTCGTCAGCGGCTCATAGCAATCGTACACGATCCGGTCCAGGACGCCCAGGCTGGAGAACGGCCCCTCCTCGGCCCGGCGCGCCCATTCCAAGATGAGGTCGCCGGCTGTGCCCGGTATGGTGTTGGGTAGTCCGATGCCGACTTGCATGGTATGTCTCCA
>CAZHMV010000037.1:14069-20753 GCA_964532665.1 uncultured Anaerolineales bacterium
CTGTGCCCGGTATGGTGTTGGGTAGTCCGATGCCGACTTGCATGGTATGTCTCCATGGTTAGATGGCTAGATGGCCGGATGGCTGGATGGCTGGTTAGCCGCTGTTATTCCTCTAAGGACCAAAGATTTGCTCAACGAAAGCGTCACACTCCAACTCATCTGCGAGTTGAGCAATAAATGCTTTGATAAATGCCCGCTTTTCTTTCAGGATTTCACGTGCCCCTTGCGTGTTCAACACGCCAACCTTTTGCTCACAGAACGGCAATTCAAATTCGATCAATCGTCGCTGCAACTGATGAAAGAAAAACGGCGATTCATGATCTAACCAATTCATTGCCATGAACACAGACATGGCTCCAATCTCATCCAGGGTATCGGCGTCCTTCAATACGGCTTTGCTAAAGTCCGTCTCGACCTTCTCTTTATCCGAGTGGTCTCCAATCAATTCCAAAAGCCGCTCAGTATCTGAGATGCCGTGCATCACTTCAGGCCGATTTTGCAGCCAGGTGTGCACAATTTCACGCCCCAATTCTGCATGGTTGTCCGTGAGTTCCAGGCGGCCAACGTCATGCAAGATGGCTGCCAATCGAAGCAATACAACCTCATCTTCTGGTAGATCGTGCGATTCTCGCTCCAAGATCTTCAAAACATAGGTCTCAACCCGGAAGGAATGCAAAACTGCAAACTCCCAACTTTTCCGCCAGGGATGTCTGGTTTCGTATGGATTGCTTTTTCCCCGGAGAGAATCAGCCAGGTATGTTCTTGCTTCATTGAGGACATTCATGGGTCATTTGAAACCACTTTGGAAAACCCAACCGGCGGCTAGCTATCTAGCCATCTAGCCATCTAGCCACTGAACAGCTTCAATGCATTCTCCCTCAATATCTTCCGCTTCGCCTCATCAGACAGGGGCAAGTCCAGAAAGCGCTCGATATTGGTGCGCATGTCTTTCGGTCCCGGTCCCGGCCAATCGCTGCCGAACAGCACCTGATCGGCGATCTCCTCCAGGCGTGGGAAGTAGTGCTCCACCAACCGCTGGGGTGGGATACTCGATATGTCCATGTAGACGTTGGGACTTCGGCGGAGCAGGAAGAAACACTCGTTCATCCAGAGGGGCCGCCCCCCATGGGCCATGATGATCTTCAGATTGGGAAAGTCCACCAGGATGTCGTCCAGATGCATGGGGTGGCCGTACTTGTTGCGGGCCAGCGGGAAGACGGAGGTGCCGGTGTGGAACATGACCGGCATGCCCCGTTCCTCGGCACGCTCATAGACACGGGCCAGTTCGGGCAGGCCACCGCCGTCACGATACGCGTCGGGGTAGAACAACTGGTGGGGCGGGTGGACTTTCAGGGCACGGATCCCCAGATCGGCCAGGCGATCCACTTCGTCGGCGAGGTCGTTGTCGCAGTAGCGCGGGTGAACCGAACCGAAGGGGATCAGTCGGTCGGGGGCGTGGCACGCGTACGCCGCGGCCCAGTCGTTGGCTTCGGGCGTGAAGCCGATCACATCGGGCGCGACGTAGTTGACCATCCCAAGCTTCTCCACGCCGTCGCGGTCCATGATTCGCAACAGCGTGTCGGGGTTGGCAACCAACTCCCGTAGCTCGTCGAAGTAGCCGCCATGCTGCCGGCGGAACAGCCCTTCCGCCCCCTCGTTCAGCATGTGCAGCGGGTTGATATGGGTGTGGATGTCGATGATAGCGTAGTCGATGGTCATTCAGTTCTCCTACAACTTGTAAACACCTATCTCGTTGAATCAAGCCCAGAGTTCCCCTGAGTTCCTACGAGTTCCGCCGAGTTCCTCGCATCCCTCTGTCTTGTCCAGAAGTTCTATAGGAATCGCAGGAACTCTGGGGAACTTGGGGGAACTCCGGGGAACTCCTCTCACCGCGTCCAGAACCCCTGCGGATCGTAACGGCGGATGATGGCCAGTTCCTCCAGGGTTGGTGGCGGCGTTTCGTGCAGGTTGGGTGACAGGCGCAGGTCCCAGCCGGTGTTCGTTCGCACCTCCTCGGACGTGGTGAAGGGGTGATAGGAGTGGAGCATCAGCTCCCGGCTGTCCGGGTCCGCCGTCAGCACGCCCAGGGTGGTGATGACCGCCGCCGGCCCTCCCCCAGGCACGCCCACGCGCTCCCGCCAGCCCTGCCCCTCTCCGTGGCCCGGCGAGGTGACGTAGCCGACCTGGGGGACGAAGCGGCGCTTCTCGTGGGCCATGATGATGATCAGCCGGCGCGACAGGCAGGCGATGTCGGCCGCGCCCCCGCTACCCGGCAGCTTCACCTGCACGTGATCCGGTCCGCCAATGTAGGAAGTGTTCAGGTTTCCGTAGCGGTCGATTTCGGCCCCACCGATGAAGCCCAGGTCCACCTCGCCTCGAGCCAGGAAGCCCATCACGTTGACCATGCGCGTGCACCACAGCGCGCCGGCCACGTTTGGCGAGTCGGACATGGTGTAGAGCAATTCCGACGACGGCCGGTCGCGGACCAGGCCGTTCTCAAAAAGCCCCACGGCGTTGGGGGCGTGAGTCTCCTTGGCCAGACCAAAAGCCAGCAGCGGCAGCCGCATCCCCACGAAGACCACCTCGCCATCGTGGATTTCCCGCGCTGCGGCAACGACCATGAGTTCTTGTGGTGTGTAGTCCATGAGTTGATCCGATATTGACAGAGACGATCTCCAGTGTTATACTCTTACCGAGGTGTCAAGCATGGTCAAGACTGTCAAGATAGCTGAAGCGCAAGCGGCTTACAAGCTCCGAGTCGATGAGGAGCAACTGGCCCAAGAGCCCATCATTCTGGAACGGGACGGTGAGCCCGTGGCGGCGATTGTTCCCTTCCCCGAATACCGCGAATTCGCTGCTTGGCGGGAGCAACGCGAGAAAGCCAGGAGCTTTGAGGAAGAACGAACCGCCTTTTACGAGATGAAAGATGCCTTGCTTGACACCTACGAAGGGCAATACGTTGCCGTTTGCAATGGTCACGTGGTTGATTCAGGAAGTGACCCGGTAGACCTGGCAACGCGCGTGTACGCACGGTTCGGATATGTCCCCATCTACGTGGGGCTCGTCTCCGAAGAACCTGAGACTGTCGAGTTTCCCTCCCCAGAGATATTGGTCTGATGCCTACGTACGACTCAACGTTCAAGCCACCTGCCCCCTGTGTTGATGTCCTGGTTTCTCATCCCGTTGATTCCACCAAGCCGGCAGCCTGTCGCGCCAAACTCGATACAGGAGCTGATATGTGTGTCATTCCCGACACCCTGGCAGATCAGCTACAACTCACAGCCTATCGGACAACCATCGCGCGAGGTTTCGACAGGTTCCCTGTGCCAAAGGACGTCTATTTGATCCGTCTCGAAGTGGAAGGCTATTCGGTGGGACCACTGGAGGCTGTGGAAGCTCCGCGTAAGGACCTCCTTCTTGGCCGGAACGCGCTGAATCACTTTGTGATTACCCTCGACGGTAAGAACCTCGCTTTCGAACTGATAGACCCCTAGCAACCTCACCCTATTGCCACCACCACCGCCCGTTTCGCCTCGGTCAGGAGATCTTCGGCGATCAAAGAGTCAGTACCAATTGCCCGTCTACGACGCGCCCTGTGACCTCGATGGTCCCCGTCGCTCGCTGCGCAGCTTTCTCGAACAACAGCGCGAAAAAGGTGGGAGCCGGCATCTCGCCGCTCTGTTGCGAGGATCGCTCGATGTAGTGGTCAATCAAGGTCTGAAACTCGTCGTATTCCATATTGTTCAGTGCTTTCTCGGACATCTTACTTCCCTTTCTGTGCTTGCTGCCGTTGGGCGGCATTCCACGTTCGCCCATGGCGCAATGTGCCAAGTTTACTGCTGTCCCTGGTATCCTCCAACTTGCCTCACGGCCCACTCTCGGTCGCATCAAGATCCCGGTGTACTCAGGCCTGTCATTGCGGTGAACAATCCACCAGCTATCGCTTCGCCAACAAACCCGGCGAGTGCCAGTACCAGGGCCATTAACCAACAGGCCACAAAAGCGCGACGCCCAGCGCGGCCGGCTGCAACCCGTTGTTAGGCGACGTTTGCGCCGGGAAAACCTCTTGACATCGAGAGCAAAATGTGGTAATATATCGTTAGACGACATATCGTAGCGCGACATATCAACCGAGGATGCGTAACTATGAATTCAGTCAATCCTCAGTCCGACTTGCCACTAACTGAATCCACCTTTCTCATCCTGCTTAGTTTGGCATACGAACCCAAGCACGGTTACGCTATACTAAAAGACGTTACTTCCCTGAGCGACGATCGAGTTTCTCTGAGTACGGGAACTCTCTACGGTGCGCTTAAGCGTTTGCTTGAACAAGGCTGGATAGAACGAGTAGACGATTCCCAGGTTGACATCTCTGGTCGCCCACGCAAAGCTTACGCTTTGACCCCTCTAGGGCGACGCATACTAGCAGCCGAAATCGAACGCTTGCGAAATCTGGTCAAGGTTGCCCGACCGGTTCTCAACGGAGAGCAAATATGACAGCAGTTGTTCGCGTAAGCAGGATGCTCTATTCCGCATTGATCCGTTTGTATCCATATCGCTTCCGCACCAAGTTTGCCAGTGAGATGGAAATGGTCTTTGCAGACTTGCTGACCGAAGCTGCCCAGGCAGGTATTGGATCTGTAATCGCTCTCTTCTTGCGAGAGCTCCGAGACCTGCCAATCAACCTGATTCGTGAACATTGGTTCAGTAACCAGAAGGAGGACCAAATGCAAGTAAGACGACTACGCAATCTGGCTCTAATTGCAGGGACGCTCCTTGCTCTTGACTGGCTGATTGGAGTGTTGTGCGCTTCAGGGATCCTTCCGCCCTGGGTCTTCTTCCTGCCAAACATTCCTTTCGGTGCGCTTTATGTATGGCTGGAGTCGAGCTGGGTTGGAACCCATTACGAGATTCTCGGCCACATTGTCGGTGACATTGAATCATTGGCCGTGTTCCTGTTCATCGTGGTAGCACAGAGTCTTCTCTACTTCGCTCTTCTCGAGCAATGGATGAAGAAACGCACCGAGACCTACGCTGCCTAACAATTCTTACCCAGTCGCCACAACCACCGCCTTTGTCTCCATATAGTAGTCGAGTGCCTCGATCCCGTGCTCCTTCCCCAGGCCGCTCTGCTTCAATCCGCCGAAAGGCAGTTCGTCGTAGATGATCTGGGCGGAGTTGATCCAGGTGTAGCCGGCCTCCAGCCGCTCGGCCGCCACCGTCGCCTTCTCCAGGTCCCGCGTCCAGATGGACGACCCCAGGCCGTAGATGTGGTCGTTGGCCCGCGCGATGGCTTCATCGATGTCGTGGACGCGCCAGATGGGCAGCGCCGGCCCAAATACCTCCTCGCGGGAGACGCGGGACGCGGAGTCCACATCCACCAGCAGGGTCGGCAGGTAGAAGTTGCCGTGCTCGTAACCATCGCCAGCGGGACGCTCGCCGCCCACCAACACAGTCGCCCCGCGCTGGACGGCGTCCTGCACCTGCTCCTCCACCTCCTGCCGCTGATGGGCGGTGTGTAGCGGACCGATCATCGTTCCTTGCTGCAGACCAGGTCCCACGCGAAGCCGCTTCACCTTGGCCACCAGCTTGTCGGTGAACTCGTCGGCGATGCTCTCGAAGATGTACAGCCGCTTGATGGCCAGACAGGCCTGGCCGCAGTTGAAGAATCGGCCTACGGAGGCAGCACTGACCGCCCGATCCATGTCGGCGTCGTCGCAGACGATCATGGGATCGCTGCCCCCCAGCTCCAACGTGACACGCTTGATCTGCTGGGCAGCCGTGGCCATGACCTGCCGGCCCACGGGCGTGGACCCGGTGAAGCCAATCTTGCGCACTTTCGGATGCTCCACCAGCGCCTGCCCGACCACACCTCCGGACCCAACCACCACGTTCAACACGCCCGGTGGCAGGCCGGCCTGGGTCAGCAGGGCGCACACGTTGGTGTCGGTGAGGGGGGTGGTGCCAGCCGGCTTAACCACCACGGTGTTGCCGGCCACCAGCGCTGGCGCGATCTTGTTACCCATGAGCGAGACGGGGAAGTTCCAGGGCACGATGGCCGCACACACGCCGATAGGGCGCTTCAGGATCAGACCGTACTTCCCCTCGTCCAGGTTGGGCACATAGCCGCCCCGGATGTTCTTGCTCAGGCCGGCGTAGTGCTCCAGCGTGTGGATGAAACGACGCAGCTCCAGGCGCGCCTCCCGCAGCGGCTTGCCCTGCTCCGAGGTCAGTGTGTGGGCCAACCCATCAATGTTTTCCTCAATGAGCCGGGCGCCCCGGTACAGGATCTCACCTCGTTTGGAGGCCGGTGTCGCCCACCAGCCCTCGAAGGCTGCGCCGGCAGCCTCCACAGCCCGATCCACGTCCTCAGCCACGCCCCAGGCAACCGTGTCCACCACTTCCCCCGTGGCCGGATTCCGAATCTCCTCAACCTCGCCACTCACAGAATCCACAAACTCGCCGTTGATAAAAAACTTTGCCATCCATCGACCTCCACCAACATCCGTTAGCATCCGCTTATCCGTTATCCCTCCGCTAATCCGCTTCGCCACAGGCAATCCGCTGTCAGCCCCTCCGCTAATCCGCTTCGCCGCAGGCAATCCGCTGACCACCCCTCCGCTAATCCGCTGAGACCGCCACCCGCTGATACACCATCACCTGCCACACCAAAGTCTTTCCGCA
>CAZHMV010000037.1:20853-30511 GCA_964532665.1 uncultured Anaerolineales bacterium
CTGAGACCGCCACCCGCTGATACACCATCACCTGCCACACCAAAGTCTTTCCGCAAAACCGCTGCACCAGGCCATTACCGCGCAACACCGCATCGACCGCCTCAGTCGGATGGAGAAAGACGCGAAATGGGTTGCGTCGTAGCCGGAAGAAGAGATTGGCAATCGGGCCGGCCATCCTCACCCACCACTCATCACGCGGAAAAACCAGGCCGTACAGCCTCCGAGCCCGCTCCGATGACAACCCCACCAGCGCCTCCATATCGTGGTAGCAGCAGATCACCCGGTCCAGGGTGACAACATCCGCCGGCGGAATCTCTGGTGCCAGATCCACGAAGTCTCCAGCGTGGGACGTCACGCGATCGGCAAAGCCCTGCCGCTCGGCTTCTTCCTTTGCCGCTTCGAGGTAGGCTGGCGACGCGTCCACGCCGACGGCCGTGGTCATGCCGGCACGCAACAACGCATGCTGGATGGCCCCAACGCCCCCGCCGATGTCCAGCAGCGTCATCTCCTCGACCCCACGGGATATGAGCGCATCGATCAACATGCGGGTGGTGTTGGCCGGCCCCTTCTTGCGGTAGTTTTCGAGTTCTTTAGCCACGTGTTTCGGATCGAAGACGGCCTCAATGCCCTGACATTGGCAACAGTTCATAGCACACGACTTCCTGGTTCAATCTCTCTGCAAGAGCCAGATACAATTCCCATCTGGATCGTAGAGACATGCAGCCCGAGCGCCCCAGTCATAGTCCTGAGGCGGGCGGGCCAGAGACACCCCCTGTGCCTCCAGCTCATTACACAGCGTGTCCACGTTTTCGACCAGTAGACTGATGTGATCGATCCCCCGTGGATTGCCCTCCAGGTCGAAGCTGCGCGACAGCGATGCATCGCTGTCTGTGGCGAAGAGGTATAGCTGGGCTGTGCCGGCCTTCACCATCGCGCTGAACTCATCCTGGTACACCAGCTCGAAGCCCAATGCCCCGTAGAACCGCAGGCTGGCCTCCAGGCTGCCAACGGCAATGCCTACGTTATCAATGCCTCGGATCATGCCTCCCTCCTTCAGATCCTTTGTTGCCTCATGGCCGTTCAGGTGACCGGCACTTACGCTACAACCCTGAAGACAAGAGCGCCTGCACAGTCTCTGGAGCACCAACTTCTAGATCAAGCCTGTAAGTGCCGGTCACCTTTGCCCCAAGAGAGAATCGAACCGATCACCAAATACCAGCCGGCAATGACTCTCCGAGTGTCGATACAGCAGGTCGAACGCCTCTCTTTCCAGAACCCCACCCTCAAACGTCAGAATCCGCGAACGCTCGTATCGTCCCGCGCCCAGTACCTGACCACAGCCAAAGTGCACATCGCGAGCCGCAAAGAAGACGTGACCAATGCGGGCCACCAGGATCGCCCCAAAACAGAGGTAGCACGGCTCCACCGTTGTGAAGACCGCAGCCTGGTCCCGCCGTTCAAAGGCCGCCGGCAGCCGCGAGATCGCCTCCATCTCCGCATGCTGCAGGAAGTGCCCGGTAACGCCCTGGTTCCTCCCACGACTGACGATCTCCCCATCGTCAACAATGACGGCCCCGATGGGTAGATTGCCTTCTTCGAACGCGAGTGCCGCCTCGCGCAGGGCTTCGCGCATGAAGGCTTCCTGTTCGTCTGTAGGATAGATCAACTCAGTACCCGTAGTCCACAGGCGCGGCCAACCGATGGTCTTTTACCCCCAGCGCCGGCCATCGTTCCCCCAACCGCGCCAGGTAGCCGGCCCGGTCCGGCACACCCAACACCCACTCCGCCAGCCACCGCTGAAAGCCCTCCGGCGTACGGGTGGCCTGGTGGTACGCGTGATAGGCATCATGATCCCGGTTGTAGTACCCCTGTACCGGCGACGGGTGGGCGCCGCCCGGCTCGTGCACCACTGCCGCGACTCTGAAACCAGGCACCAGCACTCGGTTCGGGTCGCTGAGAATCACATCGCGATCTACAATCTCCTCGGCCACGAGGATGACCGTCTGGCTGGCCAGCGCGGCCTCCTCGCTGATCCCCAGGTTGCCCCAGGCATGGGCGTTGCCGTCGGAATCGCTGCGTTGCACGTGGAGGATGGCCACGTCTGGCTGCAGCGCCGGCACCAACACCACCGGCGATCCTGGCCCCCCTACCCCCCCAGGATTGGGGGGCGGGGGGGGCTGAGGCAATGAGGTCACTTTCAGCGTCGGGTTGGTCTTCAAGATGTCGGTGCCCAGCGCGGTGCGCGTGGGGATGTATGGCGCTCCCAACGAGGCGGCCAGCAATGCCAGCCCGACGGTGAAATTGCTGTGATCCTCGATCTCAATCGGGTGCGGCACCCCCTTCTCAACGGCGCGCCGGTAGTTGTGGGCCAATCCCGCACTCACGTTGCCCACCCAGGCAGCGACCACCTTGCGGACACAGCCGGCCCCGATGAGTTGGTCGAACAGCATATCCGAGATGGGTCCGATGAGCGTCAGGTCCCGCTTGCCCTGGCGGATGATCTCGTGGCCGGCGGCGAAGGGAATTAGCGACTCCAGCGCCGCCCCCATCACTACCGAAGCGCCATCGGGCACGAACTGCTCAATCGTCTGGCGCATTGACAAGAGTTTCGTCAATCTTCAATCTCCAATCTCAGACACTACAACGAATTGTGAATACAACGAATTGCGCGACGCCGGCTGAAAGAATCCGTTTGATTCTGAATCCGATGTAGGGTTTGCGCCATACTTCAACCCCTCATCTCCCGTCAGGCATCACTTTTAACCGTGCCCGCGTCTTCTCCTGCGCCCGCAGACACGGCTTGGTGGCGCACGACCTCGAACACGGTGTGGCATCCGTTGCAGTAGTACTGGGAAGTCAGCAACTGAGAGCCAAAAAGCGCCATCATTTCGGTGTCTTCGGATTGGCAGAAAGGACACGCTGGCCCCTTCTCATGAGTATCCGAACTGGGTGTCTCAGTCATCGTTTCATGTCCACTCAGAATGCCGTAGGGCGTAACTCCTCAGCTCTCCGGTCCCGGCCGATGAATGAAAGTCGATAAACGCCCCGTTCACCCCAGCCGGCGATTCACCGGGTCCCAACTCTCCCACGGCAAAGTACCCTCAGCCATCCAGACATCGCCGTCCCGCTGGAAGCTCAACGGCGGCTGGATATCCACTTCCTGCAGCACGGGCATCACCCGATCCAGGAGGCGCTGACAGAGGGCCTGGCTGTCCCCGTCGAAGATGCCATGGGCGTGCAGGCAATCCACGTCGCCCTCGGGCGGGCCGTACCAGCACAGCGTCTCGACCCACAGCGCGTCCACGGCCTCTTGCAACGCGCCATGGCTGGCCGGCGCGGCCTGGGCCAGCCGGCGGAACCAGTCGCGACCGTAGATATAGTGAAATCGCTCCTCCTCCACCAGCTTGCGCGCCCGCTGCCGCAGCGGGCTGAAGCTGGAATCCCTCGCGGCCTCGAAGAGCACGGTGAGGGCCGTATCAAACAGGAAATTGACCGCAATCAGATCCGTCCAGCGTGGCAGGGGCTGAGTGAGAAATGTGATCTGCCGATAGTTCTCTCGCTCCAGGTCCTTCTCGTATACCTCCGATGGCACCTGGGGGAAATCGCGCAGAACGGCGTGCAGACTGCGAGCATGGCCCAGTTCATCCTGCGCCATGGCCGCGGCCGAGACGCTGGCTTCCAGGGTTGGTCCGCCGTCGGCCCACTCAGCGTAGCGCAGGCCAAGGAACTGCTTGTTGTCGGCCAGGGAGATCAGGAAGTTGGCCAGATCGGGTTGCAGGTCAGCCGGCACGCCGGCCAAGACATCTGTGTGTTGGGATGCTTGTGTATTCATGGCTCAATCACCCGGATGATGGCCTGGCGGGGAACAATGATCATCTCCGCCCAGGTCCACTCGTCGTAGATGCTCCTGGCGTAAACCGTTGCCAACCCGTCGTCCGGGGCGGAGACGTAGCCCACATGGTGCAGCGGGTCCTTGTACGAGCGCCGGGCGAACACCTCGTAAACCTGGCTGGGATTCAACGTCTCGTTCATGTGGTCACTCCCCAGTGCAACAGCAAGGCCCGGCCCTTCTCCGATAAACGCTCTTTGGTCCAGGGCGGATCCCAGACGATCTCGATCTCCACGTCGTCCACACCTTCTTCCTGCAGGAGACGTTCCCGAACATCCTGGAGGATGAAGTCCATGGCCGGGCACCCCATAGCCGTGAAGGTCAGATCCACGCGAACCGTCGTGTCCTCCCACTCGATTCCGTAGATCAGCCCCATGTCCACCAGACTCATGGGGAACTCGGGGTCATTCACCTCTTCCAGAGCTTCCCACAAGCGCGCCGGCGAACGAGAGGCAGAGGATCGCTGCTCCCCCTCTCCCCTTTTTCCCTTTTTCCCTTTTTCCCTTGTCCTCCCCACCCCGCTGCCGTTCTCCCCAGACCAGGCGGTCATCTCACGCCGCCTCTAACATCTGCTTGATCTGCCGATGACCTTTCTGAAGCCGCTCCACATACATCTCGTTGCGCGGTCCGCGGCCCTTCCAACGCCTGACAACGTCGTCCCACGAGATTTCACCCTCTTCGAAGAGCCAGCGTTTTTCCTCGGCGTCGAACTGGCAGGGGAAGGGGAAGTCCAGCACATACTCGTCCTTCGCCTGATCGTAGTGGGCCGGCACCTTCAACCCCAATTCCTCGCACAGCGGCACAGCGGTGGAGAGCCACTGCTGGCGCAGTTGGTCGTTGGTGTACCCCTTGAGCTGGTAAAGCAACTGGTCGGTGTGCACCTTCAACCGATCCGGCAGGCCGAACCATTCAACGGTCAGCGGGAACATCCAGTTCACAGCCCGCTGGAGACGCTCGTGACCCTCGGCATCACCGTTGATACGTCGCATCCAGACCTCGCCGTGACGCAGATGGAAGTTCTCTTCCTTGTCCACCTTCGCCAAAGCCCGCTTCCAGGGGCCGTAGGAGGTGTGCTTGTAGACGTCGCCCAGGAGGATGAAACCAGCCCGGTCGTAGAACGCATTCGCCACGCACAACTCCAGCCACGTCTCCAGCGGCACGTCGAAAGCGTAGGGATACTTGAATTGCTGGGGGTCCCTTTCGTAGACCAACTGCTCCACATCCACCCCCAGGTCCTTCAGTAGACGATAGGCGATGTGGGCATGCCCCAACTCATCCTGGACGATGGCCATGGCAGAGATGAAGGAATTCACCGTCGGCGCAGCCCGAGCGGCCATGTAATAGGCCGGCGCGCTGACCAACTCCGTGTCACCAGACACAGTCAGAATCACCTTGAGCGCCGCCTTATACTTTTCCGTCATCTGCTCCGGCGATTCGATCAAATACCCTTTGCGAATCCGATCCAGCATCTCCTCTTCGGTGATCTGCCCGTCCCGTGACATGACTCACTGCCTCCTGAAAAGCCCTACGTGCCCTGAAGTACTGCGTATTGCGTACTGCGTATTGCACCAACACCTCTTCTTCCGAATTCCCCCGAGTTCCCCCGAGTTCCCCCGAGTTCCCCTGAGTTCCCCTGAGTTCCCCCGACTTCCCCCGACTTCCCGGATTCCTTCCGTTACCGCCCTTTGAACGCCGGCTTCCGCTTCTCCAGAAACGCGCTGAATCCCTCCCGCGCGTCTTCGCTCTTGAACAGTTGGCTGATGCCCTCCAGCTCGAAGGCCAGGCCGGCGCTCAGGTTGCCAGCCATCCCCTCGTTCACCGCCAGCTTGATCAGACCGATGGCGTAGGTAGCTCCCTTCGCCAGCGTCTCGGCATAGGCGCGCGTCTCGGACATCAGCTCATGGGCGGGGAACACGCGGTCCACAATGCCCAGTTCCAGGGCCTCCTGCGGTCCGACGGTGCGACCGGTGATCATCATGTCCAGCGCCTTCGCCTTGCCAATCAGCCGGGGCAGGCGTTGGGTTCCGCCGTTGCCGGGCAACAGTCCCAGGGTCGCCTCTGGCAGCCCCATCTGGAATTTGCCATCGGCGGCGAAGCGCAGGTCGCAGGCCAGGGCAATTTCCAGGCCACCACCCAGGGCATGGCCGTTGATGGCCGCGATGAAGATCTTCGGCGTCCGTCCAATCCGCACCAGGACCTCGTGGGCATAGCGCACCATTTCAGTGTTGACTGCGGGGGGATTGCTGGCGAAGGCCTTGACATCCGCGCCGGCGCAGAAGAATCGCTCCAGCGCGCTCTGAACGATCACCACCTTGATGCCGTCGTCGGCACGCACCTGGTCGATAGCCGCGTTCAGGTGCTGCATGAACTCGGCATTGTAGGAATTGGCCGGCGGTCGGTTGAGGGTGACGAAGCCGATGGAATTCTCTTTTGAAACAGTGACGAATTGGTCTGACATGTTTGCCTCCTTAATGTGGCATGGCTAGTTTGCTGGAAGCTGGATGGCTGGAAGCTGGATGTGTATATGCTTCAACTCCGTAAACTCCAACAGCCCTTCCATCCCATACACCCGTCCCAGGCCACTCTGCTTGAAGCCGCCGAACTCGATGGTCTGGAACAGCTTGCCGTAGGTGTTGACCCACACCGTGCCGGCCCGCACCTTCTTCGCCAGTTGCATGGCCTTGTTAATGTCGTTGGTCCACACCGCCGCCACCAGCCCGTAGACCGTGTTGTTGGCGATCTGGGCCGCCTGTTCGACGTTGTCGAACTCCATCACCGAGAGGACGGGGCCGAAAATCTCCTCCTGGGCAATTTGGGCATCCGGGGGGACGTGATCGAACACGGTGGGGGCGACGAAATTACCCCTCGCCAGATCGCCCTCGGTGAGCCGCTCGCCACCCACGACCAGTTGCGCTTCCTGCTTGCCCGTCTCGATGTACTCCATCACACGCCGAAGCTGGCTCTCGGAGATGATTGGACCGCAGGCGACGCCGCGTTCACCACCCGGTCCGACGCGCATCTTCGGCACCGCTTGCTGCACATGCTCGATGAACTGGTCGTGGATGTCGGCCTCCACCAACACGCGCGAGCCGGCCGTGCACACCTGGCCGGCGTTCCAGAAGGCTGCGCCGTTCAGCGCTCCCTTCAGCGCGCGGTCGAAGTCGGCGTCCCGAAAGATGATGTTGGGCGACTTCCCACCCAGCTCCAGCGACAACTTCTTGAGGTTGTTGGCGGCCAGGCGCATAATCTCCCGGCCGGTATCGGTGCCGCCGGTGAACGCCACCATGTCCACTCGCTCATTCCGAGCCAGTTCGGCGCCGACAGTAGGGCCATCGCCGGCCACCATGTTGACGATGCCCCTGGGGATCTCCTCGATGCTGTCCACGACCTTCATGAATTCGGCCGTGGTGCCCGTCGTGTATTCGGCCGGCTTGATGACCACGGCACAGCCGGCTGCCAATGCGGGGGCCACCGAGCGAATCATCAGCGCCAGCGGCATATTCCACGGCACGATTACCCCGACCACGCCCACCGGTTCCCGCAACAGAATGCTGAGGGAGTCGGGCGTAGGCACGGCGGAGCGGCCGTAGATCCAGCGAGCCAGGCCGGCGTAATGCTCCGTGGTCGTGGCCGTCATGAACGCCTCGCCGCGCGCCACGGGGAAGATCTTGCCGGCCTCCTTGATCATGATCTGGGTGAGGGTGAAATTCGCCTCCCGCAGGGCGTTGGCCAGTTTGAAGAGCGCTTTGGTGCGCAGTTCGGCATCTTCGCGCCATGCGCTGGTCTCGAACGCATCGTTGGCAACACCGATGGCCTGTTGCATGTCCGCAGCGGTGGAGTTCTGGGCACGGTGGATCACCTCGCCCGTGGCCGGATCGAAGATGTCGAACTGGCCGGCAGAGGTGGCATCTACCCACTCGCCGGCGATGTAGTTCTGGTATACGGGCACATCGTTGTCTGGCATTGTGCTACGACCTTTCCTTACCTGGAATTCTGATACAGATAAAAAGCCAATCGGATGGCGGGATCAACGATCCGAAAAAGGGGCATCGTTTCATCATTACAGGAAACTCGGCTTTGCAATTTGCTCCTGCCGGACAACAGTCCGGCGGCTTCTAGAACGTTTCGGGGCGCTGGACTGTTGTCCAGCGCGAGCAGAAGTGAAAGCGATCTGGGTGCGCGCTGAAACGATGCAGAAAACTGCGATCAAGGCGACCTGACCGGCCAAGATGACGCGAATTGCCGGCCCTGCCGGCAGGGCCGGATGGTGCGCAGCGCCCAGCGAACGCCCGCTATTGAACGCGTCAAGCGCCTTGAGATTATAATCCACCCCGCGTCAATTTGTCAAATTTGTTATCCAGCAAGTAGGATCATTCCAGCGCCTTTCCACAGAATCTAAACCTCTCGTTTACAGAATCGTAACATATTCCTGGTACTCTATTCAAGAGAAGATGGCTCATACGCAGAATAGCGGGGTCAACCCGCTCAGAAGGGACAACAGTCCCCGTACCTCATGGAATCAACACCGGGGACCCACAACATCCGGTGTCGCGGACTGTTGTTCGCTCAGAGCGCCCCACTGATTTGTGTAGACCCGAGAAGATTAGAGAATCAGGTGGCCGGGAGGAATTCCAACAATGTCTACTGCCGTACGCAATGATCCAATCTTGAGTGACCCCGTGGTTGATCGCACAGCAGCCGAGTCTGAGAGGCTGTATGAGATTAGCACGCATCAGGTGGTTGCCGCCATTGGGCTGGGGCTTATCGTCCTGTTGGGCGCATTCCTGCGCTTCTATCAGTTGGGGGCGTACAGCATCGGCAACGCCTACTACGCCGCCACGGTCCAGTCCATGCTGACCTCGTGGCACAACTTCTTCTACGCCGCTTTCGAGCCCGGCGGCTCCGTGACGGTGGACAAGCCGCCGCTGGGCTTCTGGGTGCAGGCTATCTCGGCCTACTTCCTGGGCGTCAACGGCTTCGCCCTGGCACTGCCCAACGCGCTGGCCGGCCTCGGCTCGATTCTGCTGGTCTACCACCTGGTGCGGCGGCACTTCGGCGTGTGGCCGGGCCTGGCTGCTGCGCTGGTGCTGGCCGTCACGCCCGTCACCATCGCCACCGAGCGCAACAACACCATCGATGGCCTGCTGGTCTTCGTGTTGCTGCTGGCCGCGTGGGCCTTTCTCAAAGCCGCCGAAAGCGGCAAACTGCGCCACCTGCTGCTGGGCGCGTTCCTGGTCGGGCTGGGCTTCAACATCAAAATGCTGCAGGCCTGCATGCCCCTGCCGGCCTTCTACGCCGTGTACTTCTTCGGCGCAAAGCACGGTTGGTGGAACCGCATCTGGCACCTGGTGCTGGCGACCCTCGTCCTGCTGGTCGTCTCGCTGGCCTGGGTGGTGGCCGTTGACCTGACGCCCGCCGACCAGCGCCCGTACATCGGCAGCAGCACGGACAACACGGTGATGGAGCTGATCATCGGGCACAACGGCCTGGCGCGCCTGGGGTTGCTGAACCGGGGACCCGGCAGAGGGCGCGCTCCACAGGACGACGGCCGGCCAGCCGGGCGCGGTCCCCAGGGGGATGGCCGTTCCGCGCCCCCTCCCCGAGATGGCGCCCCCGTTCCAGGAGATGGTCCACCCATGCAGGGTTTCGCTGGCCGTCCGCCTGCGCCCCCCGGGGGACGCGCTCCCTTCGGCAACGTCCCCCCGCCAGCCGGCGACGGGGGCGGCAACGTCCCCGGCCGGCCAGCCGGCGGTCCCGGTGGGCCGGGCG
>CAZHMV010000037.1:30611-39707 GCA_964532665.1 uncultured Anaerolineales bacterium
GACGGGGGCGGCAACGTCCCCGGCCGGCCAGCCGGCGGTCCCGGTGGGCCGGGCGAAACCGGCCGCGCCGGGCTGACGCGCCTGTTCACCCAGCCGCTGGTCGAAGAGGCCTCCTGGCTGCTGCCGCTGGCCCTGCTGGGCATCCTGCTGACCGCCCTGGTGCTGGGTTGGGTCTGGCCGTTCAGTCAGAAGCACCTGGCCCTGCTCTTCTGGACTGCCTGGCTGCTGCCCGAACTGGCCTACTTCTCCTTCACCACCGGCCTGTTCCACCGCTACTACCTGATCATGCTCGGTCCGCCGCTGGCCGCGCTGGTGGGCATCACCCTGTGGGCCGTGGCGCAACTCGCCAGGCGCAGACGCTGGCTGGCCCTGGGCGCGCTGGTCATGCTGATCGCCGTCACCCTGGGGTTGCAGGCCGGCGTGGTGAGCGACTACGCGCCGCTTGGGTGGCTGATGCCGCTCGCCGCCGCCATCGCCCTGGCCGGCCTGGGGCTGCTGGCCCTGGGGAGCACGCCCGCCCTGCGCAAAGCTGCCCTGGCCACGGTGCTGGCCGGCATGCTGGCCGCGCCTTTCGTCTGGTCGGTGCAGGCGGCAACGACCTATCACCCCAACGTCGCGCTGCCCACCGCCAGCCTGTCCGACAATCAGCGCGTCACCTTCATGACTCCGAACAAAGCTATTCTGACACCCAACGAAGCCGCCATCCTGCGCTACCTGCTGGCACACACGGAGCCGGACAGCTACCTGCTGGCCACACTCAACGCGCGCAGCGCAGCGCCCTTCATCCTGGCGACCGGGCGACCGGTGCTGACCTTCGGCGGTTTCACCGGCAACGATAACATCATCAGCGCCAACGACCTGGCGCAAATGGTCGCCGATGGGCAGGTGCGCTACGTGCTCGGCCTGCCGCAGCAGAAACCCGACCTGGCCCGGTGGATTTCGGCCAACTGCACGCCGGTGGAGGTTGAGACCTCAAAGGTCTCGGAGACCTTTGAGGTCTTGCCCGGCCCGCAGAGCGAGGTGCTGTATGACTGCGGAAGCTAACATCAGGGCGACCGGCATGGGGGCGACCCATGGGTTGCCCGTGCCCCAGACCCTGCTCCAGGCCGTGAAATTCATGGCCGTTGGTGTCCTCAACACCCTGATCGACGCCGGCAGCTACTTCGCCCTCACCCGCTGGCTGGGGCTGGCTGCCCTGCCGGTGCTGGCGAAGGGGCTGGCCTATGCCATCGGCATGGTGAACAGCTTCTTCTGGAACCGCACCTGGACGTTTCGGTCGCGGAGCAACCCCTGGCGGGCGGCAGGACTGTTCACCCTCACGCACGTCGCCGCCCTGGGCATCAACGCCGGCACGATGGCGCTGGCGCTGCAGGGCCTTCACCTGCCCGAACTCATCGCCCTGGGGTTGGCGACCGGGGCGTCCTTTGTGTGGAATTTCGTGCTGAACAAGTGGGTGGTGTTTCGCTGAATTGGGCGGGCGTGTTGCGTCTTACGTCTTGCGTCTTACGTCTTGCGTCTTGCGTATGCCCCGCACGACGTTTACGCAGTACGCAATACGCAGTATTTGGTGGGAGAATTCCTGTTTCCGGTCCCCCTGACTTGACAGGCTACCAGAATGAGATAACATAGGGTGCAAAGGACGAGATGTGACTGAGGGATTCCGTACCAACTGTGCTGTTCTAGAAGGTAACCGTTCAGGCGGTCTCAAGGATAGGCGCATAAGGTGACCGGCACTTGCGAAATCGTACCAAGAGTGAGCACAACCGGGTTAGAGGAGGCGGTTGTCGAATGAAAACTGGTTTGGAAGTGCCGGTCACCTGAACGCTTACTTCTAAAGTTGTGCTACAATCTGAGAATACTTCGTGTTCACTGGAGAGGTCATGATGAGCACTCGATCGAGCATTGAATGGACTGAGGCCACCTGACATGGACATACTTCAACTGAAGGCGCGCATCGACAAGTGGAAGAACATCCACACGGAGTTCAAGGAGTGGCCTATCAACCCTTCGATAAACTCAGGACACCACAACGTGAGTTATGCGCAATCGTTGGTGGCCTTCGCCAACACCGACGGCGGCCAGTTTGTCATCGGCGTTGCCCAGGACAGGCGCATCGTCGGTGTGGATGATCCGGACCGGGTGATGCAGTGGGTGGACAACATCGCCTACAACAACTGTGAGCCCCCCATCACCGTCGTGCAGGAGACGGTCAGGAGTGAGGATGATGCCGTTGTCGTCGTGGTCAATGTGCCCAAAGGCGATCAGCGGCCCTATCAGACGAACCAGGGCGACTACTTCATTCGAACGACCTCGGGGAAACGCCGGGCCTCCCGCCAGGAACTGCTGCGGCTGTTTCAGGCGACCGAGACGTTTTTCTACGATGAGACGTTGGTGATGCGTGCCGCCCTGGGCGACATCGATAGCAGTCTGGTCGAGCAGTTTGTGAAGCACGCGTACGGCCGAGGGATGGATGAACTCGCTGTCGATTACGAAACCCTTCTGAAGAACCTGAACCTGCTGCGCCACCAGAATAGCGCTTTCTACCCCACCATCAGTTGTGTCTTGTTCTTTGGCCGTCGGGTGCAGGATTTCTTGCCCCATGCCCACCTGACTGCGGCAAGGTTTCCCGGTTCAGACCCGTCTCAGCCGCCATCCGACCTCACGCAGATAAACGGCACTGTGCTCGACCAGTTGGAGGACACTACAAGGTTCCTTAGAGTGCATCTCCTCGAAGAGCACAGGATTGAGGGATTTGAGCCAGAAAACTTTCCTGAGATACCCGAAGATGCGCTCAGGGAAGTCATCGTGAATGCGCTGTCGCATCGCGACTACACCATCGCTGCGCCTGTTCGGGTCTTCGTGTTCGACGACAGGGTCGATGTCCGCACACCGGGTGGGCTACCCAACACGGTGACGCTGGAATCTATGAAGTTGGGAGCATCCCACGTTTTGCGCAATCCGACCGTCTACACGCTTTTCAGCCGTTTGGGCCTCGTGACCGGCGCAGGAAGCGGTGTCTACCGGGCCATTCGCGCCATCGAAGCAGCAACAGGCAAGGTCCCCGACCTGTTTCTAGAGGGGAACGAATTCGTCTTCAGTATTCCGCGACGCCTTTGATCACGGCGCCGATGCTAAACACCCGGACGAAGTGCCATGAAAATCCCCTACGTCATCGACAACATCCACGTCACCCTGGCGGGCGTGCTCAACCACCTGCTGCAAGCGCAACCCCGCCGCCCATGACGAATCCCTGAGCTGGGCGCTGGGGATCCTGGGTGCATTTCACTCTGGGGGCGTCTGAGCTCCAGGTGGGTCCATGAGCCGCCGGACGCCGGTTGCGGACCAGCCAGGAGCGGTGACTTGCCCCACATCCTGAATGCACCCGATTTGCGTTTCGTATTTGACCTTCCCCTTGATCCTCGATACAATTCTGAGTGAGAAAGTACATTTCAGAAGGAGGTTGAATATGACCGTACTTACACTGACTTCCTCTCGCCAGCGTCCCTTACGCCCCCTGGTGGAAGCGGCGCTGAGCAACGAACTGCGTGTAACACAGGCCGGCATACGCCGTACGGAACAACGACTGCAGGCCTTCGAGTCTCGACATGGTCTTTCTTCGCAGGAATTTCTGCAACGCTACGAGAACGATGAGCTTGCAGAGACGCTAGATTTCGCCGAATGGGTCGGCGAATATCGTCTGCTGGAAAGACTGCACGAAAAGGCGGAAACGCTGCGAGGGATCCGTTTTGCGAATTGAGGTATACTTCCAGCGGGTGCGTGAGACCCTTGAGGCCTGCCCTGTGGTTCAGTCTTCCAGTGTAACCTATGACAAGCGCAGCACTCACGAAGGCTTCATCCGAGGCGAGGTCTACTTTGTTGATGGTTCAATGCTCCACTTGCGGGAGTTTGTGGACGCTGAGACCACCCTTGATCGTTTGACCTACGTCTACCAGTACATGGACTCCACCCAGCAGTTGGTATTCCGCTACGACAACACGGGCCATCACAGAAAACTGGATCTTCTGACCTACCCTCATCACAAGCACGAGGGTCGGGAGGACAACGTGGTCGCTTCACCCGCTCCCAACTTAGCTACCGTCCTCAGCGAAATTGAGACCCTGGTCCAGTTGCCTTGACGGGCAGCGACAGCTCACAGCAGGTCTATGAGAATCCCCTTCGTCATCGACAACATCCACGTCACCCTGGCCGACGTGCTCAACCACCTGTTGGGCGAGCAGCCGGGCCAGCAACTGGACGTAGCCACCGCCTACTTCAGCATCCGCGGCTACCAGCAACTACGCCAGACCCTGCCGGCGGTGGCCGGCATGCGCCTGCTCCTGGGCGACAGCCCCGCCGAGGGCGCAGACGTCGGCCTGCGCCCTGACTCGGCCGCCTACCTGCGCGGGGAACTCAACGCCGAGCCGCTGAGCGAGGAAACGCAGCGCCTGGTGGAAGAGTTGGTGCGCTTCCTGCGCCGGCATGACGTCGAGGTGCGGCTCTATCTCGGCCACAAACCCGGAGAATCGGGCCGGCGCAAGTTCCTGCATGCCAAGTGCTACCTGGTCTACGCTGGTTGAAGTGATCGGCGAACTCTATCAGCAGCAGGGGCGGATCGACGCGGCTTCTACGGAAACGCCGCGCGTGCCCAGAATCGCGCGAGAAGATTTGCACCTCGTATGTTACGAGTACGTCTGTACCTGAAGCAGAGAGTGTACAAGACATGGCACCAGCATCAGTGACTACAACTCCCTCGACTTTCCTCGAACGTCAGGTGGACCGACTGTCGGCGCCCCGCGTGGTGGCGAGCATCCTGATCGTCTTCGTCCTGTCGCTCGCCGGCCTCGGTCTGATGGGGGGCATCCCTGTCCCGAGGTTGGCGGGGCGGTTCTGGATCGGGCGTCTCATGCACGCAGCGCTTTTCGGGTATCTCTTGCTGGCGCACCGCTTTATGTGCCAGTTCAGGGATGGCGCCATCGACGCCTTTCGATCCCTGGTGTCCTGGAGCGATGAGAAGTTTGACGAGATGCTGGCTCAGTCCAGCGCCCGCAACTCACCTCGGGAATGGATGGCCTTGGTGGCCGGCGCTGTGTTCGGATTGCTCCTCATGGGACCGTGGCGGGCACGCCCCATGCCGCAACTCCAGCCGGCGACAGGCTCCCTCCAGTTGCCAGGTCAACTGGCGAGGTCAGGCCCATCAGGCTGGATGACGCTGTACGCCATCCTGACTGCCCTGCTGGCCTTTGGCCTGCTGGGGTGGATCATCTATCGCGCCCTCGCGGATGCGCGGCTCTTTTCCGACCTGCACCGTCAGCCGCTCAAAATCGACATCTTTGATCCGACGCCTCTCGAACCCGTGGCCCGCATGAGTCTGAGCGTGTCCGTGGCTTTGATCGGGGCAACGACGCTGCCACTGATTCTGACTCAAGATCCGCAGTCGCTTCTCAGGCCCATACCCATGATCATCAACGTCACACTGATTGTGGTGGCAGTCATCGTGTTTTTCCTGATGATGGCAAGTACGCACCGCGTCATGGCCGAGGCCAAGGAGCAGAAGCTGAAACTGGTCCGCGACACCCTTTCGGAGATGTTTCAGAAGCTGGAGGCGCGCACGGCCGCCGGCGAGTTACACGACATGGAAGCCCTGTCCGACTCCATTACCGCCTGGCTGACGTACAAGAAGCAGGTCGAGGAGGCTCCCGAGTGGCCGTACACCACCGACACACTCCGCAATCTGCTCATATCAACACTCGTACCTGTGGTGGCCTGGACCGCGCAGATCATCGTAGAATACCTCACGTGAAACGGCGCAGCGTTTGCCATGACCAAGACGATCCTGGTGGTGGATGACAAGGCCGGCTGGAGAGATTTCGGTTGAAAGCGAACGTGGCCGTGGAACGACGTTCGTGATTGCTACTCTTGCTCATAATAAGCCGGCCTCAGAAAACGCACCAGGGCCATCTTGACCAGGTGTTCGTACGCCTCCTGGCGGTTTGTGAGCCCGCCGCTCAGGACGCCTACCGCCCCCATCTGTTGCTTCGTGTCCCGCATACCTGTCACCTGGTCCATGGCATCGCCCAGCTCTGCGCCCTGCTGTAGCCTCTCGACGACTGCCGGCGGTAGCAACACGTTCACACTGCCCCCAATCCCCAGGTTGCCGTCGCAGTCCACAATAGCACACCAGGCGCAGGTCATCAGCCCGTGCTCCGTCTCGATAAGCCCGCCCTCCAGGCCAACGCCCAGATCGGCGCCGGCCTCCGCCAGGGCCCGACGGGCGCGGTTTACAGCGCCGGCACGGGTTTGCTCATCGCCGTAGGGTTGGTCAGGCACGCCGGAGTCAACCGCCACGGCGATGACCTCTGGGGTTGAGTATACCCGCCGCAGCACCGCTTCTACCGCTCGGACCTTGACCGGGTTCGTCGAGCCAATGGCGATCTTCATGCTTCTCGCTCGTGACTGCTGTTCCGACAGTAGTTGGCTGGATGGCTGTTGGCTAGATGGCTGGGCTGAGACAGTATAGCACACGGCCGTGGTGTGAGCAAGGAAAGCCTGTCGAAGGAATAACATTAGAGCGAAGCCCCATTGCAAATTGCCGTTTGCGCATTTGGAATAGCTCTGATATAATATGAGATGCCGCTGACCGGTTGCGCCGGCAGCGAGTTCAACCCGTTCAAAACCGGAAAACCGAACGATCGCACTGACAGTCGCTTGGATCCCACGGGGACCGAGACGTGAGCGTCGGGCGAGACAGCGTGCTGTAGACACGCTCACATCATCTTGCCGTCGAGCCTCTCGGACCTCCCGAGAGGCTTTTGCTTTTCTATGATCAAAGTCGAGCATCTCAGCCACACGTACGAGCTGGAATCGGGCCGGCCCATCACAGCTCTGCGGGACGTCTCGCTGACCATCGAGGCCGGCGAGTACGTCGCCGTCATCGGGCGCAACGGCAGCGGTAAATCGACGTTGGCCAAACACTTGAATGCCTTGCTTCTCCCCACCGCCGGCCAGGTCACCGTCGATGGCATGAACACCCGCGACCCGGCCCACACGCGGGACATCCGTAGCCGCGTCGGCATGGTCTTCCAGGACCCGGACAACCAGATCGTCGCGACGGTCGTCGAAGAGGATGTCGCCTTCGGCCCGGAGAACCTGGGCGTGCCGCGCACCGAGATCGTTCGCCGCATCAACCAGGCGTTGCAGGCCGTCGGGCTGGACGGCCATCGCCAGCGCCCGCCGCATCTGTTGTCGGCCGGCCAGCGGCAACGGGTGGCCATTGCCGGCGCTCTGGCCATGGCGCCCCGCTACCTCATCCTGGACGAAGCCACGGCCATGCTCGACCCCCAGGGCCGGCGCGATGTGCTGAACATCGCTCGCAGCTTGCACGAGGCCGGCATGGCCATCATCCACATCACGCATTTCATGGAAGAAGCTGTCGAGGCGGACCGCGTGATCGTCCTCAGCGACGGCCGGGTGGCGCTGGATGGCTCCACGCGCCAGGTCTTCACCCAGGCCAACAAGCTCCGGCAACTGGGTCTCGATCTGCCACCGGTCGCGCAGTTGGCCCATCGACTGCATCGTTCGATTCCAAACATGCGGGCCGGCGCGCTGACATGCGACGAACTGGTTGAACTTGTAGCGTCTCAGTTTGCAGACGGCAAACCATTGCACGACAGGAACGCTGCCGACGCGCCTAGTCCGTTCGGGGGTTCGTTGCCAGGCGGGACGCTTGCACCAGGTCAGGAGGACGGCCGGGAGCCGGCCATCGTCGTCGAAGGGTTGCGACACACGTACATGGCCGGCACACCGCTGGAAACCACTGCGCTGCACGACGTGAACCTGAGCGTCGGACGTGGAGAAATCGTCGGGTTAATCGGTCCGACGGGCAGCGGCAAATCCACACTGCTACAGCACCTGAACGGCTTGCTGCGCCCGCAGGCCGGCCACGTCTGGGTGGAGGAGATGGACCTGGCGGACAGCAAGGTCGATGTGCGCCAGGTGCGGCGCGCGGTCGGGCTGGTCTTTCAGCAGCCCGAGGACCAACTGTTCGAACGCTACGTGGGTGACGACATCGCTTTCGGTCCACAGGCCCTGGGGCTGTCGCTGGACGAGCAGCGCGAGCGGGTACGCTGGGCCATGGAGGCGGTCGGTCTGGATTTTGAGGGCTTCAAGGATCGCCTTACCTTCACCCTGAGCGGCGGGGAGCGGCGCAAGGTGGCCCTGGCCGGCGTCCTGGCGTTGCGCCCGCGCGTGCTGGTGCTGGACGAGCCGACGGCCGGCCTGGACCCGGCCAGCCACCGGGAGTTTCTGGGCTGGCTGGTTCGCTTCCACCGCGAGGCCGGCGTGCCCATCATCATTGCGACCCACAACATGGACGACATCGCCCAGGTCGCCGGTCGGGTCTACGTGCTGGTCGATGGCCGCACCGTGGCCGGCGGCTCTCCCCGTGAAATCTTCGCCCACCCCGACCTGCTGGCCGGCTACGGTCTTGGCGTGCCGCCCATGGCCGAGGTGATGCAGGGGCTGAGAGTGCTGGGGCTGGTGGACGTGCGCACCGATGCCTTGACCGTTGACGAAGCAGCGGTGGAGATTGAACAAGCCTGGCTAGAGTATGTGAAGGTAGGTTCGTAGTGCGCACTACGACCAGCCGCAACACGGAGTGACAACAGATGGCCGAGTATGAGTTCCTGGCAAACGTCACGATCGGGCAGCACCTGCCGACGGGGTCGGTGTTGCATCGTCTGGATCCGCGGGCAAAGTTACTCGCTTTCATCCTGCTGGTCGGTGTGGTGAGCTTCACGCCAACGTTTAGCGGCAACGTGGTGCTCTTGGTGATCATCGCCGGCCTGTTCACCCTGGCGCGCATCTCCTTCATGTACGCCTTGCGCGGGCTCCGCCCACTGCTGCTCTGGATCCTCGCCTTTGCCATATTCCAACTGCTCTTCACCAGTAGCGGTGGCTTCGTCGGCGGGACCGATTGTCAAGCGTTGGCCGGGTGGTGGTTCATCAGCATTACCACGTGTAGTGTCAAGCTGGTGCTGGTGTCCACCATGCGCTTTTTCGGGCTGTACTTGCTGGTCAGTCTCCTGACGTTCACTACGC
>CAZHMV010000038.1:0-19170 GCA_964532665.1 uncultured Anaerolineales bacterium
GGCAATCACGTCACCGATCCCTCGGAGGGTTCACGGAACCAGTTGCGCACGGCCTCCACCTCGGCCCTGGCCTCTGCCGGATCAGCGGGTCCGATGCGGAGAGGGATTCCCAGCTCCAGAAAGCGATCACGATGGTCGATTTTCATGCCAGGCCAGCACTTCATTCCTCACCAGGCCGGCTATTCTGCTTCCCCCTCTCCCCCTCGCAGCCACCGCAGCGGCAGAATCAGCATCGAGAACCCCATCAGAGCCCAACTGGCCCAATAATCCAGCGGGCCCGGGAACCGGCCCGGATGCGCGGCGGATACCTTGCGCTTGTTCAGCTCCTTCACAAACGCCCGAGCCGCATCGGGGTTATCTACCCGCCGCCACCCGACCGTGATCGGTGCCAGACGAAGGCCGCCGGCCCGCACCCAGGCCATGATCCACAGCCCATCCTCCTTCACGTTGGCAGTGACATCGGCCACGCTGAACGGCTGCAGGAGCCGCTGTATCAGCGCGGTGAGGGCCGGCCTGAACCAGGGCGGCAATCGCGTTTCTCCCTCGGCCTCCTCGGGCTGAAAGACTCGCTCCACCTGCGCCAGCAGCGCACCGCCTAGCTCGACAGACAGGCTATGATCGTGCAGCGTGAACGTCGCCACCTCGTCCGGATCTTCGGCACTGCGTGCAGTGTAGGTGTAAGTATCTTTCATCGGATGACCCCCAACTCCTTACCGACCTTCTCGAACTTCTCCAGCCCGAAGTCGAGATCTTCCTTCGCGTGGGCAGCAGAGATCATCACGCGGATACGCGCCAGGCCAAGCGGCACCGTGGGGTAGCCGATAGCGGTGCCGAACACGCCCTCTTCGAACAGGCGCTGTGAGAACCGCTGCGCCAGCGGTGCTTCGCCCAGCATGACCGGCGTGATGGGCGTCTGCGTCTTGCCCGTGTCGAAGCCCAGGTCGCCCATGCCGCTCTGGAAGTAGCGGGCATTCTCCCACAGACGATCTACCAGCTCCGTCGATTCCTCCAGCAGGGCAACCGACGCCAGGCAGGCCGCCGTGTCCGGGACGGTCATGGCGCTGGAGAACAGGAAGGGCCGGCCACGCTGCCGCAGCCACTCCACGATGGTGGCGTTGCCGGCCACGTATCCCCCAACAACCCCAAACGCCTTGCTCAGCGTGCCCACCTCCACATCCACCCGACCGTGCAGGCCGAAATGATCGACGATCCCGCGCCCGCCGCGCCCCAGCACGCCCTCGCCGTGGGCATCATCCACCATGGTGATAGCGCCGAATTCCTCAGCCAGCTCAGTGATCCGGTCCAGCGGCGCGATGTCGCCATCCATGCTGAAGACGCCGTCTGTCACGACCAGGATCGCGCGGTAGTCTTTGCCGGCAGCTTCCTCCAGCTTCGCGCGCAGGTCATCCATGTCGGTGTGGCCGTAGACGTACCGGTCGGCCTTGGTCAGTCGGATGCCGTCGATGATGGATGCGTGATTCAGCGCATCGCTGATGATGGCATCCCCTTTGCCCACCAGAGCCGGAATGACGGCCAGGTTGGCATTGAACCCTGACTGGAACAGGATGGCCGCCTCGACGCCTTTGAACTGCGCCAAACGCTGTTCCAGCTCCAGGTGCAGGTCCATCGTGCCGGCGATGGTCCGCACCGCTGCCGGCCCGACCCCAAACCGGTCCATGGCCTGCTTCGCGCGCTCCACCAACTGCGGGTGATTCGCCAGGCCCAGGTAGTTGTTCGAGCAGAAGTTGAGGACTCGCCGGCCTTCTACCTCCAGCCACGCTCCCTGGGCGGATCCCAGGCTGCGAATCGTGGTGTAAAGCCCCTCCTCCTTCAATTCCGCGAGTTGGTCGCGAACATAACCGAGTTTGTCACCGGTTTTCACTTTGGACATCGTTGTCACTCCTCCGAATTTGGGTACTGGATATTGGATATTGGAGATTGGAGATTGGATGTACAACATCCGTTAATCCGCTTCGCCGCAGGCAGTCCGCGCCGTCCTGAGACCGTCGAAGGGCTGCCCCCCATCCGTTAATCCACTTCGACGAAGCCAATCCGCTGACCACCCATCCGTTCCACCGCCGCCTTATACTCCGCTTCGTCGGGGAACAGGACCACCTTCCCGCTCTTGCCCGAAGTCGTCACCTCGAAAGCGTGCTCGATATCCTCCAGGGGGAACAGGTGGGTCACAATCGGGCGGAGGTTGACAGCGCCGGCCTTGAGCAAACCTCGCATCTGATACCAGGTCTGCCAGATTTGCCGGCCTATGACTCCGTACACCGTCGCGCCCTTGAAAATGATCTGATTGTTCAGATCGAACTCAAAGGGAGCCGGGCTGAGGCCAAGCAGCGCCACCTCACCGCCGTCTTTCAATAGGGTGAAGCCCTGGTTAATCGCCGACGAGGCACCGCTCATCTCGATCAGCACGTCTACGCCTTCGCCTTCAGTCTCTTCCATGATGGTTTCAACCACATCTACCTCACGCGGGTTCAGCGCCAGGTCGGCGCCCAGCCGGCGCGCCAGGTTCAGACGGTACGGGCTGACGTCCGTGGCGTAGATAGCGCGGGGGCCGGCAGACCTCACGACCTCAATCGCCATCAGCCCTACCGGACCGCAGCCAGTCACCAGCACCTTCCTGGCCGTCAGGTCAGTTTTGAAGGCTGTGTGCACGGCGTTCCCGAAGTTCTCCTGTAAGCAGGCGATCTCCGGATCCATGTCCGGCGGGTTGAGCCAGGCGTTGGCGGCAGGAATCGCCACGTACTCGGCAAAACAGCCATCCCGATCAACGCCGATGATTTGGGTATTCTGACACAGATGTGCACGACCCGTCCGGCACTGCTGGCAGACACCACAGGTGACGTGACTTTCAGCGCTGATAAAGTCACCGATCTCCACGTCACTGACCTGGGCTCCCCGCTCAACCACCGTGCCACATAGTTCGTGGCCAATAATCAGCGGCGGCTTGATGCGGCCCTGCGCCCAATCATCCCAGCGATAGATATGCAGGTCGGTGCCACAGATGGAGGCAGCGCGGACCTTAACGAGAATCTCATGAGAGGTAATCTGCGGCACTTCGACGGTCGCCAACGACAGCCCCGGGCCTGGTGCTATCTTGATGACGGCGGACATAACTGACATCGATGTACTCCTTCATGAACTATAGCAACAAATTCAGTATATCACAGCCACCCGGCCCGGTCAAGATTCTCGAAACTCAGCACGGGTTTCTGCTGGGGAAGGCTGACGGGTAAGTGATGCCGTAAAAAGCGAAACGTGAAACGTGATGACTGATTCACGCAGGAATCCTCACGTTTCACGCGCCATCGCTCCCAGCCGCTCCCGCAGCCTTCGAGTAACCGCCAGAAACCCCGTCGTTCCCCGGTAACCCGGCGTGCCCGCACCAGGATTTTCGACCACGTCGGAGCAACGGTTGGGCGGGCCGTGCAACACCAGGATTCGCCGGCCCAGGAAGGCTGCTTCTTCGACGTTGTGCGTCACTGCGATGGTTGTCACCCCCAATTCGCGCCGCAACGCAACGATCAGGTCTTGCAAATCCTCACGTGTGATGGCATCCAGCGCACTGAAAGGCTCATCCATCAGCAGCAGGTTGGGACGCAGCGCCAACGTGCGTGCAATGGCGACCCGTTGCTGCTGGCCGCCGCTGAGTTGCGCCGGGTACTTGTCCCGCAGGTGGGCGATATCCAGCCGCTCCAGCCAGCGATCGACCTCGCTCAGCGGGAGGGCCGGCGGATACGGGCGTGGCGTGCCATCAGGTACCCGCTTGTCCTTGTAAAAATGCCCGATACGCAGCCCAAGAGCCGCGTTCTCCCGCACGGTGGCCCATGGCAACAGACCGTGGTTCTGCAGAATCAGGCCGGTGGTAGCACGCGGACGCGGCACCGGGAAGTCATCCACCAGCAGTGTGCCGGCGGTCGCTTGGCGAAGGCCGGCCAGCAGGTACAGCAGCGTGCTCTTCCCACAGCCCGACGGCCCGATCACCGCCCACGACTCGCCTGACCTGACTTCCCAACTGAACTGTTCGAAAACCGGTTCGCGCTCATCGACGTAGCGGAACGTCAGGTCCTGCACCACGACGAAGGGATCGGCCAAACGCTACCTCCGAAACTCGGAGGCCACTACTTCATCGTAACTCAGTGGCTCCTGAATCAGGCCCTTCCCCACCGCCCAATCGACTACGTCCTGGACCTGGGCTTCGTTGGGCAGTTCGCCCTCGGGAAACGTTGGGAGATCGTAGCGGTCCTGGAGCGGTTCAGGTACCCGGGCGTTCTTGATCAACACGTTGCGAAACTTGCGAGGATCGGCGTTGATGTCGGCGACGGCCTTGTCCCAGGCGCGCAGGAAAGCCCGCACGGTGTCAGGACGGTCTTTCAGGATGTCCTCGCGGAAGCTGAGCACGCTGAGCGATACTTCCGGGTACACAGCATCGGACACGACGACCCTGGCGCCCTGCAATTGGGCCAGCGACGCCAGCGGGTCGGGCAGGACAGCGGCTTTGATCTGATCGTTGAGCAAAAGCTCAAGCCGCACGGGGATGCGTGGCACGTTAGTAAATGCAATCTCATCGGGCTGGAAGCCCTCGCGTTGGAGGATGCGGTCGGTCACGTACTCGATGATTGTGTTCTCCGAAATGCCGATCTCGACGCCCTTCAGTTGCTCGACCGCCTCGATCCCGCTGCCCGGCGACGAGAGAATGAAGAATAGCGGCACTTCCGGGAATGGCCGGCGCGCCGTGGTGACGGTGCGGACTTTGACGTCGCTTCCCGCGTTGGTCAGCACGGTGGTGATGAGCTCGTTGAGCTCGCCGTCGATGCTACCGGCCTGGATGAGGGAGTCACGCTCGGCACCACTGGCCACGGGCACCAGCTCGACCTGGATGCCCTCGGCCGTGTAGTAACCCTGCTCCTGGGCTACGTAGGCCGGCACCACATCGGTAATGGGCAGGACGCCGATCTTCAGTGTCTTTGGCTCCTGAGGCGGCGCCGGCACTGAGCAGCCGGCAAGCAGCAGAAGCCCGGTCAGGAAACCGATGATCATTCTGAGTCGCACAGATGCCTCCTTGCATGTATGGGGATGGTCTCCGCCTCCGGTTGTAACTCTTGCGAACACTGCGATTATACCCGAAGTCCCTCGAGTTTGGCAACGCGCGTTTGTTGATTTCGCGCGGGTTTTGTGGTATGCTGGTAACAGCGGTGCGTAGAAGCGCAACCCGTACTGCACCTGATGCGTAGAGAGGAGTATGAGCTAGACTCTTACAGGATGAGAAAGAGAGCATGTTAATGGAAACCGTCACAACAACCTTCCGACAGGCCATTGACGCTTTGCTGCTGCGGGACAGCGCCTACCGAGAGATGCGCGATAGTCCCACCCCCTTCGCCCGTGGCCTGACATTCATCGTCATGGTTGCGTTGATCGTTGCCGTCGTCAGCATCGTCGGTGCGATTCTGTTTCGACTGACAGCGCCTGACTTTGGCGCCGTCCAGGACACGGTCTGGCAAGAGATGGTGCGAATGCCGTGGGTGCAAACGATCCCGACCACGGACCGGGCCGATGTGATACAGCAGATCAGGCGCTCATACGACCTGGGCTGGCAGATCGCGCGGCTGTTCATCCCCAGCATCACCAACGCCCTGATCAACGTGATTCTGAACCCCATCGCCCTGGTGGTGGGGTGGCTGCTCTACGGGTTTCTGGCGTTTCTGTCAGCTCGTGTGTTGGGAGGGAAGGGCCGGCTGGACCAGACCTACGGAACAACAGCCCTGGCCGTGGCTCCACGCATGCTGGGAGTGGTGCACGTTCTGCCAAACGTGGACACCGCCGGCCTGGGTATCTGGGCCCTCATCTGCAACTACCTGGCCATCAAGAACACCCACGATCTCAGCCCATGGCGTTCGTTTTGGGCCACGATTATTCCCTTCATACTCCTGTTCTTGTTCATCATCGGACTCGCCATCCTCGGTGTAACCGTTGCCAGCTTTGCCGTGGGAGGAGGATCGTAGACATGAGCCAACTGACACAGACGATAAGAAGTGCATTGCTGCTGGAAGATGACGCCTTCGAGAGGATGCGAGATGCGGAGAACGGCTTCGCTCGTGGGCTGATGACGATCGTCGCGATCAGCCTGATTGTGGGGTTGGTCGTCTCGTTGGTGAGCTTCGTCGGCGCGGTTCGAACCTCGCCGGCCCAGGAGGTGGCACAGTTCCAGCAGGGCATGCAGCAGATGCTCGATCAAATGCGAGCCTTCGGCGCCTTCGGCAATGATGAGGAGTTCTGGCGTATCTTCACGGAGAACTGGCAGGCGGGCCTCGCCATGGGAAGCAAGATCGCTGAGGTGGCTGTACGAACGACGCCAGCGCCACAGCCCGTGGTAGATCTGTTTCAGGCCCTGGGACGGTGGCTATCGTATCCATTCGGCTGGATCTCCACCTGGATGTTCTACGGCGTGCTGACCCTGCTGTTCGCCAAACTGCTGGGAAGTACGGCGACCATTCGCGAAATGTTGGCAACCACATCATTGGTGGCAGTGCCGCATCTTCTGGATGCCTTTGGTTTCATCCCGTACATCGGCTCTCTGGTTGGGATCATCGCGTTCTTCTGGGGACTGGCAATCTACGCGAAGGGGGCCGCCGTTGCAAACCGCTTTGACCTGGGACGAGCACTCCTGGCTATTGCTGCTCCGTTCATCATCCTGTTTGCTCTGATCATGATTGTGATCCTGTTGGTAGCCACCCTCATTATTGTCAACACCTGAGAAAGGATCGATTGCCATGCTGGGGAAGATCGCGGAGTTTGCTCGCGGGTTTGTGTTTGGGTTGGTTATCGGGGGGTCAGCCGGCATGCTGATGGCGCCGGCCCCTGGCGAAGAGACACAGTCTAGGCTGGAGGCGCGGATCGAGGCTGCCAGAGCCGCATTCGAGCAAGGACGAGCCCGGGCGGAGAAGGATCTGCTGGAGTATTTCGAACAGGCTAAGAAGGCTAGCTCGTAGTAGAGCCGGCTGGGGGCAGATCGGACTGCGTGAAACGTAAAACGTGAAACGTGAGGCTGCCGATGAACGCAGTCCTCACGTTTCACGTTTTACGTGCGCACTTTTTGTGGTACCGGGCAGTCAAGCTCCAGTCACCCACACCTCGCCGTCAGGGTGGATAGGCTCCGGTATCCAGCGCCCGTTGAGCACCTTCTTCAAGAATTGCCCCGTGTACGACCTCGGGTTGCGTGCCACTTCTTCGGGTGTACCGGTGGTGACGACTCGTCCGCCGGCGTCACCACCTTCCGGCCCCAGATCGATGATCCAGTCGGCACTTTTGATGACATCCAGGTTGTGCTCGATCACAATCACGGTGTTGCCGGCATCCACCAGTCGTTGGAGCACGTTCAGTAGCTTCTTCACGTCATCGAAGTGCAAACCCGTGGTTGGTTCGTCCAGGATGTAGAGCGTGTCGCCTGTGGCCACCTTGCTCAACTCCTTGGACAACTTCACCCGCTGTGCCTCACCGCCGGACAACGTGGGGGACGGCTGCCCCAGTTTGATGTAACCGAGTCCAACATCGTACAGCGTCTGCAGCTTGCGTTTGATGACCGGGATATTCTCGAAGAATGACAGCGCCTCCGTCACTGTCATGTCCAGCACCTCGGCGATGTTCTTGCCTTTGTACCGGATTTGCAGCGTTTCGTGGTCGTAGCGTCCGCCCTTGCACACCTCACACGGAATGTAAATATCGGGCAAGAAGTGCATCTCGATCTTGATGATGCCATCCCCTCTGCAGGCCTCACAGCGGCCGCCCCTCACATTGAACGAGAAGCGGCCCGGTTTGTAGCCCCGCACTTTCGACTCTGGCAGTTCGGCAAACAACTGTCGGATGGGGGTGAAGACGTTGGTGTAGGTCGCGGGGTTGGAGCGGGGCGTCCGCCCGATGGGTGACTGGTCAATGTCAATCACTTTGTCCAGATTCTCGATGCCCTCGATGCCCTTGTGTGTCCCCGGTCGCTGCTTCGACCCATAGATCACCTGGGCCAGACGCTTGTACAGCACCTCAATAATCAGGGTTGACTTCCCGGAACCGGAGACGCCGGTCACACAGATGAATTTCCCGAGGGGGAATTCCACGTCGATTTCCTTGAGGTTGTGCTCGGCCGCCCCAAGCAAGGTCAACACCTTGCCGTTGCCGGCCCGCCGGCGCTGCGGCACTTCGATCTGCTTCTTCCCGGTCAGGTACTGGCCCGTGATCGAGGCCGGCGTACTCATCACCACGTCCAGCGGCCCGGACGCCACCACGTGCCCGCCACGCTCGCCGGCCCCTGGCCCCAGGTCCACCACCCAGTCCGCCGAGCGGATCGTCTCCTCGTCGTGCTCCACGACCAGCACGGTGTTCCCCAGGTCTCTCAAGTTCAGCAAAGTTCGAATGAGCCGCGCGTTATCCCGCTGGTGCAGGCCGATGGATGGTTCAT
Source organism: uncultured Anaerolineales bacterium (assembly GCA_964532665.1). Taxonomy (GTDB): domain Bacteria; phylum Chloroflexota; class Anaerolineae; order Epilineales; family JAANWY01; genus CAZHMV01. The sequence goes on from CAZHMV010000038.1 coordinate 8,462, forward strand.
CCAGAATGTACAGTACCCCCATGAGCTGGGAGCCGATCTGGGTCGCCAGCCGAATGCGTTGGGCCTCACCGCCGGCCAGCGTGCTGGCCTGTCGATCCAACGTCAGATAGTCCAGTCCGACATCGACGAGGAAACCAAGGCGAGCGCTGATTTCTTTCAGGATCTGGCCGGCGATCATCAATGCCCGTTCGGAGAGCACTGTCCCGTCACCAGATGACCGTCCGTCTGTGTCAGCCGGCGACGGGGTGGTTCCTCTCAGGCGCTCGACCCATTCCCTGGCCTCCGCGATGCTCATGCGGGTGACGTCAACGATGCTCTTGCCGCCAACCGTCACAGCCAGCGACTCTGGCTTGAGGCGCGCGCCGTGACAGGTGGGGCAGGGGCGGGTGGTCATGTACTTTTCGATTTCAGAGCGGACGTAGTCGGAGTCTGTTTCCGTGTGCCGGCGCTGCAGGTTGGGGATGATGCCCTCGTACGTCGTCTCATAGCGGCGACGTTGGCCGTATCGATTCTGGTAGTCCAGGACGATCCGCTCGCCGCCGCTGCCGTACAAGACTACCTGGCGGGCCATGGCCGGCAGATCCTTCCATGGCGTGTCCATGGAGAAGCCGTAGTGCCGGGCCACCCCCTTGAGCAGTTGCATGTAGTAGCCGTCACCGTTCTTGCCCCTGCTCCAGGGCGCGATAGCACCCCGCTTGATGCTCAAATCCGGGTTCGGGACGATCAGCTCGGGGTCCATTTCCATTCGGTTGCCCAAACCCTGACACGTCGGGCAGGCGCCGTGGGGACTGTTGAAAGAAAAGGACCGAGGCTCGATCTCCGGCAGGCTGATGCCACACTCGACGCAGGCGAAGTGCTCGCTAAACAGAACATCTTCTGGTGGCTCGCTGCCGTTCATCAGGCTCACGATCAGGGTGCCATCGCCCATCTCTAAAGCTGTTTCAACGGAGTCGGCAAGGCGCGCCCGATCTACGCCGTTTTCGCTGCGCCGCATGATGAGACGATCGACCACCACCTCGACGGTGTGCATCTTGTAACGATCCAGATCGATCTCTTCGTTGACGTCGTGCAGCTCGCCATCAACGCGGACACGGACGAAGCCGGCCTTGCGAACATCTTCGAACACTCTCTGATGATGCCCTTTGCGATCCTTGATCAGGGGGGCCAGGATCATGATCCGGCTCTCATCCGGCAGGGAGAGCACGCTATCCACAATCTGTTCCGAGGTCTGCTGCGCGATCACGCGTCCACAGTTGGGGCAGTGAGGCACACCGACACGCGCGTACAGCAGACGAAGATAGTCGTAAATCTCGGTGACGGTGCCGACGGTGGACCGGGGGTTGTGGCTTGCCCCTCTTTGATCGATAGAAATGGCCGGACTGAGACCCTCGATCTGGTCCACATCTGGCTTCTCCATCTGGCCCAGGAACTGGCGGGCGTAGGCCGACAGGCTCTCGACATACCGCCGCTGGCCTTCGGCGTAGATGGTGTCGAACGCCAGGCTCGACTTGCCAGACCCCGAAATTCCTGTGATGACGACAAACCTGTCGCGAGGAATCTCGATGTCGATATTCTGCAAATTGTGCTCCCGCGCGCCGCGTACAACCAGCTTATCCTGCGCCATCCCAACCTGTCACCTCTTGTGGTCTATCTTCCGGTCACGCTACTGCAACAAAATGGCCGGCGAATTGCAGCGTTCCATTATAGCACAAATGGGCTACTCGAAGCAAACCTGGCTTAGGGTTCGTCAAGATGTCACTTCCCGCTTTCGGAGAGCACCGACCGGTCGTGTCATTGCGAACGAAGGGAAGCAAAGCAATCCCCTCCGTTGAAAGTAGGTTATCCCAACTGCTCTCGCCGGATCCCTTCGGCAGGCTCAGGACAAGTGTCAAATCCGGCGGGTGTGGCCTGGATTTGACAATCCAGGCCGAGCAGAGCGGCGTTCGGCTCTTTCCACCTGGCGTATTTTGGACCAGACGCGAACCTGGTTAGGACCGGATTAAGACCTTCACGTGGTATCATCTTGCGTGGCAAGGTTAAGGTATCAGGAACCTTGTTGATACTCCATTCAGGAGGGGACTCCTTTACCAGAGGGAGGGGATGGAACCCGGTCAGAGCCCCCTGACCGGGTTCCACTTTTTTTGTCTCGTTTTCTGATGTTGCATCCATCTTCCAGTCGCCCTATAATTGAGAATAGAGCGGAACCGTTTGAGTGCGAGGTGAGGGCCATGTTTGTGGCAAAGACGCTGGAAGAGATTCTGGATGCACAGACGCGCGAAGGCGCGTTGTACGAAAAGCTGGATGACGACAAAGTGCGGTGCTACGCGTGTGGGCACCGCTGTGTCATTTTTGAAGGGCAGCGGGGCATCTGCAAAGTGCGCTACAACGAGGCCGGCCAGCTTCGCGTGCCCTGGGGATATGTGGCCGGCCTCCAGTGCGACCCCACGGAGAAGAAACCGTTTTTCCACGTCCTCCCCGGCTCCGACACGCTGACCTTCGGCATGTTAGGTTGTGATTACCACTGCGGTTATTGCCAGAACTGGCTAACTTCCCAGGCACTGCGTGACTCCGAGGCCGGCATTCGCCCACGAAGCATTACCCCCGGAGAGATGATCGCCCTGGCCAGGCGATTCGGTGCACAAATGGTCGCCAGTTCGTACAACGAACCGCTGATCACGCCCGAGTGGGCTGTTGATATTTTCAAGCCGGCCCGCGAGTCCGGCCTGCGCACAGCTTTCGTCTCCAACGGTAACGCCACTCGTGAAGTCCTGGAGTACCTGCGCCCCTGGACGGACTGCTACAAGATCGACCTGAAGTCGATGAACGACAAGAACTACCGGTCCCTGGGCGGCGTGTTGGATCACGTGTTGAAGACCATCGAAATGGTTTACGATATGGGGTTCTGGATGGAGATCGTTACCCTCGTCGTGCCGGGGTGGAACGACTCCGACGAAGAGCTCCGGCAGGCCGCTGAGTTCATTGCCGGCATCTCTCGGGACATCCCATGGCACGTGACAGCGTTCCACAAGGACTACAAGATGCATGACCCGGCCAACACGACGGTTGACACGCTGCTGCGCGCCGCTCAAATCGGGCACGATGCCGGCCTCAACTACGTGTATGCCGGCAACCTCCCCGGCCGGGTCGGGCGGTGGGAGAACACCTACTGCCCGAACTGCAACGTCCTCCTCGTCGAACGCTACGGCTATCTGATCCGCCAGCAACGGATCACGCCGGCCGGCCACTGTCCCGACTGTGGTCAGGCGATAGCGGGTGTTTGGGAGTGATGTTGTGGAGTGGGGGAGGGTGGATATAGTGCGTCTTGCGTCTTGCGTCTTGCGTCTTGCGTCTTGCGTACTGCGTGAGGCGGCAGCTCGGATTACGCAGTACGCAATACGCAGTAGACGTTATTTCGTGCCGGGCCTGCTCGCCTGTCTGGCCCTGAGCCTGATCTCCTGCAGTGTCCTGTCCCGCTCGGCGACGCCGGAACCGCGCCCCACCCTGGCCCTGGCAACGCTGCCGGCCTCCGTCGGCCCACAAGACATCGCCGATTTCTACCCGTCCGAGCTCGCCTCGGCCGGCCGTGGCCGGGTGGTGTATCAGAAACTGTGTGCGGAATGCCACGGCGAAGACGGGAAAGGGGAGGGAGCCCGCTCCGGTCAACTGGGCATCCATCCATCCGATTTCACCGATCCTGTGCTCCGGGACAAGGTGCCACTGTCGTGGTACTTCCGGGCCATTACCGACGGGGTGGTGGGGTCGGCGATGCTGGGCTGGGAGAGCCAGCTCATCGAACAGCAGCGCTGGGATGTGACCTTCTACACCTGGTCGCTGGCCAGTTCGGCTGACAGCATCGCTCGAGGACGGGCGCTGTATGAGCAGGAATGTGCGGCATGTCATGGGGCCGATGGGCTGGGGGACGGCTCCCGTGCCGGCACGGTGGAGCAACCGCCTACCCCCCTGGCGGACCCGCGTTACCTGGCCGGCCGCGCCGGCGACGAGTTGCGTCAGGCTATCACCGGTGGTGTGACCAGCCTTGACCATGACTGGTCGGGAACATTGACAGAAGACGAACAGCGCGCGATTGTTGACTACCTGTGGACCTTCCTGTACACTCCCTGAACTGACGCGTGCCTGGCGAATGAATTCGCGGCAACCGTCGCGAAGTCGGCCTTCGCCGACTAACCCGCGAAGGTGGGTTTCGCAATGGTAGGGGCGGTTTCGAGCGCCGGCAGCAGGAAGGCTGAGAAGTTGCGAGAGGATAGACCAACGTGAATGCATTCAACACCTACGTCGATTCGCAAGCCGATCGCTTCCTGGACGAGCTACAGCAAGTCTGCCGGCAGCCCAGCGTAACGGCCCAGGGCTGGGGGATGCCGGAGATGGCCGATATTGTCGCTGACAGGCTCCGGAAACTGGGTGCAGATCCGCAACTCATCGCAACGGAGGGCGCGCCGCCTGTTGTGTACGCAGAACTGGGCGCCGGCCCCAGGACGCTTCTGATCTACAATCACTACGACGTCCAGCCGCCGGAGCCGCTGGAGTTGTGGGAAACGGAGCCGTTCGAGCCAACGATCCGCGATGGGAAGCTGTATGCCCGGGGTGTGGCCGATAACAAGGGCAGCATGCTGGCCCGAATGCAGGCCGTCGAGGCCTGGCTGGAGACCATCGGAGACTTGCCACTGAAGATCAAGTGGGTGATCGAGGGCGAGGAGGAGATCGGCAGCCCACATCTGGCACAGTGGGTGGATGAGAACCGGGCGCTGGTTGAGGGGGCCGATGGATGTCTGTGGGAGTTTGGCTACAAGGACATCGCCGGCCGGCCTGTCATCAACCTGGGGCTCAAGGGAATCTTCTACGTGGAACTGCGGGCCCACGGGGCGTCGCGCGACTTGCACTCCTCGCTGGCGAGCATTGTGCCCAACCCGGCGTGGCGGTTGACGTGGGCGTTGAGCACGCTGAAGGACGCCGAGGATCGCATCCTGATCGACGGATACATGGATCACGTGGCGGAACCGCCGCCGGCCGCCGTCGAACTGATGGAGAGAATGCCGTTCGAGGAAGAGCGGCTGAAAGAAGACTATCAGATTCCAGCTTTCATCCGCAACCTGACGGGCATTGAGTTGCTGAAAAAGCATCTGTACGGGCCGACGTGTACCATCTGTGGGCTTCTTTCGGGCTACACCGGCCCGGGCAGCAAGACGGTCTTGCCGAATACCGCCATAGCCAAGGTGGATTTCCGGCTGGTGCACGATCTGACGCCGGAGTTGGCCCACGAGTTGTTGCGCTGGCATCTGGACCGCCACGGCTTTGACGACATCGAGATTGTGCCGCTGGGCGGGGAGCGTCCCTCCCAGACTGACCCGAGCGCGCCGGTGGTGCGCGCCGCCGTGGAAGCCCTGCGGACCACGTACGATCAAGAACCCGTGGTCTGGCCAACATCGGCCGGCAGCGGGCCGATGTATCCGCTGTGCGAGGGGCTGGGCATACCGGCCGTGTCCTTCGGGGTGGGGTATTCAGGCTCGAATGTCCATGCGCCCAACGAGAATATTCAGGTTCAGGACTACATCGAGGGCATCAAGTGCATGGGGACGTTCATTCGGCAGTTTGCGGGGTAAGTGGTCAGCGGATTGCCTTCGGCAAAAACGGGTTGGCGGATGGGGAGTGAGCAGTTGCAGGGACACTGATGCTTCGTACTGGAGAGTACATAGCCCTCGCCTTGCTGGCCGCGTGGACTGTGTGGAGTCTGTTTTCGCGGGAGCGGCGCCGGCGTCTCGACGAGGGGTTGCAACGGGCGGCCATCGTGATTAGCCTGGCGTTCGTTGTGTTCGGTGCCGCGATGTTCGTTCGAGCAATGATCGGCGCCAGTCAGGGAGCCGGCCAGGCCCTGTTTATGATCGTCGTCGGTCTGGGCCTGGTCGCGTATCAGCGCTGGGGGCGGTGATTGTGGCCCTCACCCACCTCCGCTGCGCAAAGCGCAGCGGAGGTGGGTGAGGGCTAAGTTTACTCCTCGTACAACTTCTTGACTTCCTCAGTCAGCTTTGGCACAACGTCGAACAGGTCGGCGACGATGCCGTAGTCGGCCACCTTGAAGATGGGCGCTTCCGGGTCTTTGTTGATCGCCACAATGTACTTAGAAGTCTTCATGCCGGCCAGGTGCTGGACCGCGCCCGAAATGCCGCAGGCGATATACAGATTCGGCGAGACGGTCTTGCCCGTCTGGCCCACCTGATCGCCGTGGGGGCGCCAGCCGGCATCCACCGCCGCGCGCGAAGCGCCGACGGCAGCGCTCGGCAGAATCCCGGCCAACTCTTCCAGAATGTGGTAGTTCTCGGGGCCACCCATACCCCGGCCACCCGAGACGATGATCTCTGCCTCGGCCACGTCTAGCTTCTCGCCGCCGGCTGTGACCACGTCTGTGGCGACGGCCATGGCTTCGTAGCCGGCCACGTCCAATGCCTCCACGTCGGCGGTGGCGCCGGCGTCGGGCTCGGGTACGGGGAAGGTGTTGGGGCGCACCGTGGCGACCTGGGGGTCGGTGTTGACGCGGACCGTGGCAATGGCTTTGCCGGCATAGATTGGGCGCTTGATGAGCAGCCGGCCATCGCCAACCTCGAGCCCGGTGACGTCGGAGGCGACGCCGGCGCCCAGTTTGGCCGCCACGCGGGGCACCAGGTCCTTACCAAAGGCCGTGGCCGGCCCCAGAATGACCGCCGGCCCGGTGCGCGTGGCCAGGTCCGCGATGACGGAGGCCCAGCCATCGGGGGAATACGCTCCCAACGCCGGGTCATCGCCGACGTAGACCTTGCCGGCGCCGTATTGGGCCAGCGCGCCGGCGGTATCCGCCACACCACTTCCCAGCACGACGGCGGCTGCCTGTCCACCCAGTTCTGCGGCCAGCGCCTTCGCCTTGCCCAGAATCTCGAACGTGACCTTCTTCAGGTCCCCATTTCGCTGTTCAGCGATCACGAGAATGTCGTTTGCCATCTTGTACCTCAACCTTTCCCGATTAGATCACCTTCGCCTCTTCGCGAAGCAGTCGCGCCAGCTCCCGCGCCGCTTCTTCGGGTGTGCCATCCAGGATTCGCCCCGGCTTTCGCTCCGCTGGTGGATCGATGTGGACAAATTCGACTTCCTGGCCCTGCAACTCTGATACATCCAGGCCGAGATCGGCCGCGGTCCATTCGGGGATGGTCTTCTTCTTGACGGCCATAATGCCTCTCAGCGAAGCGTAGCGCACCTCATTGAGGCCCTTCTGAGCGGATAGAATGGCCGGCAGTGGCGCTTCAAGGACCTCCTTGCCACCCTCGATCTCCCGCTCCACGGTCACGCGGCCGGCATCCGGGTCAACGTCCACTTTCGTCACGAAAGAGAGGTGGGGCCAACCCAATTCCTCGGCCAGGTAGGCCGGCACCAGGCCGTGATCCTCGTCCACACCCTTCCAGCCGGTCCACACCATGTCAACGGCATCGAGTTTGCGGATGGCTGCGGCCAGCGCCCTGGCCACACCGCGCCGGCCGATGTTTTCCAGCGCCGGGTCCTTGACATGGACGCCTTCGTCGGCACCCAGGGCGAGCATATCTTTGAGGGCTTGCAGAGCCCGATCAGGCCCCAGGGTAACGAGAGTCACCTTCCCGCCGTGAGTTTCCTTCAGGCGAAGCGCCTCCTCAACAGCGTACTCATCATACGGATTGGTAACCCATTCCACGCCCTCCAGGTCAATCCGGCCATCGGTCACGCGGTCCTGAATCTTGGCCGCCGTATCCGGGACCTGTTTGACACAGACAACGATGTCCATACCTCCTCCTAGAAAACTGAATTTGAACTTGGCTGCAATTACCCGTTGGGCGAAGGTCTTTGACCGAGCCCACCTCCGGCGGCGGTCAGGAGACCTTGCCGAACAGAGAAATCTCTACTGCAACAGCAGTTGTTGCCCTCGCTTCAGCAAGTTTCTTGCAATCACCACGCGCTGAATCTGGTTCGTGCCTTCGTAGATCTGAAGCAGCTTGGCATCGCGCATGTACTTTTCGACCGGGTACTCGCGCGAGTAGCCGTAGCCACCGAAGATTTGCACGGCATCGGTCGTGGCCTGCATGGCTACATCGGTGGCGTAGGCTTTGGCGATAGAGGATTCGTAGTTGTTGTTCTGACCATTGTCGATGAGCCAGGCGGCCTTCCAGACCATCAGGCGCGCCGTTTCAAGGCCGATCGCCATGTCGGCCAGCATCTTCTGGATCATCTGGAAGTTGACGATGGGCTGGCCGAACTGCTCGCGCTGCTGGGCGTACTCAAGGGCAGCGGTCAACGCTGCTCGCGCCACGCCAAGGCCCAACGCCGCCACCCCCGGCCTGGCTTTGTCCAGCGTCTTCATGGCGATCATCCAGCCCTGACCTTCCTCGCCCAGCCGGTTGGCGACGGGCACGCGTACATCCTCGAAAATCACCTCGCGGGTGTCCGACGCGCGCTGGCCCATCTTCTGCTCTTTCTTGCCGTGGGAGATACCCGGCGTGTCCGCCGGCACGATGAAGGCGCTGATGCCCCGGTGCCGCTCCGAAGGGTCTGTCTTCACGAAGAGGGTGTACAGGTTGGCAACCGACCCGTTGGTGATCCAGTGCTTGCGAGCATTGATAATGTACTCGTCACCGACTCGCTCGGCGGTAGACCGCATGCCGGCCACATCGGAGCCGGCGTTAGGCTCCGTGAGGCAGAAGGCGGCCAGGCGCGGCTCTTCGCTGAAGGGTTGGATGAACTCGCGGAGTTGCTCCGGTGTGCCGCTCTGCAGGATGGGCGTCAGCGCCAGGGAATTGGCCATGACGCTGGTGCTGATCCCGGCGCAGCCGGCGGCGAACTCCTCGGCGACTAACACCTCCTCGAAGGCCCCCAGGCCGACGCCGCCGTACTCCTCGGGGATCGTGAGATTCAGGAGTCCTGTCTCCCACGCCTTCTTCATCACTTCGGCCGGATGCTGTTCCGTGCGGTCCAGCTCGGCGGCCACGGGAGCAATCTCTTTCTGGCTAAACTCACGCGCCAATGCACGAATTGCTTGCTGTTCTTCGGACAATTGGAAGCTGATCATCTGTGTTCTCTCCGTTGAGATGATAGTTGTGCGGGAAGCTACCGGTTTGATAGAGATTTTAGCAGACGAATCCAGAAGTGTCAACCGACCGTTTGGTAGAAAACAGGGGGGTGTGGAGCTACATCATGGATAAGCAGCGGCGCTTGCCATGAACTTGACCTCGCCGGCCCCACTCGGGAGTTCCACCATTGGCCGGCTGTTCGGGCACGGCAGAAGGCCTACCGGCCACTCAATCTGGACGACGGCCGGCTCGTCCGCAGGCTCAAAGAGGGCGAAACCGGCGGCGTCGGTCACATTCACGCGGGAGCCGTGATCGGTGACGACCGTGATTCGCGCGCCGGCGACCGGCACCGCTGCATCGGCCTGACACACATGGCTGGTCTGGGCCACGACCGTAATGAGTGCCTCCGGCGCCATGGGGCCGGCCTGCCTGAGGGGGCCGGCATTTGCCGCGATCATCGGAAGAAACACACAGCCTGGCCCACAGACATCCTGTGTCAGGCTCACTGGCTTGCCGACCACGGCCTGTTCTTTGAGTTGCCGGCTACGTTCGCTGCCATCGCTGCGGTTCATGAGCAGGGCGATCAACACACTAAACACAGCGACGGCAACCACCAACAGCGCTACAACCCTCTTGTGATTGCCCATACCTGCCTGCCTTTGCGAAACTCCCGTACTCACCCTCCCGCACGTTTGAAGACTGTCTGGCCGAGAATCGTTGCTTCAGTGCCGTTCTTTGGATGCAAGACCACTACGCATCGCAACCTGCGGGAGGGTGTTTGAATTGGGTTACTGAATCATACAGGAAAGGTGAGCCTACGTCAATCGCTCAGGTTACAAAAGCGGAGATCCGCCTCGCCAGACGGTAGCGAGCCGGCGCGTCATCATTCGCCAGGTGTGTGGGCCAATGCGATGGGGGCTGACCACTCGACAGGACCGGTCAGACCATAGTGGGTCCCGACGAGCACCAGGTCGAAGACATCGACGCACCCCGTCTGGTTGATGTCGGCCTGGTGGGCGAATCCGTCGTCTCCAGCACACGTGCGGAAGGATGCGCCGACCGTCACCAGATCGAACAGGTTTACTCGCTGGTCGTTGTTGGAGTCACCGCCAAGGAGAGTAGTCGCCGGCATCTCCGCGACCGAACCGACCTGGCACTGGACAGCGCTGTCCTCGCGCGACAGGTACCCCAGGTGGCTGGCTCTCACGTGATGGACGCCTGGCGGCACGTTGCTGGCCCTGAAGCGACCCTCGACAGTAGACGTGGCCGGCCACACACCGTCAATCCAGATGGTGACACCGCTGTGGTTGCTTCGGCCCTGCAGGGTGACTGTGCCAGCGATGGCGCAGGCCGTCGGCGGTACTGTGGCGGTCGCCGTCGGTGTGCCTGCAGCCAGCGTGGCGGTGGACGGGGGCGGCGTGGTAGTCAGCGTGCCGGTTGGCGAGGGGGTGGCGGAGGTGCTGCCTGGAGGGGTGATGGTGACAGTGCCGGCGAGTGGCGTAGTGGTCAGCGCGCCAGTTGGCGACGGGGTGGGGGAGACGCCGTCTGGTGGGGTGACGGTGGCAGTGCCGGCGAGCGGCGTAGTGGTCAGCGTGCCGGTTGGCGAGGGGGTGGCGGAGGTGCTGCCTGGAG
>CAZHMV010000038.1:19270-39204 GCA_964532665.1 uncultured Anaerolineales bacterium
TGGCGGAGGTGCTGCCTGGAGGGGTGATGGTGACAGTGCCGGCGAGCGGCGTGGTGGTGAGCGTGCCGGTTGGCGTCGGGGTGGCCGGCGTCGTTGTTGGCTTCGGGCTTTCGGTCGGCGTCGATGTGGGCAAACATGCCACATCTGAATCACAGGCTGTGATCCATTCGCCCTGGTACAGGGCCTCGATCCGCACGTGAAGACCTTCGGGCGCATCGAGAACCGCCTGGGTTGCAGTCTCTTCAGTCAGCAACCCGAGCATCATTCCATTCACAAACGCACGCCAATCCTCCACGGGCGTGTCAGACGTCACAATCTGACGTCTGCTGCCGGCCGCCGTGCCGGGCGTACACCAACTGCTACACGTGAACTGTGGGAGCGTGCCTGTCGCAGTGACAGTCGGCGTCGGTGACGAACCGGGTGGTGCTGCGGGAGTGGGCGTGGAAGTGGCGGTTGGCGTGATCGTGGGCGGCGTCTGGGATGTCGGGCTGGACGTCGGCGTTGACGAAATCACCGCAGTCGCTGTGGGTGTGGACGTTGACAGAGGCGTCGGCGTGATCGTGGACGTTTCTGTGGAGGTGGGTGTCGGCATGGGTGTTGACGTGATTGTGGGCGTTGCGGTGAGCGTCGGCGTGAACGTCGGCGTTGGCGTGGCCGTTGGGGTTCCGGTAGACGTGGGGGTTGGCGTAGTTGTCGGCGTTGGCGTGAACGTCGGTGTGGACGTGGGTGTGGGAGGGGGTGTGGCCGTCATCAGCAGCGAAAAGCCGAACTGAAGGTCCGCGACGCCGCTTCCGATCAGCCCGCACGTAGCCTCAGCAGTGCCTCCTTCGTGGACTACAACGCCAAATCCAGTCCCCCAAGGCTCCTGGCCGGCCGGAATAAGTAGAGTGCAAGATTTCTTGCCGACCGGCGTGCCGGGACCGTGCACGGACACTTCGCCCACCGACAGACCGCTGGCACTGGGCTGCGAGAGTTCGACTGCGATCTCTTGAATCAGGGGCTGGCCGTCTCCGCACTTCATGGATGTGATGAAGCCAATTCTCACGCCGTCCTTGGTGATCTCTATTCGGCGCGCGTCAACCCCGGCGCCGGACGAACAGGTCAGGACGACAGGGACCACAAATTGGGCCCCGATTTCACCTATCAACCCGAACAAGGCCAATAGAACGCCAATCACACCGATTGCCAGGCGGATAAGCAGCGGCCTACTTATCGCTTTAAGTCGCGATAATTCCATCGGCGTAACCACCTGCTCCGAGAATAGTTGGTTGGCTAGATTGCTAGATGGCTGTGTACTACGCAAGCCATCTAGCAATCTAGCAATCTAGTGCTTCAGGGTGTCCCGCTCGGACATGTTGGCTGCTGTCAATCGTCCCTGCACCTATGCAGAGCCTGAGCCAAACGTACCTTCTATGATTGCCTGACGTATATCCTTCATCAAGGTGATGAGGGTGTGCAGGTTGTGGAGCGTCAGCAGGTGTAATCCCAGGATTTCGTTAGCCTTAATCAGGTGTCGGAGGTAGGCACGGGAGAAATGCTGGCAGGCATAGCAGTCACACGTCGGATCAACAGGTTCAGGATCATCGGTGAATTGGGCATTGCGCAGGTTGAGGCGTGTGCCGGTGCGCAGCATAGCGCCGGCGTTGCGGGCTAAGCGTGTCGGGTACACACAGTCGAAGGTGTCGATGCCGGCGGCGACCCCCGCGACCAGGTCATCTACCGTGCCCACACCCAGCAGGTGACGCGGTCGGTCGTCGGGCAGGTGGGACACTGCGACGTCCAGCATGGCCCACATTTCCGCCTTGGGCTCGCCCACGCTCAGCCCACCAATGGCGTATCCGGGGAAGTCCAAGCCGGCGATAAACTCAGCACTCTCCGCGCGCAGGTCCTCGAAGAACCCACCCTGAACGATGCCGTACAGGGTTTGCTGGGGGTGGCTGTGGACCGCCAGACAACATTCGGCCCAGCGGTGGGTGAATTCCATGTCGCGGCGCGTCTGCTCGTAGTCTGTGCCGTAGGCGGTGCAGACGTCCAGCGGCATGATGATGTCGGCACCCAGTTTCTGTTCGATCTCGATCACGCGCTCCGGGGAGAAGAAATGCTCCGTGCCGTCGATGTGTGAGCGGAAGCGGACGCCGGCGTCGCTAACTTCCCGCAGATCAGCCAGGCTGAACACCTGGAAGCCGCCGGAGTCCGTCAGAATGGGGCCATCCCAGCCCATGAAGCGGTGCAGCCCGCCTAATTGGGCAATGAGGTCTGCGCCGGGACGCATGGCCAGGTGATAGGCGTTGGCCAGGATCAGGGATGCGCCGGCCTCCTGCAGGTCGCGTGGGCTCATCGCCTTGACCGCCGCCTGGGTGCCAACGGGAGCGAAGCACGGCGTGGGGATGTCGCCGTGCGGGGTGTGGAGGATGCCGGCCCGGGCACGGCTGGCCGGGTTGCGAGCGACAATTTCGAAGAAGAGCCGATGTTGGTTCAAGCGTCCGATGACGGTGAGCTGATGGCTCCATCAGCCCCGGCGCTGGCCGGCGGCAGGTGGGAGCGGAACTCATCCAGCGTTGTGGCGTCCAGGGCAAGGCCGAACAGTCTCTCAAGTTGTTTCAGGTCCAGCTCGCCGAGCGCCTCTTCTACCTCCGCCGGCATCTCACCGAAGCGATATTCCAGGATCTGTAGCACGTCTTCCCGACGACCTTGTTCCAGACCTTCTTCCAGGCCCTGTTCCCGGCCCTCCTCGAGGATTTCCTGATACCAGGGTGATTCACGTAGTATTGCCATATCCCACCTCATGATCTGCCGAACGAATTCGGTTTCCAACACGAAGCTGGCGAAGAATGCCAGCAGCGGCTCCATCTCCGACAATGCCGGCTCCGCTCGCAATCGCGTCACTGCCCGCTGAAGTAGCGGGATGTCTTGCCCACCCCGCAACACCGGCAGAAATGGCAACAGGGGCACCAACTCGGCCTCGAGAACCCATTGCGCCTCCACCTCCCACAGGTTGACCACCTGGTAGTCCTGACGTGCCACCAGGCCCATGAACTCTGACTCGAAACGGGTCGGGATGTCCACCCCGGCCGGCGGGGGTAGAATGTTGACCAACACCGGGTAGATCGGCATACTGTACCGCTCGTGGGCCAGGCCGGCGTAGGCCCGTATCCGGCTGGGCATTCTCGGGTCATGGTGGAGCTGGATTTCGTTGACGACCACGAAGTCACCGTGAGTCGGGCTGTGGACCCGGATCAGGGCGTCACTCTCGCGACTGACCCACTGGAAGTCAGCCGAGAGGAGGTCGATGGCGTCAAGTGTGTCATCGCCTAACAGCCAGCGCACCCAGGCCGTGGGGGCGAGGCTGATCAGGCGCCGGCTGCCGATGTCAGCGCGTTGGGCCATGATGATGTCTCCAGATAGGTGAACCGCCGGCTGTGATTATAGCATACGAGCGACGTGACGTCCATTGACAACCCGAAACTCAGCGTTTCTTTCGTTGACACAAGCAGCAGATTGGGTTATCATCAGTGAGAGCTCATCTTGATTGTACGTTTCTGCCCCCGGTTCGTCAAGGAGACAAAGACAATGAAAGAACTCACCGATCGAGCATTGAATTCAGCTTCGATGCTGGGCGCCACGTATGCCGACGTCCGTGTCGTCCATCAGGAGAATCAGGTCATTCAGGCCAAAAATGCTCTGATTGAGGGCATTTCACAGAACGTGAGTAGAGGTTTCGGAGTGCGAGTGCTCGTCGATGGGGCCTGGGGCTTCGCGTCCAGCTCTGTGATCACGCTGGCTGAGATTGAGGAAACAACACGCCAGGCCATCCGAATCGCCCAGGCCAGTGCGCGGGTGAAAGGCCGGCCCGTTGAACTGGGGCCACCCGTCGCGCACGTAGACACCTACATCACGCCGGTGGAAATCGATCCCTTCCAGGTGCCGCTGGAGGAGAAGACCGGTGTGCTCATCGCAGCAACACGGAACATGCAGGCGGTTGATGGTATCGTGGTGGCCCAGGCCAGCATGGAGTGCATCCGCGAACACAAGTGGTTTGCCAACTCCGAGGGTGCGTTCATCGAGCAGACGATCATCGAAACCGGCGGCGGCATGGAGTGCACGTCGTCGGGCAACGGCGATGTCCAGAAACGTTCGTATCCCAACTCCTTTGGCCGGCATCAGGGCACGGCCGGCTACGAGTTTATCGAAGCGATGGACCTGCCGGGCAATGCGCGGCGCACCGCTGAGCAGGCCGTGGCGCTGCTGAGCGCCAGGCAGTGCCCCAGCGGCGTGACCACCGTGATCCTCGACGGGACCCAGGTGGCGTTGCAGATTCACGAGTCGTGTGGTCACCCCATCGAGCTGGACCGGGTATTCGGTACCGAAGCAGCTTATGCCGGCACATCTTTTCTCACCACCGACAAGCTCGGGAGCTTCCGATACGGTTCGGAGCACGTCAACATCACCGCCGACGCGACGCTACCGGGCGGGTTGGGCACCTTCGGCTACGACGACGAGGGTGTGCCGGCCCGGCGGACCCCCATCGTGCGTGAGGGCATCTTCGTGGGCTACCTGACAAGCCGGGAGACCGCACAGCAGTTGGGGCAGGAGCAGTCCAACGGCACCATGCGCGCCAGCGGCTGGAACCGCATCCCCTTGATTCGCATGACCAACGTCAGCCTGGAGGCCGGCGACTGGACGCTGGAGGACCTCATCGCCGACACGGAAGAGGGTATCTACATGGAAACGAACAAGAGCTGGAGCATCGACGACAAGCGATTGAACTTCCAGTTTGGCACCGAAATTGCGTGGGAGGTCCGCAACGGCCGGCTGGGTGACATGCTCAAAAATGCCACCTACACCGGCATCACCCCAATGTTTTGGGGCTCGTGCGACGCCGTGTGCGGCGAGAACGACTGGACCCTGTGGGGCACACCCAACTGTGGCAAGGGCCAGCCGTCGCAGATCGCCCACACGGGGCATGGTGCGGCGCCGGCGCGATTCAGGAATATTCAAGTTGGGGTAGTCCGATGAGGGGAGCCAGGGAAAGGTGAGGAACAGTCATGCTTGGAGAGGCGCGAATTCGAGAATTAGCTAATGTTGCGCTGGCGGCGTCCGCTGCTGACGAGACCGAGGTGATGTTTGTGAGCCACGATTCGGCGTTGACGCGGTTCGCCAACTCGGCGATCCACCAGAATGTGGCGGAGCGCAACACGAGCCTGACGGTGCGGGTGGTGAAGGACAGACGTGTCGGCGTGGCATCGACCAATGATATGGCGAAGAGTGCCATCGAGGAAGCCGTGGCGCAGGCTGAGCAAATCGCCCGGTTCCAGCCGGAGATCCCGGACTGGACCTCGCTACCCGGCCCCGCCCCCATCGAGCCGGTGGATGCATTCCTGGCAGCAACCGCCGGCTTCACCCCCGAGCAGCGGGCCGAGGTGGTGGCGGTCGTGTGCCGGCAGGCAAAGGAGCAGGGCCTCAATGCGTCGGGCGCCTTCGAGACGGCCGGCTTCGAAATGGCCGTCGCCAATTCTCTGGGCGTTTGGGCCTACAGCCGGCGCTCCGACACCGACTACGTGTCGGTCATTATGAGCGACACCGGCTCGGGCTACGCGGCGTGGGCCGGCACCGACGCGTCTCATATCGATCCCGATGGCCTGGCTCACGAAGCCATCGATAAGGCGATGCGCAGCCGGCAGCCGATGGACATCGAGCCCGGCGACTACACCGTCATCCTGGAACCTTATGCCGTGGCCGGCATGGTCAACTACCTGGCGTACATGGGCTTCAGCGCCCAGGCGCTGCTGGAAGAGCGCAGTTTCATGACCGACCGCCTGGGCGAGCAGGTGATGGATGAGCGCATCAGCATCTGGGACGATGGGCACGATCCCAGTGGGCTGCCGTTAGCTTTTGACTTCGAGGGTGTACCCAAGCAGCGGGTGGACCTCATTCAGAACGGCGTGGCCAACTCGGTGGTATGGGACACGCGGACGGCGGCGCGGGCCGGCAATGGCCACCAATCGACAGGCCATGCGCTGCCGGCGCCGAACACCTTCGGCCCCAGGCCGCTCAACCTGTTCATGGCAGCCGGCGATGCCACCTACGACGACATGCTGGCCCAGGTCGAGCGGGGTCTGTGGGTGACGCGGCTCAACTACGTCCGCCCCATCCACCCGAAACAGACGATCATCACCGGCATGACGCGCGACGGCACCTTCCTCATCGAGGGCGGCAAGGTGGTCGGGCCGGTAAAGAACCTGCGCTTCACCCAGAGCATTCTGGAGGCGTTCAGCAATCTGCAAGCGTTGGGGCACGAGACGAAGCTGACTAGTGGCTGGTTCGGGGCCGTGCGTGCGCCGGCGGTGCTCGTGGATGGGTTCACGTTCACGGGAGTCACACAATTTTGAGAGGAGGAGATTGTGACACTTGTCATTCAAAAAGGCCGGCTCATTGACGGAACCGGCGCTGATCCCATCGCGGATGCAACAATTGTGGTTGAGGACAACAAGATCAAAGCTGCCGGCCCGACCGACCAGGTGAACGGCCCGTGGGGCGAAGATGCTCAGGTGATCGATGCCGCCGGCATGACCATCCTGCCCGGCTTCATCGATTCTCACCTCCACGTGCTGATGGAGGGATTTGACCTGCAACGCCATATCAATACCCCCTTCTCGCTCCGCTTCTATCAGGGTGCTCAATACCTTCGCAGGACGTTGGAGGCCGGCGTGACCACCGTTCGAGATGCCGGCGGGGCCGACCGGGGCGTCAAACTGGCGGTAGAGCAGGGTCTGATCCAGGGGCCGCGCATGTTGATCAGCATCGGCCCGATGTCTATGACCGGCGGCCACGGCGATCACTACATGCCCAGCGGCGTCCAGGTGCGCCTGTTCCCGGTGTATCCCGGCAGCCCCAACACCATCGTCGATGGCGTGGACGAGGTGCGCAAGGCGACGCGCCAACTGCTGCGCGACGGTGCCGATGTGATCAAGATGTTCACCACCGGCGGCGTGCTCTCTCCGTCGGACCAGCCGGAGGCGACCCAGTTCACCGTCGAGGAGATTCGGGTGATGGTGGAGGAGGCGCATGCCCACGGCAAGCGCACCATGTCCCACGCCCAGGGGACCCAGGGCATCAAGAACGCGGTTCTGGCCGGCGTCGAGTCCATCGAGCACGGCATCTATCTGGACGACGAGGTGATCGACCTGATGCTCGAGCGCGGCACGTTCCTGGTGCCGACGCTGGTCGCACCTGTGGGGGTCCTGGAGCAGGCGGAGGAAACGGGGACGATACCTGACTGGGCGCTGGACAAGACGAAGCGGGTGCTGGAGATTCACAAAGCGAGCATCGCACGTGCCCACGAGTCCGGCGTGCGCATTGCCATGGGCACCGATTCCGGTGTGACACCCCACGGCGAGAACCTGCGCGAGCTGGGCCTGATGGTGGACATCGGCATGAGCCCTATGGAAGCGATCGTGGCCAGCACCAAAGTGGCCGCCGAGTGCCTGGCCATGGAAGACCAGATCGGCACCATCGAGAAGGACAAGCTGGCCGACGTCGTCCTGGTCCAGGGCGACCCGCTGGCCGACATCCGTCTCCTTGAAAATAAGGAGAATATTGCGGTTGTGATCAAGGGTGGCAAGATCGAGGTTGATCGGCGCTAAATGTGTCGGATCGAAAGCGAGGCGGATTATGGACGCGATTCAAACGCTTGAGCCGGAGAGCCGGCCATTGCCCGCGCCGGCGTCCGACCATCAGACGCCGGTGCTTTCCATCGTCGCACCGGTTTACAACGAAGAGGTCATTCTGCCGGAGCTGTACCGTCGGGTGACGGCCGTCATGGAGGAGGCCGGCGAGCCCTACGAGTTGGTTCTGGTCAACGATGGCAGTCGCGACCGGTCGCTGGAGATCATGCGGGAACTGCACGACCAGGACCCGCGCGTCAAAGTCGTCAACTTCTCGCGCAACTTCGGCCACCAGGTGGCCATCACCGCCGGCACCGACTACGCACGCGGCGACGCCGTCGTCATCATTGACGCCGACCTGCAGGACCCGCCCGAGGTGATTCTGGACCTGGTCAAGCGCTGGCGTGAGGGCTACGACGTCGTTTACGCCGTGCGGGCCGAGCGCGAGGGGGAGACCTGGTTCAAGGAATTTACAGCCAGCCTGTTCTATCGCCTGATTGCCAGCATCACCAATGTGGACATTCCCCTGGATACCGGCGACTTCCGGCTCATGGATCGGCGTGTCGTCGAGGCCATGAGGCAGATGCGGGAACAGCACCGCTTCATGCGCGGTCTGTCGAGCTGGGTCGGCTTCAAGCAGGCGGGCGTGGAGTACGTGCGCCGACAGCGGTACGCCGGCGAAACCAAGTACCCCTTCCGCAAGATGCTGAAGTTTGCCATGGATGGCATCACCAGCTTCTCGTACCTGCCGCTTCAGTTGGCGACGTATTTCGGCTTCTTCATCGCGGCTCTGAGCCTGGTCGGCATTGTGGTAGCCATTGTTTTACGTCTGTCTGGCAGCACGGCCTTCTACGGCCAGGCATCGACATTGGTCGCCGTGCTGTTCCTGGGCGGCGTCCAGCTCATTTTCCTGGGCATCATCGGTGAGTACCTGGGCCGAATCTACGACGAGGTGAAAGGCCGGCCTCTCTACATCGTGGCTGAAGCTCTGGGGTTTGAGGAAGAAAAGTAACTTCCGCTTGAGCTTGCCCACGACACCATGAAACCCTTCGACAAGTTCAGGACGTCGCGTGGAGCGTGAAGCATGAAGACGCCTTCCCGCACTTGCATCACGTTTCACGCGGTTAATGACCAGGGGAACGAAGAGAACCAACTAAAGAAGGCCAGGTGGTCTGGGGGGGAGCCTGGCCTTCACACAGAGAACACGGAACCTTGCAGGATGCGATCGACTTCGGGTCGGTCGCATCCTGCAAGGTGGGCAGGAGGCAGTGAGCGACAACATCAACCGCTCACGTTTTTTGCTCTCTATGCGTGAGTAGTGTAGCAGCTTCCTGTCACGAGATGATCACAAAAGGTTCACATAATCAGCTACTGGCTCATTTGACAAATCTGGCAGGGTGTGCTAACATGCCGGCCAACAATTGCATAGCGCGAACTCTTATCCAGAGAGGTGGAGGGACCGGCCCTGTGAAGCCTCGGCAACCAGGTGATCTACAACCCAGGTGCCAATTCCGGCAGAGTAACTCTGGAAGATGAGAGGCAGGTGACAATGCTGTCGAGTGTAACCTCTTCCTTCGAGAAGAGGTTTTTTCGTTCTATAGCCCCTTGTCTTCCGTCGACAAGGGGTTTTGTCATTGACGGTGAGAGCGAGATCAGGTGACCGGCACTTCGGAAGTGGGTCGGGAGTACCTGTTTGGGCCGTAAAACCAGCGTTGCCGGTCTTCCGACCAAGTTGAGGAAGTGCCGGTCACCTTTCGGGGAATGAAACGAACATCTTCAGAGCGTGCAGGTGTTCGCTTCATTCTGCGGTTCGTTGTCCAGAGAAGGAGGATGAATTCATGTCTTATATTCACGGATTGCGCTGTCGCGAGTGCGGCGAGACGTACGAAGAGGGACCCATTTACATCTGCGATGAGTGTTTCGGCCCCCTGGAGGTCGTCTACGACTACGAGGCGATTGCTCGTGATGTTCAGCGCCGGCACTTTGCGAATGGACCGTTCAATATCTGGCGCTATCAGATCTTGCTGCCGGCCCGGAGCAACGGCGTTGTGGGCACCGATGTCGGCTTCACGCCCCTGTTTCATGCCCGGAATCTGGGTCGAGCGCTGGGTCTCGAACGACTGTACATCAAGAACGACTGTGTCACCCCCAGCTATTCCTTCAAGGATCGTGTGGTGTCCATCGCCGTCACGAAAGCGCTCGAATTTGGCTTTGATACCATTGCCTGTGCATCCACGGGGAACCTGGCAAACTCTGTGGCGGCTCAGGCGGCGCGAGCTGGCCTGCGGGCAGTCGTATTCGTGCCGGCTGACCTGGAGGAAGCCAAGATCGCGGCCTCGTCTGTCTACGGCCCGACGGTAATGGCTGTGGATGGCAACTACGACGACGTCAATCGCCTGTGCTCCATCCTGGCCGACCAGAAAGGGTGGGCCTTTGTCAACGTGAACATGCGCCCGTACTATTCCGAAGGGGCCAAGACCCTGGGCTTCGAGGTCGCTGAACAACTGGGCTGGCGCGCCCCGGATCACATTGTGGTTCCCATGGCCTCGGGTTCGCTGCTGGTCAAGATCAAGAAGGGACTGGATGAATTGGCCCGCGTCGGGTTGATCGACCACGTGACGACACGGGTGTCCGGGGCTCAGGCAGCCGGCTGCTCCCCCATCTCA
Organism: uncultured Anaerolineales bacterium; assembly: GCA_964532665.1. Taxonomy (GTDB): domain Bacteria; phylum Chloroflexota; class Anaerolineae; order Epilineales; family JAANWY01; genus CAZHMV01. The sequence continues at coordinate 29,601 of CAZHMV010000038.1, forward strand.
ACCGCCTTTGCCGCCGACGCAGAAGTGGTTCAACCCGTGGTGCCTGACACCATTGCCAAGTCACTGGCCATCGGCGTGCCGGCGGACGGTCCGTACGCGCTCCGGACGATTCGTGGCAGCCACGGTGTAGCAGCGGCCGCTACCGACGACGAGATTATCGAGGGCATTCAACTGCTGGCCGAAACGGAAGGGATCCTGGCGGAGACTGCCGGCGGTGTGACCATAGCAGTTTTGAAAAAGTTGGCGGAGCGTGGTACAATTCGACCGGATGAGCTGACCGTGGCCTATGTCACCGGCAACGGCTTGAAAACCCAGGTGGTACTGAATGGCCGGCTCGCGGCTCCCCATCAAGTAGCCCCCACAGTCGCCGCTGTGGAAGCTGCACTGACTGGACAAGCCACACAGGCCGCCGCAGGTATTTCCGGGCGTAGCCGGACCACGAATGAACTCGCGGTCTGATACCCGCGCAATGAAGGAGAACATTCCATGATACAACAACCGGCTGTAAAGCAACACACCCACAGCGAAAATGGTGCACATGAGAAGGAGTACCTGGGCTGGGGGCAGATTGAGGGCCTGGTTGACCGGCTCCTTGAGCAAATCCCGCGTGATTATGATGTGCTGATGGCTGTGACCCGGGGCGGGTTGGTGCCCGCCGGCCTCATCGCCGAGAAAATCAACCAGCGAAACGTCATGGTCGCTGCGGTGATGTTCTACACTGGCGAAGGGGAAACCCTGGACGAGCCGCTGTTCCTCCAGTTCCCGTCCGATGCGCTCCTGAACCGCAAGCGGGTTCTCATCATCGATGACATCTGGGATAGTGGCCGGACAGCCATGAGCGTGAAGGAGCGCGTCGAGGCCGCCGGCGGCGAGGCAGAAATTGCTGTGTTGCACTACAAGCCGGAGCATTCGGTCTACGAGGACCAGCCGGACTACTACGTTGTCGAAACGGATCGCTGGATTGTCTACCCGTGGGAGCCGGTGGAGGAATGAGCCGCTGACATGCGCATCGTCATGAAATTCGGGGGGACATCGGTCGGTGATGGCGAACGGATCGCCCATGTCGCCGGCCTCGTCGCCGATGCTGTCAACGACGGTCATCAGGTGGTCGTCGTGGTGTCGGCCATGAGCGGCGTGACCGACGCCCTGGTGCAGGCGGCGCAAACGGCGGCCCAGGGGGATGCGGCCACCTTCCGGCGCGCCAAAACCGATTTGTTGGTGCGCCATCTGGTGAGTGTCAATGAGGCGGTTGGGAATGGCGCCGGCCTGCGCGACCAGATCACATCCTCGCTGGACAACTTCGAACAGCTCTGCCACAGCATCTACGTGTTGGGAGAGTGTACGCCGAGGGCATTGGACATGGTCTCGTCGCTGGGTGAGCGGTTTTCCTCACGCATCCTTGCCGCGGCATTGGAAGCGCGCGGCGTTGCTGCCGAGGCAATCGACGCGGCCAAGATCGTCGTAACGGACAACCACTTCGGCAGCGCCAATCCGCTCATGGATCTTACGTGCCAGCAGACCGAGACACGCCTTGAACCCCTGCTGGAGGCCGGCACGGTCCCAGTAGTCACCGGCTTTATCGGCGCGACCGAGGACGGCATCACCACCACCCTGGGGCGTGGTGGCAGCGATTACACCGCCGCCATCCTTGGCCGTTGCCTGCATGCTGACGGTGTGTGGATCTGGACCGACGTCGATGGAGTCATGACGGCCGATCCCCGTGTCGTCGCCGAGGCCCGCACACTCCCCGAGATCTCGTATTCCGAGGCGGCGGAGTTATCCTACTTCGGGGCCAGGGTGCTGCATCCCAAGACGATTCGCCCGGCCATCGAACAGGGGATTCCGCTGCGCATCAAGAACACCTTCAACCCCAATGGCCCCGATACACTGATCACGAAGGAGTCCACTCACGACCTGCGGCCGGTCAAAGCCGTGACGGCCATTCGCAAGATGTCCATCGTCACGGTGGCCGGCCGCGGCATGCTTGGCGTACCTGGCGTGGCGGCCAAAGTCTTCTCCGCCGTGGCCCATGAAGGCATCAGCGTCCTGATGATCTCTCAGTCCTCGTCGGAGCAGAGCATCTGTTTTGTCGTGGAAACGCACAGTAGCCAGCGCGCTATCGATGCACTGGAGCGTGCTTTTGAAGGGGAACTGGCCCGGCAGGACATCGACCGCATCATCGCCGACGACGATGTGGTGATCATCGCTGTGGTCGGGGCTGGCATCCGCAGCACACCCGGCGTTGCCGCGAAAGTCTTCAGCGCTCTGGGGCGCAACGGCGTCAACGTCATTTCCATCGCTCAGGGTTCCTCAGAGCACAATTTGTCTCTGGTCGTCGCGGAGGAAGATGCGGACGCTGCGGTCTGGTACATCCATGAAGAGTTTGGGCTGGGCCAGGACAGTGAACAGTGAAGAAGATCCCCCTGATTCAATTTGGTGCTGGCAACGTTGGTCGGTCGTTGATTGGGCAAGTCATCGCCAATCGTGTGCGACACGCGGACTTGTTGGGTGTGCGACTGGAGTACGTGGCGCTTGCTGATAGCGACGGTGCGGTACTCAGCAATGAGGGACTGGGTGATGCCGCGTTGCAGGAGATTGTCGAAGCGAAGGCCGGCGGTGGCCGACTGAAGGACCTGGACGCCGGCTACGTTCAACACGATCCCGCAGCCATTGTTGACGTGACTGTCGCCGACGAAGCCATTGTCATCGACGTGACGGCAACGGAGGCCACCATCCCGGCCCTGCTGTTGGCCCTTGAACAAGACTACCGCGTTGTCACAGCGAACAAGCTGCCCCTCGTTCAGTCCTTCGCCCTCTTTCAGGCGCTGACGGCCGATCGGCGGACGCGGTTCGAGACCACCGTTGGTGGCAGTCTGCCCGTCGTCAGCACACTGCGGACGCTTATCGACATTGGTGATGAAGTGCAGCGCATTCAGGGCTGTCTGAGTGGCACCCTGGGCCTGATCTGCGCTCAGCTCGAGGCCGGCACTCGCTTCTCACAGGCCGTGCGCGAGGCGCAGCGACGAGGCTACACGGAGCCGAATCCGCTCGAAGACCTGGCCGGCCGGGATGCAGCCCGCAAGGCGCTGATTCTGGCGCGGATGCTGGGTTACCCCCTGGAGTTTGAAGATGTCGAGGTCGAGTCGCTGTATCCGCAAGACATGGATACCCTCTCCATCGACGAGTTCCTGGCGCAGGCAGATGACCTGGACGCCCAGTTCGCGGCCCGCGCGGCGGATGCAAGAGCGGCTGGCCGGCCACTGCGCTATGTCACCGAGGTGGCGGATGGGCGCTGCCGTGTGCACATGACCACTGTGGACCCCGACAGCCGGCTGGCTCACATCGGTTCGTCTGAAAGCATCGTCAGCTTCGAGACTGCGCTGTACCAGCGCAACCCGCTGACGATTAGTGGACGGGGAGGAGGGCCGGCGGTGACAGCAGCCGGCGTGCTTGGGGATATTGTGGCGTTGGCTGTGTAATCTTGGCTTGTTGGAGGTATTGGACGTTCATGGACAAGATCAAAGTAGGCATCCTCGGCGCAACGGGCGCTGTGGGACAGCGGTTTGTACAATTGTTGGATGGTCATCCGTGGTTCGAGATCGCGGCGCTGGCAGCGTCGGAGGCGTCGGCCGGCAAGACCTATGCCGAGGCGTGTACCTGGCGCATCTCGGCCGACATGCCTGCATCCGTGCGAGAGATGGAGGTGCGGCCGATTGAACCCGGCTTTGAGGCCGACATCGTCTTCTCGGCCTTGCCCGGGAGCGTAGCCGGCCCGGTGGAAGAAGCCTTTGCTGCGGCTGGCTACGCTGTGTGCAGCAATGCCAGCGCGCATCGGATGGACCCGGATGTGCCACTGCTTATCCCCGAGGTCAACCCCCAGCACCTGGGCCTGATCCCGCACCAGCAGCGGAATCGCGGCTGGGACAAAGGCTATATCGTCACCAACCCCAACTGCACGACCATCCACCTGGCCCTGGCCTTGCAGCCGCTGCAACGGACTTTCGGATTGGAGTACGTGGTCGTCAGTACCATGCAGGCCCTGTCCGGGGCCGGCTACCCTGGCGTGCCATCGTGGGACATTGTGGACAACGTGATGCCCCACACCTACGGCGAAGAGTGGAAGGTGGAGAATGAGCCCCGCAAGATCATGGGCCAATTCCAGGGGGAGCGGATCGTCGATGCGGACTTTGTCATCAGCGCCCACTGTCATCGAGTCGCCGTGCTGGACGGGCATGTGGAGGCAGTTTCGGTCAAATTCAAACAGCCGGCCACGCTGGACGAGGTGATCGCGGCTTTTTCTGAATTTCAAGCCGAGCCCCAGGAACTGGACCTGCCCTCTGCACCGCGACGTCCTGTGGTGGTGCGTGCGGAAATGGACCGGCCGCAGCCCCGACTCGATCGCATGGCGGAGCAGGGAATGGCCTCTGTGGTGGGTCGGGTGCGCGAAGACCCGGTGCTTGACGTCAAGTTCCTGGTGCTGGGCCACAACACCATTCGGGGAGCGGCCGGCGCATCCATCCTGAATGCTGAACTGTTGGTGGCGAAGGGCTACCTGGGCAACCGGGCTGCAGCGCAACGCGAGAGGGTCCAGGTGTCGCGCGCACTCGTTGATGAAATGGTCCATCATGCCCGCGTTGGGGTTCCATACGAGGTATGCGGGATCGTGGCTGGCGAGAACAGCCGCCTCACCCGCGTATACCCGGCGCGGAACGTTGCCGGCAACCCGGCTGTGACTTACCAGATGGACCCTCAAGAGCAATTGCGGATCTTCAAAGAAATCGATGAGCGAGGTTGGGAGTTGGCCGGCATCTACCATTCGCACCCGGCCAGTCCAGCCTATCCATCGCCCACGGACATGCGCCTGGCTTTCTACCCCGACGCCGTGTATTTCATCATCTCGCTCATGCAGTCAGCTCGACCGCAAGTGCGGGCCTTTCGGCTGGATCAGAGCCGGATGACGACAGACGAACTGGAAGTCGTGATCACGGACTGATTGACTGAGCCGGCGGCTCGTGGTAAGCTTGTGGCTGAGTTAGCAATCTGAGCCGTTACTACTCAGCCGCTCCCGCCGGATCGCCAGATCCGGCGGCTGAAGCGGCTGATTTAGGCCAACGTCAGCGCCTTTGGCCTGGATTTGACAATCCAGGCTGAGCGGGCTGAGTAGTAACTCTCAGCTTGCACAAAAGTGAGTTATCGTCAAATTTTGTACGTCATGGAGCCTCGCAGGGGCATGCTGACTGATTACTGAACACTGAACACTGATTACTGGTTGTAGCAGGGGATGGAAGTCAATGAGCAAATTGGAGGAGGTGCCGGTTCTCCGGGTGGTGCCGGTCAAGAACCTGGTGTTGCACGAGGAAACCGATCCCCGTCGCATCGAAGGGCTGATGCATCGCATCCGCGAGGACAGACTGTTGAAGAATCCGCCGGTGGTGGCACCGATGAGCAAGGCCGGCTACTACGTGGTTCTGGACGGCGCAAACCGCACAGCGGCGCTGGCCGGCCTCGGGGTTCGGGACGCTGTGGTCCAGGTTGTTGACTACAACAAGGTACGGGTAAACACCTGGAATCATTTGGTGGTTGGAATCGATGGGCGCGCGTTGTTTGAGGCGATTCGAAGCATCCAGGGTGTCGTGGTTCGCTCGACGGACCTGGGGACAGCGCGCCGGCTGTGGCGCGAACGGGCTGCGCTAGCCTACATCGTGAGTCCTGAAGGTGAGGTGCACGTCATCGAAGCCAGCGAGAACCTCAAGGAGAACGCCCGGTTGTTGAACCAGATGTCCGACGTCTACCGCGGCGCGGCAACGATCTACCGGGTGCAGACGGACAATACTGGGGAGTTAGTGTCGTACTACGATGACGTCGTAGCAACGGTTGTCTATCCGCCGTTTCAGCCGGCTGACATTCTGGAATTGGCCCGTAACAGTGCCAAGCTGCCCACCGGGATCACTCGCCACGTCATTCCGCGCCGTGCCCTTCGGGTGAACATCGATCTTGAGTTCCTTGCGAAAGATCGGCCACTGGCGGAGAAGAATGAGTGGCTGCAGACCTGGCTCCGGCGCAAGCTACAGAACAAAGAAGTACGCTATTACGAGGAGCCGACGTTTCTCTTCGACGAATAGGGATGCGATCTCGTAAGCCGACTTACAGGAGCCCAGAGACAAGGTGTGCTATACTTGTGCCAGGTTTGACAAATCGATGATTCTGAGTATAATGCCTCCTGGGTTGATCCACTAAGGAGTTGGAAGCAAGAGAATGATTTTCAAACGGTGCGTCTGTCTTAAGCGGGGGTGGTAGCACAGCCCTGACTGCTCGCCCTGGTGACGAAGCCGGCGAGCAGTGCGATCCGGGCCGCCACTGCTCCCGCAGCTTCAAAGGAAGCAGCGATGAGGATTCCGCACCCACGGTACTCATCGATCTGGCCTGGGATCCCGTCTTGTGAGCAGGCGGGGCAGACGCATTGTAGGCAAGTTTAAGCAACGGGCGTGACCCTACATGGTCATGCCGGCGGACTCATCGCTGTGGTGTTCCTTTGCGGAACACGGGCGATGAGTTTTTTTGTTGGAAGCTCTTCGTCCAATCGCGTTGAGTATCATGCAAGAGGAGGTATTGTCCTACAATGGCAACTGTATTTGTGCCGACACCGTTGCGCAAGCTTACGAATGGTCAGTCCAAAGTAGAGGTCGCCGGCAGCAGTGTCCGCGAAGTTCTGGCCAACCTTGAAACTGACTACCCTGGTTTTGCCAATCGCGTCTTCGAGGATGGCGAGATCAAGCGGTTTATCAACCTATTTGTGGACGGCCAGGAAATCCGCACGCTGGATGGGCTGGATACTGCCGTTGCTGAGAATGCTGAAGTGTCAATCATCCCGGCTATGGCCGGCGGTGCTTCCTCGGCGTGAGCGCGGTACTCGACGTTCGAGAGAGGAGAGACGTGGGTTTCTCAATTCGTTGAGTTTGTACTATACTTATCTTGGTAACTATTGACTCAGCATACGAGGAGGCATTGAGATGACTCAGGAAGAGACGACTCAGGCAACGGGAGAGCACAAGAAGACGTGGACGCCGGCGCAGGAGCAGATTCGCGAAGCTCTGCGTGCCGTGGTTGATCCCGAACTGGGGCTTGATGTGGTGACGCTGGGCCTGGTTCGAGACATCATTTTCCACGCTGAAGACGACACGGAGATTCAAATGATTATGACTACGCCGTTTTGCCCGTATGCCGGCGTCATAATCCAGCAGGTCCAGCAGGTCGCCGCCATCGCCGCCGATGGGCCGGCCCGTGTCACGTTGCTGGACACACCGATGTGGGAGCCGAGCCTGATGGAGGGCGGCGATATCTTCGGCCAGTGGGGCCTGATTTAGGTCGTAGAGTCAAGAATTGAGGAGACAGAGAAGCCGATGACTGTACTCATGCCGGTGAGAGAGCGTCCTGCAATGAAGATCGCTGCCTGGCCACCACCGGAGCACGGCATTCTGCGCCATGTCGGCAATACGCCCTTGCTCAGAGTCTGCACCATGGCTGAAGAGGTCGCACCGTCAGTGGCAGTATATGCCAAGGCGGAGTGGTTCAACCCTGGTGGGTCCGTGAAGGACCGGCCGGCCCTGCGGATTGTCCAGGAAGCTGAACGCACCGGCAGGCTGACGCCCGACAAGATCATCCTCGACTCAACGTCGGGGAACACGGGCATTGCCTACGCCCTCATCGGAGCTGGCAAGGGCTATCGAGTGACATTGGTGATGCCGGAGAACGTGAGCGAAGAGCGCAAACGCATCGTGCGGGCCTATGGCGCTGAGGTGATCTTGACTGACCCACTGGAAGGCTCCGACGGAGCCCTGCGGGTGGCGCGACGCCTGGCGCGCGAATATCCTGACCGCTATTTCTACGCCGATCAGTACAACAACGATGCCAACTGGCGTGCTCACTATGAGACAACCGGTCCTGAGATCTGGGAGCAGACCCGGGGGCGGATCACGCACTTCGTCGCCGGCATCGGAACCTCCGGGACGTTGATGGGGATCGGACGGTACCTGAAGGAGCGCAACCCTGATATTCAGGTGATCGCAGTCGAGCCGGCTGATGAACTGGAAGTGATCGAAGGTCTGAAGCACATGGAGACAGCCATCGTTCCTGGTATTTACGACCCCAGCTTCCCCGACCGGCATGAGCTTGTATCTGCCAACGCCGCGTATCAAATGGTTCGCCGGCTGGCTCGTGAAGAGGGACTGTTTGTTGGGTTCTCCTCCGGTGCAGCGCTCCATGCTGCACTTCGGGTGACACGTGAATTGGATGAGGGTGTTGTCGTCACGTTGTTCCCGGATGGTGGGAACAAGTATTTGAGTTTGAATCTTTGGGAATAAGGGACTATGCAGCCAATCACAGGTGATTACCAATCGGTCACACTATCTAACGAAGAGATACGACGCTACAGCCGGCATCTGATCATGCCGGAGGTGGCACTGGACGGCCAGAAGAAGCTGAAGGCGGCCAGTGTCCTGCTCATCGGCACCGGCGGCCTCGGCTCGCCGATGGCGATGTATCTGACGGCGGCCGGCGTTGGCCGAATCGGCCTGATCGATTTTGACGTGGTGGAATTCAGCAACCTGCAGCGTCAGATCATCCACTACACCACCGATGTGGGCCGGCCCAAGCTGGAATCAGCAGCGGAGAAGCTGCGGGCTATCAACCCGCACGTCGAGATCGTGACCCACGAGACAATCTTCGACTCGGGTACTGCAATGGACATCGCGAAGGACTACGACATCATTGCCGATGGCACCGACAACTTCCCAACTCGCTACCTGACCAACGATGTGTGCGTGCTCCTGGGCAAGCCCAACGTTCACGCCAGCATCTTCCGCTTCGAGGGTCAGGCTTCGGTCTTCTACGCCAAAGAAGGTCCCTGCTACCGCTGTCTGTACCCCGATCCACCGCCGCCTGGTGAGGTTCCTAGTTGTGCCGAGGGCGGCGTTCTCGGCGTGTTGCCGGGGATTATGGGCACGATTCAGGCGACGGAAGTGATCAAGCTCATTCTGGGAATCGGGGAGCCATTGATTGGCCGGCTGCTTCTATTCGATGCGCTGGACATGTCCATGCGCACGCTCAAGCTGCGCCGCGACCCGGCGTGCCCGATCTGCGGCGAGAACCCGACGATCCACGAACTCATCGACTACGAGCAGTTCTGCGGTGTACCTATCGGTACCGAGTACATTGAAGCAGAGCTGGGGCCGGAGTGGGAGATCACACCAACGGAACTGGCCGCACAGATGAGCCACGATGGCAAGGACATTGTGATCGTGGATGTGCGAGAGCCGCACGAGGCCGAGATTGCCGACATCCCGAAGACCAAGCTGATTCCACTGGGCGATCTGCCGGCCCGCATGCACGAGCTGGATTCTGCCGACGAGATTGTCCTGTTCTGCCGTTCTGGCGCGCGCAGCGCCACGGCGCTTCGGCTCTTGCGCGAGGCCGGCTTCACCCGGCTCAAGAATCTCAAAGGTGGCATTCTGTCCTGGGCCGATGAAGTAGATCCCAGTATTCCGAAGTACTAGCGGTCGGCTCGAAGGGGGCCTCGCAATGACAGGATGAGTGATTGTCCAAGGAG
>CAZHMV010000039.1:0-38422 GCA_964532665.1 uncultured Anaerolineales bacterium
TGTTCCTCCGGGACTTGCAACCCAGCATGGCACATGGTATGATTGTCCCACGACTCCATCACACTCTGGCTGTTCTTGACCCAACGATCAAAGCCATCCACTATGAAGGAACCAGAGAGGATATCGCAGATACTGAGATTGCTGTTCAGGCCCTCGCTGAGTTGCAGGCATCTGGTGGACACCCTGAACAAGCTGGTTGGTTGGCTTGGAATGACATTGTGTCAGAGCTATGAGATGCGAAAGAAGTCTGTCCGTGGTGTTCTTGGTAGTAGGTTGTTGGGACTGGCGGAGGTCCAATTATGTGCCTTGGCGTACCGGGCAAGATCGTCAGCATTGAAGAGAACCCCCTCGGAATGACCATGGGCAAGGTCAGCTTCGGGGGCATCACCAAAGATGTCTGCCTGGCCTACATCCCCGACGTGCAGGCCGGCGACTACGTGGTGGTACACGTGGGCTTCGCCATCAGCAAGCTCGACGAGCAAGAGGCAATGGAGGTGTTCGACCTGCTGGAGCAGATGGGGGAGCTTTCTGAGTTGGAGGTCCCGCAGCTAGACTGACCGCTGAAGCCCACCGAATGAATTCGGTGTCTGCTACCGGAAACGTGTTTCAACACGTTTCAGCGTGTTTTGGGTATCGGACCATGAATTCATTCATGGAGCTGGAGACTTGACATGCGATTTGTAGACGAGTACCGAAACGAGGCCGATGCCCAGAAGTTCGTTCGCGCCATTCGCCGGCTGGTCACACGCCCATGGACCATCATGGAAATCTGCGGTGGCCAGACCCACACCCTCATCAAATCCGGCATCGACCAGATGCTGCCCGAAGCGGTCACGCTGGTCCACGGCCCCGGCTGCCCGGTCTGCGTCACCCCCCTGGAGTTGATCGACAAGGCTGTCGCCATCGCCCGCCGGCCCGAGGTCATCTTCACCTCCTTCGGCGACATGCTGCGCGTCCCCGGCTCCGAGGCGGACCTGCGCAGCGTCAAGGCGCAGGGAGGCGACGTGCGGATGGTCTACTCGCCGCTGGACGCCGTCAAGCTGGCCCAGCAGAACCCGGATCGCCAGGTGGTCTTCTTCGCCGTTGGCTTTGAGACGACGGCGCCGGCCAACGCCATGGCTGTGTGGCAGGCCAGCCAACTGGGCCTGACCAACTTCTCCATACTCTGCTCCCACGTGCTGGTGCCGCCGGCCATGGAAGCCATCCTGAGTTCGCCAGGCAACCAGGTGCAGGGCTTCCTGGCTGCCGGCCACGTCTGCACGGTGATGGGCTACTGGGAATACGAATCCATCGCCGAGAAGTACCACGTGCCCATCGTAGTCACCGGCTTCGAGCCGCTGGACCTGCTGCAAGGCGTCTACATGATCCTCTCTGCGCTGGAAGAAGGGCGCTGGGGGGTGGAGAACCAATACACCCGCTCTGTGTCCCGCGAGGGAAACGTGCCGGCACAGCAGTTGGTGCAGCGGGTTTTCGAGACAGGCAACCGCCAATGGCGCGGCATAGGCTCCATTCCCAGCAGTGGATACCGGCTGCGGCCGGAGTTCGCCGCCTTCGACGCCGAGCAGCGTTTCGACGTGGCCGGCCTCACAGCCCAGGAATCGGCACTATGCGTCGCCGGCGAGATTCTGCAGGGGTTGAAGAAACCCCACGAGTGTACCGCCTTCGGCACCCTCTGCACCCCGGAGCGACCTCTGGGCGCGCCCATGGTCTCCTCCGAAGGCGCTTGCGCCGCCTACTACCAGTACGGGCGGGTTGCGCAAACTGCGAATGGCTGATGAGAAGAAGACGTAAGACGCAGTAGTCGGTAGTTGTTACGTCCTACGTCTTGCGTCTTGCGTAACACGAGATGTTCTAGAGGACACCATGAACCCCAACACCCCTATCGACTTCACGGGTCTCCAGTGCCCCATTCCCATCAGCGACTACCCGACGGTGCTCCTGGCCCACGGCGGAGGCGGCCGGCTGACCCAGATGCTCATCGAGCGCATGTTCCTGCCGGCCTTTGACAACCCGACCCTGGAGGTGCTCCACGACGGCGCTATCCTGAACGTGAACGGCGCGCGCCTGGCCTTCTCCACCGACTCCTTCGTCATCAGCCCCCTCTTCTTTCCCGGAGGCGACATCGGCTCGCTGGCCGTCCACGGTACGGTGAACGACCTGGCCATGTGTGGAGCCCGACCCCTCAGCCTCTCAGCCGGCTTCATCCTGGAAGAAGGGCTGCCCATGGACGACCTGTGGCGTATCGTGCAGTCCATGCAGCAGGCAATGCAGGCAACGGGTGCGTCCCTCGTCACCGGCGACACCAAGGTCGTCGATCGGGGCAAGGGGGACGGGATGTTCATCAACACGACCGGCATTGGCCTCATCCCGGAGGGGGTAAACGTCTCACCGCGTCGTGCCCGTCCGGGCGATGTGGTCATCGTCAGCGGGGTCATCGCCGTTCACGGCATCGCCATCATGTCGGTGCGCGAGGGGCTGGAATTTGAGACGACGTTGGAGAGCGACTCGGCCCCCCTGCACGAGTTGGTGGCGCGCGTGTTGGAGGTGGGGGGCGAGCAGGTGCACGTACTGCGGGACCCAACCCGGGGTGGTCTGGCCAGTGCGCTCAATGAAATCGCTGCACAGGCGCAGGCCGGCATCCGGCTGGAAGAAGCCCGCATTCCCATCTGGGAGGAGGTGCGTGGGGCGTGCGAAATCCTGGGCCTGGATCCACTCTACGTCGCCAACGAGGGTAAGTGCCTGGTCATCGTCGCCCGGGAAGCTGCAGAAAAGGTCCTGGCGGCCATGCGTGAGCACCCGCTGGGCCAGGAGGCGGCAATCATCGGAGAGGTCGTCGAAGCGCACCCGGGAAAAGTCTTCATGCGCAGTCGCATCGGTGGGACGCGGGTGGTAGACATGCTCAGCGGGGAACAACTACCCCGCATTTGCTAGGACTGGACTCATCCTGATTACCCATTCCCCATCTGGGATGGTATGCTTGCATATTCCGGTTTCATGACTTAGGAAATGGACCGATCAACGTCAGAGTGGCTGAGGGGACGCTGGGATGAACACCGGGTCCGATACGCTACAACTGAAAGCGGGAAGTCGCGTTGCGGTGATTGGCGGCGGGCCAGCCGGCAGCTTCTTCGTTCTGTACCTGTTGAAGGGCGCTCAGGCCCGTGGCTTGCCCCTGGACGTCACGCTGTTCGAGCGCCGGCAATTCGAGCTGCCGGGCCCGCCCGGGTGCAATATGTGCGCCGGCATCCTCTCGTCGCGGGTGGTAACAGGGTTGCGAGACCTGGAGCTGACCATCCCGCCGTCGGTCATTATGGGACGACTGGAGCGCTACGCGTTGCACTGGCGCCAGGCCACGGTCGTCATCGAACAACCTGATCCGAGTCGTGAGATCCTGTCCGTGTTTCGAGGTGCCGGTCCAATGCGTGGTGCCCTGAACCCCGAAACCAGCTTCGATGCCTTCCTGCTGTCCCGGGCTGAAGCGGCCGGCGCGAAGATCGTCCCAGAACGCGTTGTGGAGGTCAGCTTTACACCCGGCGAGCCGGCACAGGTTCGGAGCACGCATACGCAGGCGCCGTATGACCTGGTTGTGTTGGCCTGTGGCGTCAACACACGACCGCCTACGCTGTTTGGCATCAACTACCGGAAGCCGCCCGTCATCACCATGGCCCAGGATGAGATCCGCCTGAGCCGACCAGTCGAGCCGGGCAGTGTTCACGTGTATTGCGACGAGCCGGCGGGCCTGATCTTCGGCGGCCTGGTGCCAAAAGGAGAATACATCAACGTGTCGCTTTTGGGACACGGCCTGCCAGGCCAGAGCGTGGATCACTTCCTGGCGGCCTTGCGCGAACGGGGGGTTCTGAAGGGGGAGCATGAACGTCTGTGTGGATGTCGCCCCCGGGTCGCTACCGGTCCCGCGTCCGGCTATTACGGCGACCGGTTCGTCGCTGTGGGCGATGCTGCGGTCACACGACTGTACAAAGACGGCATTGGCTCCGCGCTTCAGACGGCACGCAGCGCCGCGCATGTGGTACTGGAACACGGTATCGCCCATCAGGATCTTGCCCGACACTACCGCCCGGTGGTGCGGGCAATTCATCGCGACAATCGCTATGGCGACTGGCTGTTTCGCCTGTGGCAGCGTGTGAAGGGAGAAGGAATACTATCTACACTGGGTCAGCGCTCCCTGATGATCGAGGAACAACTCGCGCCCGCCTGGCGTGTCCATGGCGTACTACTTTGGTACATGTTTACCGGCGATGCACCCTACCGCAGCACTATGCTGGGATTGCTCTCCTGGCCCTCGCTCCGCAACCTGCTGCTCGCGATCTGGCGGCGGCCAGCCCCAGAGGTTAGGCAAGCTCATGAGTAATTCACAGCCGTGTCCTGATGGTTCGACAGGCATCGTCCTGAGCTCGTCGAAGGGCTTACCACGACAGCCTGTCGAAGGGATGGGCCCTCTTCGAGACGGCAGTCATGTGGTTATCGTCGGGGGCGGACCAGGTGGTGCGGCATGTGCCATTGCTCTGCACCGTCTGGCGCAAAACCTCGGCCGTGAAATCCGGATAACGGTGTACGAGGGGAAGACCTTCACCGGCGAGCGACATTACAACCAGTGTGTAGGTGTCCTTTCACCGCCGATCGTTCAGATCCTGGAAGACGAACTGGGGGTGCCGTTTCCCTGGCACCTGGTACAGCGGCGCATCACCGGCTACGTGCTGCACGGCGAGCGGCGGAGTCTGACCCTCACCGATATCTCCGACGAACCCTCGTACGCCCTGAGGCGGGTCACGTTCGACGCCTACCTCCTGGAGCAAGCGCAGGCGGCTGGAGCCCAGGTCGTCCACGCTCGAGTGACGGACGTTGAAATCGACCAGGGTGGGGTGATCATCTACAGCGAAAGCGACAATCGGCATGCCGACGTCCTGGTGGGCGCATTCGGATTGGATACAGGCTCGGCGGCGGCGATGGCGCGAGCCACGGCGTACCGCCCGCCGGCCTTTCTGGATAGCATCGTCACAAAAATTCACCCCCCCGATGACTACCCGGAAACGACACCGGCAGCGCCAGGGCGAATCCCATCTGGTCGGATTCACGCACTGCTGCCGACCAGCCCGCACATCGAGTTCGGTGCCATCTCACCGAAGGCCGACCATCTCACGGTGAACATCGCCGGCGCGCATGTCACGGCCGCCTGGATGGACTATTTCCTGGATGGGCCGGCCCGCCGGCTGTTGCCCTTCGCCGATCCGGACCACCCTATCAACCCGAAAGACTTCCGCTACTTCAAGGGGCGGTTCCCAATCTCCGTCGCCAGAGGTTTCTACGGTGACCGGTACGTCACCGTTGGTGACGCGGCAGGCCTGGTACGTGCCTTCAAAGGCAAGGGGATCAACTCGGCCTTGCTGACTGGCGTGTGGGCCGCGCGGGCCATCCTGATGGCCGGCATCTCAGCCAGAGCCCTCCAGCAAAGTTATGTCCGGGATTGCCAGGAAATTCTACGCGACATCCCCTATGGCCACCTGGTGAGGCAAGTCGTTATCAACATGAGTCGCCTGCACCAGGTGGACCGGGCATTGGCGCTGGCCGAACGCTCTCCCACGCTGCGCGAGGCTCTCTTCAACGCCGTTTCGGGGCGCCAACCGTATCGCGAGATCATCCTGCGGCTGCTGAGATCGCCGGCTGGCCGGCTGCCTTGGCTGCGCCCGCTGGCGCCACCGCAGTGACGCCGACCCTAAGGGTTTCTGAAACCCTTAGGGTCTCACATCATCTCCGCCAGCGTCTTGCGTTGCTCCAGGGTCGAGGCCAGCACGCCACGCAGCAGGTCCAATGCTTCGATGACGCGCTCATCCGCCAGCGAGTAGTAGACGTGCACGCCATCCCTCTTCGTCGTGACCAGGGAGCGATCACGCAAGATTTTGAGGTGCCGCGACGTGGTTGCCTGGTTCAGCCCTAGCAATTCGGTCAGCTCTGTTACATTCTTCGGACCGTGGTGGAGCGCGTACAGAATGCTAATGCGCTTAGGGTCTGATAGGGCGCTGCAAACTGCTGCGTGCAACCTGTTGATTTCCACTTCCAGGCGAGGCTCCATTTGGTGTCTCCCTACACTTGCAAAAGCCGAGGATTTGTGATATGATACATTCGCCTATACGAATATATGAGGATCTGTTACGTCTAGTATAACAGGTCCTCGAATCATTGTCAAGCATTTGGGGAGAAGCAACACATGCCGTTGTACGAGTATCGATGTAACAACTGTGGCGCAACATTCGAGAAGTTTGTGCGCTCCGCTTCGAACACTGAAGAAGTCGAGTGCCCGGAATGTGAGAGCAAGGAAGTCAACAAAGCGTTCTCGTCCTTTGCTACCAGAGGCACAGCGAGAAGAGCTTCTACCTCCGCCGCGAGCTGCGCACCCAGCGGCGGTGGGTGAAGCATCTTCTAAACGAGGCCGTGCGCCTTTACGAAACGATCCGTAGACCCTTAGGGTTTTCGGGGCAACCTCCGGAGAACCGCTTCTGTAACCGGCCTGGATGTCTTTAGGGAGGGCTTCTTGGGAAAACCCTAAGGGTCTACGGTCTCACGAAACCAGGATCTTGTCCCAGGCGGACCCTCAAGCTGGAACCTGTCGATCGAATGAAGAGGACGAACAAGGGAGGCATGAAGGTGACACAACAGGAGTATCAATTTCGAGCCACGTTGGACGTTCCCTACGAAGAAGCGGTTGAACGCGTGATTGCTACGTTGAAGGAAGAAGGATTCGGCGTTCTGACCGAGATCGACGTCAAGGCTACCTTGAGAAAAAAGCTGGACGCCGATTTCCGCAAGTACGTGATCCTGGGTGCGTGCAATCCCAACCTGGCACATCAGGCCTTGCAGCAAGAATTGGAGTTGGGCCTGCTTCTGCCATGCAACGTGATCGTCTACGAAGAGGATGGCGGCAGTGTCGTGTCTATTGTAGATCCCCTGACGATGCTGGGTGTCGTCGAGAACCCGGCCCTGCAGCCTATCGCCGATGAGGCGACGGAGAGACTCCAGCGCGTTGTGAAGAAGTTGGAGAGCTAGGTCAAGCCGGCCAGGCCGGCTGCCTCAGCCACGTCCTCACCGAGAAGAAGCCGGGGTTCGGTCAGAACCCCGGTTTCTTGTGCTCTTGGGCCGGCCGGCAGATCGAAATGCTGGGCCAGAATCGGTGTCGGTTGACACGCGAACACCATAACGATATGATCTTCCCAGCACCCCGACGCAACACTGCCGGCCTTCATGCGTACAGAATCATTGGGAATATCCAGACACATCTCTCCGAAAACCGAAAGAGACCACAGATGACCAATCCAACATACGCCCTCGAGGTTCATGGCGTTTCCAAGACATTCGCCACTGTACGCGCCGTAGACAATCTATCATTCGACATCAGACACGGCGAAATCTTCGGGCTGCTGGGGCCCAACGGCGCCGGCAAGACCACCACCATTCGCATGATCCTCGACATCATCAAGCCCGATGCCGGCCACATCAGCGTGCTGGGCGGCCCCATGACCGAAGCGACCAAATCGCGCATCGGCTACCTGCCCGAGGAACGGGGCCTGTACGAGGACATGACGCTGCTGGAAACGCTCCTCTTCCTGGGCCAGCTCAAGGGCCTCAGCCGGCAGATGGCCCATGCGCGCGCCGAAGCCTACCTGCGCGAAGTCGAATTGTGGGATGCACGTAATCTCAAGATCGAAGCGTTGAGCCGGGGCATGAACCAGAAAGCCCAGTTCGTAGCCGCCACCATGCATGAACCCGATCTGATCATCATCGATGAGCCGTTCAGCGGCCTGGATCCGGTAAACACCCGCATTATCAAGCACCTGCTGTACCTTATGCGCGATCGGGGCGCGGCCATCATCATGAGCACCCACCAGATGCACCAGGTCGAGGAGATGTGTGAGCGCATTCTGCTCATCGATCGCGGACATCAGGTGCTCTACGGGCCGTTGGGCGAAATCCGCCGGCAGTTCGCCACCAACGCCGTCGAGGTCGATCTGCAAGGCGAACTGAATCAGGTTCCGGGTGTGGAGCGGCTGGTGGCGCGGAACGGCGGCTATCGCATGCTGTTGCAGGACGGCGTCCCGCCGGAGCAACTGCTGAGGACCCTGGTGAACATGCCCGAAGTCACCGTGGAGCGGTTTGAGCGCGTCGAAGTGTCGCTGGACGAAATCTTTGTGCGGGTCGTCGGGCGTGAACTGGCCGATGAGGAGGCAATCGGGTGAGAAAGGTCTGGCTCATCGCGGCGACGACTTACCGCCGGCGCGTCCGCTCTGGCATGTTCTTGGTGCTGACCTTCGGCCTGCCCGTGATCATGGTCATCGCCGGCCTGGTGCCAGCCCTCCGCGACCGGGGCGGCAATCTGCCCAACGTCGGCTACGTGGACCAGACAGGCCGGCTGGCTCGGGTCAGCTGGGTGTCCGTTGGGGATGCCTCCCTCAGCTTGACTGCCTTCGCCAATGCTGACGCTGCGCAGGCTGCGTTCCAGCGTGGTGACATCGCCGGCTACCTGGTGATCCCGGACGGCTACTTCCAGGGTCAGCCGGCCACGTTTTACGGCACAGAAGGGCCGGGCGAGAAACTGGAAGATGCCCTGGCCGCCTTCATGCGCCAGGCTATGCTGCCCGACGAACCTCCCTGGCTGCTGGACCGCCTGGCGAATCCAACGCAGGTGACATACATCGCCCGCGACAGTGGCGTGGCAGTCGCCGAAGGGCCGGCCCTCATCGTGCGGATCGCCTTTCCTGCCATCCTTGCGATGCTGTTCGCTTTTGCGATATTCACGGGGGCCGGCCAGATGGGAGCGGTGATGGTGCGCGAAAAGGACCAGCGGGCGATGGAAATGATCATCACTTCGCTGGCCCCCCGCGAACTGGTGGCCGGCAAGGTCCTGGGCATGAGCCTGTTGAGCCTGACGCAGGTTGCGGTCTGGGCCATAGGCGGCGGTATCGCGGCCGGTCTGGCATTGTCCAGATCGGCCGACCTTCAAGGCCTGAGTATCCCGTGGGAAGCACTGGCGTGGGGACTGCTGTTGGGCGTGTCAGGGTACTACTTGTACGCTGTGTTAGCCTCGGGTCTGGGCATCATCGCCGGCGATAGCCAGCAGGCGCAGCAACTGGCCGGCATCCTGGGTTTTCTGGGCCTGGTTCCGCTGTGGTTGCTGGGCATGTTGGTAGACAAACCCGATGGTCCCCTGGCCGTGGCGCTAACCCTGTTCCCGCTGAGCAGCCCGATGGTTGCCCTCTTCCGCATGTCACTCACCGACGTCCCGACGTGGCAACTTGTGGCCAGCCTGGCGTTGATCATCGCAAGTCTGGCCGGCAGCGTCTGGCTGGTGGCGCGGATTTTCCGGGCGGCGATGCTGATGTATGGGCAGGTGCTGCGACCGAAGCAAGTGATGCGGGCGTTGCGCGAGGCGTGAGATAGGTTGCGTCTTACGTCTTGCGTCTTACGTCTTGCGTCTTGAGGTATAGGTAGGGGGAGGAGTTCATGTTTGCGAGTTATGAGGAATGGGAGGGGCAGGTTCCTTCGGTGATTAAGGAAGATACCTTGTGGCGGATGGGTGTCTATCGATTGGCGTTGTTTTTGGCTGACCTGGTATGGCATGACACCAGCAAACTGGCAAGAAAACCCCACATGCGATCTGTTGCTGACCAACTCTTTCGCTCCGGGGGTGGTATAAGCGCTCACATAGCCGAAGGCTACAGCCGTTCATCGGGGAAGGATCAGGCACGCTTTTATGAATATGGACTCGGTTCATCCAGAGAAGCCCGAGATTGGTATTTCAAGAGCCGTCATGAGCTGGGTCCACGGGTGACCGAACATCGCATCAGCCTTTTGACTCGCATTATTCAGCAACTGTTGCGTATCGTGCCGGCTGCGCGGAAACGCAACATACGTGAAGAACGCGCCGAATACACTGTAGAATTTGACCCCACAGATCCGCTCCTATGCAACATTCCGTATGCCTGAAACACCCAAGACGCAAGACATAAGACGCAAGACGTAAGACGCAAGACGCAAGACGTAAGACAACCGCGTAATCGAAAGTACCTACCATGAACAACACCCTTCTCGTCGCCATACGCGAATTCCGACAGCGCGTGCGAACGCGTGGTTTCCTGCTGACATCCGCCGGCGTACCGGCAATGCTGCTGGTCGTATGGGGGCTGGCCGGCGCCTTTGACACCACTCCGAAGCAGCCGCTGGAGGAGCTGGTCGAGGCCAATCTGCCAGATCGTGCAATTGGCTACGTGGACCAGGCCGGCCTCATCCGCACGATACCGGAACTGATCTCGCCCGACCTGTTCCACAGCTTCTCCGACGTGGAAGCAGCCGAAAACGCCCTGGAGCGCGGCGACATCGGCGCATACTTCGTGGTCCCGTCCGACTATCGGGAGACAGGCGAGGTGCGGCGCGTCAGCCCTCACCTGCCAACAGCACCGCCCGACGTTCGGTGGTTCAACTGGATTCTGATCAGCAATCTGTTTCCCGACGCCAGTCCAGAGCAGATTGCCCGACTGCGCTGGCCGTTTGGCACGACGGGCCCCGAATTCGTGACCCTCAGCTCCGAAGGCGAGGCCGGCGCCGGCGGGCAGGGCAGCGTGTGGCTGCCATTTCTGGTGGCCATGGCCGTGATGATCCCTTTGTTTACCAGTGGAAGCTATCTGCTTCAAAGCCTGGCCCAGGAGAAAAGCAGCCGGGTGATGGAGATGTTGCTGGTTTCGTTGCGACCGCGCCAGTTGCTCACGGGCAAGCTGTTAGGCCTCGGTGCGCTGACATTGGTCCAGTACGCGTGCTGGATAGCCATCTCCCTGCTCGGGCTGGTCATCTCCGGCCGCGACGCATCCCAGCTCCTGTCCGGCATCAGCCTGTCCATCGACGAACTGTTGCTGGTGGTCCCGTATGCGTTGGGGGGCTTTGTGCTGTACGCGGCGCTCATGGCCGGCATCGGTGCACTGGCGCCCGACATCGAGAGCAGCCGCGCCTGGGTGTTCGTCGTCAGCCTGCCGATGCTGGTGCCGATCTACCTGTGGATGGCCATCTCGACCTCGCCCAACGGCTCCCTGGCGGTGGCCCTCAGCCTGATCCCCTTCTCGGCGCCGGTGGCGATGCTGATGCGCATGACCAGCACCAGCGTGCCGGCCTGGCAGCTCGGCATCAGCCTGCTCCTGCTGGCACTCACCGGTGTGGGCATGGTCTTGCTGATGGCTCGTCTGTTTCGGGTGCAAACCTTGCTGAGTGGAGAGTCGCTGTCAGTCCGGCGGATGTGGTCGGCGCTCACCGGTTTCATGAACTGATCACAGTACCTGGATCAGGCCATCGAGTCCAAGGACATAGCTGTACCACCCGAAGCCGGCCACCTTCCCCACGCACACCGGCGCGATGACCGACCGACGCCGGAACTCCTCGCGGGCGTCCACGTTGGACAGATGCACCTCCACCGTCGGCAGCCCCACAGCAGCGATGGCATCCCGCAAGGCGTAGCTGGTATGGGTGTACGCACCAGGGTTAAACACAATCCCATCGGCCCAGTCCCGGGCATCGTGGATGGCGTCGATCAACGCGCCTTCGCTGTTGGATTGGACACATCGGACTTCGATGCCGCGTTCGGCAGCCCTGTCCTGTAGCCGGCGGTTGATTTCGTCCAACGTCACAGAACCGTAGACCTCAGGCTCACGAGTCCCCAGCAGGTTAAGGTTCGGTCCGTGCAGGATCAGCACTTTGTAGCTCACAGGTCTCCCTCAATGCAGTCATGATGATGCCTTGCGGCACAGCCGACGTGACGATCACATCCCCGATGGACCGAGGCAGCACGTAGCGGCGCGTGCCGGCCTTCCGTTTCTTGTCCGTTCCCATGATGTCCCAGATGCTTTCCGGCGATGCCTCGCCATGTCGGACCGGCAGCCCGTGCCACCTCAGGGTGCCGGCGATGCGGGTTTCGAGTTCCGGGTCAGCGAGTCCGAGGGCGACGGCCACCCGCGCGGCGATGACCATGCCGATGCTGACCGCGAACCCATGCGGCATCTGGTAGTCATTCAGAACCTCGATGGCGTGCCCGAAGGTGTGTCCCAGGTTGAGGACCGCCCGCCGGCTCCTCTCGAACGGGTCCTCCTGCACCACGTCCCGCTTCACCTCAATGGCCCGGCGAATGACCCATGGCAGCGGCTCGCGCTCGTTGTGCTCCAGGTGCTCAAACAAACTCGGATCGCCGATGATGCCGGCCTTGATGACTTCGGCCAGGCCGGCGCGGATTTCTTGCTCTGGTAGGGTGGCCAGCGTGTCCACATCGGCCACGATCAGGGCCGGCTGCTTGAATGCCCCCACCAGGTTCTTCCCCTGCGGCAGATCGACGCCCACCTTGCCCCCCACGCTGGAGTCCACCATGGCCAGCAGCGTGGTCGGGACCTGGACCAGCGGCACACCGCGCAAGAACGTCGCTGCGACGAAGCCGGCGGTGTCCCCCACCACGCCACCGCCCAACGCCACCACCGGATTCCCTCGCTCCAGCCGGGCCTCGACCAGAGCGTCGTACAGGTGACGCACGGTGTCCAGGTTCTTGTGTTCCTCGCCGGCGGGGAAGGTGACCAGGGTGGGGGCGAAGCCGGCATCGCGCAGGCTCTGGGCCACCCGCCTGGCGTAGAGGCCGGCCACCGTCTCGTCGCTGATGATGGCCGACCGGCCGGCAAGTCCTCGCTCGGCCATCAGCCGGCCAAGATTGTCCAAAATCCCCTCGCCGAGTGCGATGTCGTACCTGTCTGCCGAAGTCTTTACGGCAATCGCTTCCATACATGTCTGTCCATTCAGTTTGTCAAGTCAGTCCCGGTGTGATACAATTTTGTTCATGGGGGTTACTTATGTTGAACATTCGATCAACCGAGATCACAACCTCAGACAACCAGGTGGCCCGCATCGAGTACGATCCCGAAGGAGACATTCTGGAAGTCTTCTTCGATTCGGTACAGGCGACAACTGCCGTTCATCTCCACGACTCAATTGTGCTGCGCCTCAACCAGCAGGAGGGCCGGGCCAGCGGGCTCATCATTGTTGGGTACAGAATTCTGGCGCGCCCGACGGCGGTGGGGCCCCTGAGTATTCCTCTAAACAACCTGGAGAACTTGCCAGGTGACCTGCACGCACTCGTGAGATGATCACGACCCCGCCTGTCAGCGATCTCCTCAAGGTCACATCATACTACCCTGCCGGGGACCGGATCATAACCCTTGCATACATCGATTGTCCGGCAGCCCTGGCTCTGGCGGCCTGAGTAGGGCGGGTTTGCGAACCGTTCCTCAAGACGGCGGGTAACAAACCCGCCCTACTGGCTGTTTTCATTGTGTCCTCCACCTGTATTTGTAAACCGCACTCACCTATGATACAAATCCTTGTGTGCTACTCGCTTGCTCAGTGCTAACTGATGCTCACCTTGAGCCCTTGGATCCCACCAACTCATCTGCCAAGGATCACCGTGGGGCTTGATTGAGCTGAATCGTGAAGAACTCACCATCATTCCCAAGGGCGTAGGTAGCGACCCAACCAATGGAATCGTCGTGGATGGCTACGCGACGAATAAGTCGGCATCGGCTCAGCATTTCAATGAGATCTGAAAGAGATAGCTGGTCGGAGGGACCAGCTAATGCGCGCAATTTGCGCTCCCAACGCTCCTGGTAGCACTTCTCGTTGTCTCTAAATCTTTTCTGCTCGCTGGGTGCACACAAGGTGATGAGCCCAGGCTCTACGGTCCCGAGCACAACCACCTCAGGGACACGGAATAACCCACTTCGATATTGGGCAATCGATACAGCCGTCTCATCGTAGGCTTGCACCAACCTTTCCGACATGTCGCGATCTCTGGGTTGTCCCCCCGCACCGATCCAGTTGACATACGCTGCCGAGATCAGGTCCATATTAGCGACAAAGCATCGTTCTGGAGCTACGCTCAACCGCAAGCAGACATACTCCGTGTTTCCCCTGTAGCCCATGCGATCGTGACTTGGGGCAAGCCAGGCATAAACAGCGTTTCGACGAAGCCGACTGGCAAGTTGACGGTAACGGGAGGTAGGTTGAAGTCCCCTGGCTAGAATATCTACGAGATGTTCTACTCTGGCAAAGTGATACACATCCACCTGTCAGCGATTCCCTCCAGGTTTGGTCCTGGTCGCATAAAAAAATAATCAGGGTACTGTGTCTGCCAGACCCGCCCGCCGATGATCCTTCGGCAGGCTCAGGACAGGCGTCGGCGGGCTACGAAGCTGTGCCTCGTCATCTCGACAAGCTCGATGCACCGCAATGGGGCTTTTCCGCCCGAAAAGGTGCCTCAGCCCGATTCATCGGGCGTTGCTGCGTAGCACGGGCACTTCATGCCCATGCGGGCGCCGGCTGGAAAGCACCACGCATTACCTGGTTGTTTTCTCAAAGTTCGCAAACGGGTTAGTTGAGCACGGAATCAGTGCGTTTCAACGCACTTCGCAGTATCAGGCGGCAAATTCATTCGTCGCTGGATTTATACCCAAACCGCCAGGGTACATTGTCCATGGGCAAGTCCTCCAGCCGGCTGCGCCGCAGGGCCTCGAAACGGGGGCGCATCTCCAGCAGGCTGTCGCCGCCCAGCTTCTCCAGCAGTGCATCCGCCAGCACGAAGGCCACCATTGCCTCGCCCACGACGACGGCTCGCGGGACCGCGCAGTAGTCGGAGCGCTCGTAGGCAGTCGTGGCCGGCTCGCCCGTGGCCAGCTCGACAGACCGAAGAGGGTTCAACGTCGTCGAAATCGGCTTCATTGCCGCACGAACGACGATGGGCTGCCCTGTGGTAATCCCCCCCTCCAAGCCACCTGCCCGATTCGTCCGCCGCACCAGATTCCCCTTTGGCTCCCCTGGCCCCTCTGTCTCCTCCAGAAAGATCTCGTCGTGGACTTTGGTACCCCGCCGGCGGGCGTTCTCAAAAGCCGGCCCAATCTCCACCCCCTTCATCGCCTGAATGCTAAGGATGGCCTGGGCCAGCCGGCCCGTCAGCCGGCGATCCCAGTGCACGTGGCTGCCCAGGCCAGGCGGCACCCCCGTTGCCACCACCTCGAAGACGCCACCCAGCGTGTCCTTCTGCTGGGCCACCTCGCGAATGCGGGCGATCATGGCCTCACTGTCCTCAGGAACCGGGCAGCGGACCTCGGAGGTCTCGGCGGCTGCCCAGCGCTCCTGGTAGCTCATTTCCGGCGGGATCATCGCCTCGACATCCCCGATTTCGGTGACGTAGCCCCCAACCCGAATCCCGAACTCCGCCAGGAGTCGCTTGCACGCCGCGCCGACGGCCACCCGGCAGGCTGTCTCGCGTGCACTGGCCCGCTCCAGGGACAGCCGCAACTCGCGATAGCCGTACTTGATGGCGCCGGTCAGATCGGCGTGGCCAGGGCGCGGGATGGCCATGGGCGGGATGTCTTTCTCGGCCCAGTTGGCCCAGTCCTTGTTGTGGATGCGCATGGCGATGGGGCCGCCGGTGGTGAGACCGTTCATCACGCCGCCAGAGAATTCCACGCGATCGCTCTCGATTTTCATGCGCCCCCCGCTGCCGAAACCCATCTGCCGGCGGGCCAGATCGGGGTTCACATCTTCTTCGGACAGCGGGAGGCCGGCCGGCATCCCTTCCAGAATCGCTGTGAGGTACGGCCCGTGGGATTCGCCGGCGGTCAGGAAACGCAATCGATTCATGATTCAACTCTCCAGCGATGCAAGAGCGGCGCGTCGCATCACATCAACAGGTGGTGTCCGGCCGGTCCACAGCTTGAACGCCTTCACGCCCTGGCCGATCAACATGTCCAGACCACCGACGATTCGCGTGCCGGCACGCTTCGCCTGCTGCAGGAGCCGGGTTTCCTGTGGGTTGTACACCATGTCGAACACGACCAGGTGCGCCGGCAGGTCTACGCCGGCAGGCAGCGGCGACGCATCGACAGCGGGATACATGCCGACCGACGTGGCGTTGATCAGCAGGCCGGCCTGCCCCAGCGCCGCCTCCAGCCGGCCAACGTCCGCAAGGGGCGCTGCCTCCAGAGACGTATCGGCCAGACGAGGTCCCAGGCTCTCGATCAGGCTTTCGGCGCGTTCGGGCGTGCGGTTGAACACGCTGATCGACGCCACGCCGAGGGTGTACAGCGCGTAGAGGGCGGCTCGTGCGGCCCCGCCGGCCCCCAGCACTACGGCGTGCCAGTCAGCCGGCTGCACGCGACTCTGCTCCATCGCCCACCGGATGCCGGCGACGTCTGTGTTGTGGCCGACCAACTTCTCTTCGGTGGCAACGATGGTATTCACAGCACCGACCACAGACGCGGCGTCCACAACCTGGTCAAGGTAGGGGATCACGGCCTGCTTGTGCGGGATGGTCACGTTCGCGCCGGCAAACTCCGGAGCCCGCAGTTCGGCGACCCGCCGCTCGACGGCGTCAGGCGGCGTGGGGAGCAACTCGTAGCGCCAGTCCATTCCCAGGGCGTGGAACGCGGCGTTGTGCATGGCTGGCGACAGGCTGTGGGCCACCGGCCAGCCGATGATGCCGACATGGTTTGTTTGTTTCAACTCAAGCCACTGCAAACTCTGTATGCGGCCGGATTTCTGGCGGCTTGAATGCCAACACGATTCGGTCTCGTGGAACGCCTGCTTTTACCAGTTCTTCCGCGATGCCGTCTTCCGTTCCATCGTGTTGTATCCAGATCTTGCCATCCCGAATGTCAATGTGAAGCACACTGCCATGAATGCGATACGGGCCATTCCAGCCGGCGTACATCAGTTCGTAGTGATCATTGGCTTCATCAAGGATCACCTCTATCTGCACGTCTCCTCGCGCCGGTTGGTATTTTGCATACTCCTGAATAAGGCCCCGAATGATGTTTCGGTAACGACTCAAGTTATCCATTTGACAATCACCTCCTGTTGCGGGTCAAAGACCATCAAGGCAACGGTCAAGTCTTCAATCACCGGTCGCGCAATGGGCTCATCCAGCGTACTGGCGAATACACTCTCCGGCACAGCCAGAAACAGTTGGCGCTCGGACTCAAAACGCCTGAGCAGGGAGCGGTAGAAAACGTACTGCCCGATCGCCATTTCCAGATCATGGATGTCGGATGCACCCTGAAAGCTCTTGATTTCGACGGCGATCTTGTCACCGTCTTTCTCGGCAGCTAGAACACGTTCTGCACCGAGGTCAACGAAGACGTTTTTCTGCCCAAAGGTGAGGATGTAAGGATCGTGGGTGATGGTCCACCCCTCCTTGATCAGTGCGTTCTTGACGCTGTCGTGATAAATGTCTTTGGCGGGCATATCAAAACCTCTGTTGTTTTCAACATGTAGTACCCCTTTTGTGACGTAGTTCAAACCGTAGTGAGTATAGTATCATGCCATGCACATAGTCAAGCAAGCTTGTAGGGGTGAGGCAGGCCGGAGGGCAAGTCCATTTATTGAGGGACCTGCAACCCGACCTGCCTCGCCCCTACGGCCGGCCAGTCTAGGCCGGTCCCGTCTCAAACTCGTCCCCGGGTTCCAAAACTTGTACCTCAAACCTGCGACGGCTCAGCCTCTTCGCAGCGTAGGCCCTCCCGCTGCCGTGAACCTTGACTCGCGTCTCGTCTCGAATTTCCAGGCAGATCGGGTCATCCATGCCGAGGCCATGGGGGGATGCTGTCATTTCCATGGCCTGGATCATGCGCGGGAACCCTCCGAGTTCGGTGAAGTGGACCTCGATAATGCAATCGTGCAGAAGACCCAGGCCTTTGCCCACCCTCAACTCCACATCGCCGTCCTCGTGTGGATCGAGGTAGAACTCGGTCCTGACAAGATACTCGTTGGTGGGCGTACTGACTTTGCTCCCCCAGATCGTGCACGCTTCAGGCGCGAGTAGCGCCCCTGCCGACATCCCCCCGAACGGAATCCCGGATCGGTACCGTTCCCTGATGATCGCGCCGGCCTCACTGAGCACGTAGATCGCATGATACTTGCGCGTATCGCCGCCGCCCATGAAAATGCCGGAGCATTCACGCAGGCAAGCGAGTGCGCCTGTGTCCAACTCTGTAGTATCCCCAACGGGAACAATCGGTACGACTTCGCCGGCCCCCAGTCGCATCCAGGGATCCCGGTATCGCGCAACGTACTTCTTCCAGTCAGATCCTCCCATGAGGAGCAAGGCGACCTTCGCTGACCGGCCGCCGGCAGCTCGAACAAACGAGCTTGAGTTGGACTCGAAGTTGTTTGCTATGTTGCTGTAGAGAAAGAGACGTCGCATGGATCACCTCTCGCGTACGCATACGCCTGCCTCTGCAAATCGCGCAACACGGATCACGTATCGCGCATCACGTTGACTCGATAGTAACGCTTCTTGCCGGCCCGCAGCAAAATGCGCCCATCAACGACGTCGTCCAGGGTGATGACGGCATCGATGGCCTCGATTCGTCGGTCGTTGACGTATGCGCCACCTTGCTCGATGAGCCGGCGTGCCTCACTGCGAGAGCGGCACAGCCCCACCTCCGCCAGGAGGACGACCGCCGGCACCCCCGCCCGCAACCGCCCTGAATCGACGGGGGTGCTGGGGACCGCGTCCAGGGTCAATTCATCCGCATCGGGGACAACACCAAACAGCGCACGGGCTGCCGCCCAGGCCTCTCGGGCGGCAGCTTCGCCGTGGACGATCCTGGTCGCCTCGAAGGCCAGGACCTCCTTGGCCTCGCGGATCTCGGCGCCCTCCAGCCGGCACAGCTCGCGAACCTCGTCCATGGGCAGGAACGTGAACAGCGCCAGCATCCGTCCCATGTCGGCATCGTCGGTGTTGATCCAGAACTGGTAGAACTCGTACGGTGAGGTCAGGTCGGGATCGAGCCAGACAGCGCCGGCCTCCGTCTTGCCCATCTTGGCACCCGATGCCGTGGTGAGCAGCGGGGCGACCATGCCGAATGCCTGTTGTCGTTCCGCCCGCCGAATCAGGTCCACGCCCGCCAGGATGTTGCTCCACTGATCGCTACCGCCGAATTGCAGCACGCAGCCGTAGGTGCGGTACAGGTACAGAAAGTCGTACCCCTGCAGCGGCCGGTAGCTCAGTTCCAGGTAGCTGAGGCCGGTGGACTCCAGGCGCGTGCGGTACGTGTCGGTTGCCAGCATCTCGTTCACGCTGAAGTGCCGGCCGATGTCTCGCAGGAAGTCGATATGCCTAAGCTCGTGCAGCCAGTCGGCGTTGTTCAGCACCACTGCGTCACCATCGCCGTCATCCACCAGGTAGCGCGCAAGCTGCTGTGTCATGCCTGCGACGTT
Source organism: uncultured Anaerolineales bacterium (assembly GCA_964532665.1). GTDB lineage: Bacteria > Chloroflexota > Anaerolineae > Epilineales > JAANWY01 > CAZHMV01. Next base: position 19,303 of record CAZHMV010000039.1, read on the forward strand.
TTTCTCGATCTGCTCCTCGGAGAGAATGGGCCGGGCTTCGGACTTGTCAGTGGGGTCCCCGATCATGCCGGTGCCGCCGCCCACCACAGCGATGGTCCGATGGCCGTGTCGCTGCAGGTGGCGCATCGCCATAATGGTCAGCAGGTGGCCCACTGTGAGGCTGCCGGCGGAGGGATCATAGCCGCAGTACAGCGTGATCGGCTGCTCCAACGCAGCGCGAAGGCCGGCCCCGTCCGATACCTGGTACACGAAGCCACGTTCAGCCAGAACATCCAAAGCATTTGGCGCATCCATCTCTTATCTCCTCATGCAGGACCGGCACAGTAGGGAGGAGTTCCCCTGAGTCCCTCCGAGTTCCCCTGAGTCCTGGCGGGGACTCAGAGGAACTCAGAGGAACTCGGGGGAACTCAGGGAGTTACTCAGAACGAATCGATGCCCCCAACCCCCGCAACATCTCCGCGAATCCGGGATATGAATCGCCGATGACCTCCGCACCCTCGACGACCGTTTCCCCCTCCGCAACCAGGCCGGCCACCGCCAGCGCCATGGCCAGCCGATGATCGCCGTGGCTATCCACAACAGCACCTTGCAGAGTGGCCGGCCCGCGCATCACAAACCCGTCGGGCTTTTCTTCGATTTCGGCGCCCATTTTCCTCAGCTCCTTGGCCACGGCCGCGATGCGGTCCGTCTCTTTGACTCGCAACTCCCCGGCGTCGCGCACCACTGTCTTGCCGTCGGCCTGCGTCGCTGCGACCGCCAGGATGGGAAACTCGTCGATCATGCGCACGACCAGAGGGCCGACCACCTGGGTGCCCTGCAAGTCACTGTAGCGGACAGCCAGGTCGATGAGCGGTTCTCCCCCGCTTTCACCCTGATCCTCGACGTCGATCCGGGCGCTCATAGCCCACAGGACATCCAGCAGCCCCGTGCGGGTCGGATTGCCACCCACGTCCTCGATTACAATTCGGGACCCCGGCACAATGGCACCGGCCACCAGCAGAAACGCCGCTGAGGAGAAATCCCCCGGAACTTGCAACGTGAGCGGCCTCAGCGGCGCCGGCTGAGGTACGAGTGTGATGGTTGGTCCATGAACTTGCACCTCAGCACCCATGGCACGAAGCATACGCTCCGTGTGGTCGCGGGCCGGCCCCGGCTCGTGGATCGTCGTCGGGCCACTGGCGAAGAGGCCGGCTAGCAGGATGCACGATTTCACCTGGGCGCTGGCAACAGGCAGGCGGTAGTCGATGCCATGAAGGTTCCCACCCCGAATCTGGAGCGGTGGGAAGCGCCCATCCCGCCCCTGGACGTCGGCACCCATCTGGCGTAGCGGCTCGATGATGCGGCGCATGGGCCGGCGACGTAGCCCGTCGTGGCCGTCCAGTGTGCTGGGGAAGGGCCTGTCCCCTCGATGAACTCGGGACGTCGCCTGAGCCGTGTCGAAGGATTGGCCGGCCAGAATGCCGGCCAGCAAGCGCATCGTCGTCCCCGATCCCTGGCAGTCCAGCGTCTGTCGAGGCGGCTGCAGCCCGTCACAGCCAACACCGTGCACGGTCAACGTTGTCGCATCATGCTGCTCGATGGGCACGCCCAACGCGCGCATACAGCGCAGCGTGGCCTGGCAGTCGCCGGCTGGCAACCAATTCGTGACCCGCGTCACCCCCTCGGCAATTGCCCCCAGCATCAGCGCCCGATGCGAGATCGACTTGTCCCCTGGCACCTGGACCATTCCCTGCAACCCGTCTGATGGCCGAACAACTAGCTTCATTGTGAACTACACTCCCGGCCAGTAACCAGTAACCAGTGATCAGTGATCAGTAACCAGAATACTGATCACTGATCACTGGCAACAGAATGGCGATCCTGCCACGCTTGCTCCAGCGTCTCTCGCAACCCGTCCTCGTGTCCGTTCTCAACCAGCTCGATCAGCCGGTCCAGGTGCCGGCGGTAGCGGTGCAGCATCTCACCGACGTGCTCCCGGTTCGTGACCAGGATGTCGTGCATCATCGTGACGTCGCTGGCGGCCAGCCGGCTGGTATCCTGGAAGCCCGATGCCGCCAGCGGCCAGGCCAGCGCGTCCTCGGCGGCCACCTCGGCAGCGGCGGACACCAGCATCACAGCGGTGAGATACGGCAGATGGCTGATGGCAGCCACCAGGCGATCATGCCGGTGAGCGTCAATAATGACGGGCGTCGCGCCGATGCGCTCGACGAGCGCTTCGGCCAGCGCCAGCGCCGCCGGGCTGGTGCGCTCCAGCGGTGTCAGGGGGAAGATGGCACCTTCGTACAGCGATGCCTCGGCGGCCCAGATGCCGGCCACCTCCTTGCCGCACATGGGATGCCCGCCTACAGGCTCGATGCCGGCCGGCAGGGAAGCCATGGCCCGGACGATGTCGCTCTTGGTGCTACCCAGGTCCATCACCAGGCAGCCGGCTTTCAGAGTTGGACCGATCTGTTGGAGAAGCTCGATGATGGCCCGCACAGGCGTGGCCAGGACGACGATGTCCGCCTCTGCGACACCTTCGGCAACATCGGTGGTACCTCCGTCGATGGCCCCCAACTCCACCGCGCGGTGGATAACGGTCGAGCGGCGATTGACACCCCACACCCGCCGGCCAACCCCGCGCTCCTTCAAGGCCAGGCCGAAAGACCCCCCCATCAGCCCCAGGCCGATGATGGTGAAGCTGGCGTCTTTCAGGCGACTAAAGTTGTCTTCTTGTTCGGTCATCTGCTTTCGCCGCTACCGGTACTCGCATCGCCCTCGGCCTCATGCAACATGCATTTTCACTTCATAGCGAGCAGGCTCGGCTACGGTTCGGTCCACGGCCTCAGCAATCCGCCGGACGTGTACCATGAGTTCGGTGAAATTGTCTGGTCGAAGGGATTGCTGGCCATCGGAGAGGGCTTTTTCGGGCTCGGGGTGAACCTCGATGAGCAGTCCATCGGCACCGGCTGCCACGCCCGCCCGCGCAGCCGCATCCACCAGATCCCACTTGCCCGTGGAATGACTTGGATCGACAATCACCGGCAGGTGCGACAGTTGTTTGAGCACTGGCACGGCGCCGACGTCCAGCGTGTTGCGCGTGTACTTGTTGTCGAAGGTGCGGATGCCGCGCTCGCACAACATCACCTGATAGTTGCCGCGGGATAGAATATACTCAGCGGCCATCAACAACTCATCGATGGTCGATGAGAACCCGCGCTTAAGCAGAGCCGGATGGCCCGAGTCCCCCACCGCACGTAGCAGATTGTAGTTTTGCATGTTGCGCGCTCCGATCTGCAGGATGTCGGCGTAGCGGCAGATCAGGTCCACCTGCTCTGGTGCCATCACCTCGGTCACGACGAGCAGGCCAGTTTCGTCGCCGGCGGCCCGCAGCATCTTCAGGCCCTCTTCGCCCAGGCCCTGGAAGCTGTAGGGTGATGTCCGGGGCTTGAAGGCACCACCACGCAACACCTTCGCGCCGGCTTCCTTCACCGCGTGGGCCGTGGTCTGGATCTGGTCCCAGCTTTCGATGGAGCAGGGGCCGGCCATCACGACCACTTCATCGGTGCCGATCGCTGTACCATTGATGGCAACAACACTGTCGTCCGGGTGGAAGTCACGACTGGCAAGCTTGAACGGCTTCAGAATCGGAAGAACTTTCTCGACCCCTGGCAATCGTTCCAATGGCTGCACTATCAGCGGGCGCTCGTCACCGATGATGCCGATGATGGTGCGTTCTATCCCTTTGGACAGGTGTACCTGATAGTCCAGGTCCTGTACCCGTTTGATCACGTCCCCGATTTCCTTGCTGGTCGCGCCCTGGCGCATGACGATAATCATCGCTTGCTGTCCTTTCGTTCCTGGCCTGTGTCCGTTTCGTCCGTTGCCGTTAGGAGATGGACTGTGAGATAACATCGCTAAAGTGTGACGGATCGTCCTCCTGGGTTCGAGTTTCACGGGTGGTTCCTCGGTGCATGGAAATGTAGGTGATCATTGTGGTCCTCCTTCCTCTGCAAAACAGGAACTGAATGGAACTCAGGGGAATTTATAGAGGAACTTGCTGCTGTTCGTTCCCCAACATACCTCTGAGTTCCCCTTTCTCTCGATCTGGTCTCAGGCTCTCGGCCCCGTTGATGTACACGTGTCTGATCTCTCTCGGCCCCTTCCTGGTGTTCCAGTGGATTAGAATGCGAATGCACCTGTCCAGGGCATGGGGGACGGCCATCTCGTGCCCACACATCAGGGCCTGATCGTGCCAACCGATCTGCCGGGCAGCCACCGCCGGGAACTCTGTGTTGAGGTCCGGTGTGGTGGTGAAGATGACGCTGGCGACGTCGTCGGGATCGATGCCGTTGGCATCGATCATTCGCTGTAGCAGTTCACGCGTGCCGGCCAGAATAGCCTCGCGAGTGTTCTCCGCGACGACCGTTGCCCCCCGAACGCCCCGGCACATCATGGTCATTGAATCACCTCCAGACAGCAAACAAAAAAGCGTGGGACCTTTCGGTTTCCCACGCTTGCGATTCGGGTGTGTACGTCTGCTAGATGCTAAGCCTGTGCCCTCCTCTCAGCGTGGGGAGAAACAAAAAAGTACGCCCAAAAATAGGCGTACTCGCAATAAAAGTAACCACCATCAGCCGCCAGGGCATGTCGCATCGCCTGGTGGCAATGGTCTATGTCTGCCGGTTGACAATTCTTCCAGTGGTTCATCATATTCCTCACGCTGAGTTGGCCTATGATAACACAAAATCCGTCTCCTGTCAAACAGACAGGATCGCCTTGCGAGCGAGCTTGCTTTATGCTATAGTTAGGGGAACGCCCGAGTAGTCACCCAGACGCCACGTTCAACGTTGAAGACCTGCAAGACTGATGCTACATTTCTTCCCCCCGGGGATGCTTCAACGGTACTTGCTGTTCACCTTTGTCGCAGTACTCGGGGTCCTTCAACTGATTGCGGCCCGATACCACTGGGCCGGCTTCTCGCTGCTGGGCCGGCAGCGATGGCGTTGGGGGTACGCCCTCGGCGTTGTCCTTCTCGGTGGTGCTTACCTCTGGTTCTTCGGGACGGTTCAAGCTCTGATCTTCCAGCCCGGCCTCGCCGGCGCGGAGTTGTTCACCCTCTTCGCCGTTTCGACCCTGCTAGCGACTGCCACGACGCTCGGGCTTGTGAGCGTGTTGCACCGACCGACGGTCATCCAGCCTGAACAGAGCGGCGAGCGAGTGGAATTTGAACCGGGGCAGGGTACGATACGACGGACTGCGGGTGTTGGCTACGGGCCGGCGGTCATCGTTGTCTCTGATCTCCCCGATGGCGATTTTCCGGTAGCTCGACTGAGTGATCAACTGGTGGATCAAAGCGCTGTCGTAGTGAACATTGACCTGGCGGCGGATGGTCCGGTCGAGTATCCGGAGGTGCTGGCCCGGCTGCCGGCCGCCTCCTCGTATCTTCAGAAGAGATCGGAGGTCAACGGTCGGGGAGTCGTGTTGATCGGAGCCGGCATCGGCGGCGACCTGGCACTGCGAGCCGCGGCCACGGATTCGGCAGTCCGCGGCGTCACGGCCATTGATCCAGTGCTGGACCCCGAGGCAACGGGCTTCGAACTTCTGCATCGTTCGACGTTCTGGCAGGCCATGCGCTGGGGCAGCCTTCGACGCCGGCTGGCAGAGGCTCTGTCAGCATCAGAGCGCCTGCTCCGGTTGGAGAATCGGCCGGCCCTGCTGGTCTTTCGGGCGAACCCGGTACCTGTGGGTGACATCGCAGCCGGCAACGCCGAAGTCGCCATCGTGCACACGGACGATGAAGCCGTCCAGCGCGTGGTACGCTGGACAGCCGAAGTGATGGCTGAAGGTGAACATGTCGCTTGATGTCAGGCTGCTCTACCTGCTGAATGATCTGGTCGGACGCAGCGAGTTGCTGGACGCCGCCGCTCGATTGGTCGTCAACGAATACTTTGTGCCGACAACACTGGCTTTGATTTTGCTGATTCTGTGGTTCGCGCCGGGCAAGCCGGCAAGGCGAGAGCGGTATCAGCTCATGTTCTGCCGAACCACGTTTGCAGTGTTGCTGGCCAATGTCGTGCTGAAGGGGATGAACCTGCTCTACTTTCGGCCACGTCCCTTCGACACGTTGGATGTGACCCGCTGTTTTTACAAGCCGTGGGACTCGTCTTTTCCCAGCAACCCGGCCACGGTCGGGTTTGCCATGGCAACGGCCGTCTACCTGCACCATCGGCAGGCCGGCCTCGTCATGTATGGACTGGCGGCGCTGTTCGCGCTCAGCCGCGTCTACTGTGGCGTGCACTACCCTTCTGATATCTTGGCCGGCGCTCTCCTCGGCTCACTCACGGCAATCGCTGTAGTGCGCTGGGGTGGATTCCTGGACCCAATCTGGGATGGGCTCATCGGGGTGGGTCGGCGGTTGCACCTGGCATGAGGGACCAATGATCAGTCATCAGTGATCAGTAAACAGTACTGATCACTGATGACTGGAACGTTTTCGTCAACTGACAAAGCTCAATGAGGAGTAACTTTGATGGCTATTGCAGAACTGGTTCAGGAGACTGTTTTCGATAAGAGACCGCACATCGGCACGCCGTTGCCTGGACCTCGGGCGCAGGCGATTGTTGAGCGAGATGGTCGGGTGATGTCGCCGTCGTACACGCGGAGTTACCCGTTCGTGATGGATCACGGGCGTGGCGCTCACGTGTGGGACGTGGATGGCAATCGGTTTATCGACTTCACCGCCGGCATCGCTGTGGTTGCCACCGGTCACTCGCATCCGGCTGTCGTGCAGGCGATTCAGGAGCAGGCGGAGCGCTTCATTCACATGTCCGGCACGGACTTCTACTACCAGGCTGAAGTCGAGCTGGCCGAGCGGCTGGTGGAAATCGCACCGGGTGGTTCCGAAAAGCAGGTATTCCTGACGAACTCGGGAACGGAGTCAGTTGAAGCGGCGCTGAAGCTGGCCCGCTACACGACAGGCCGGCCGCGCTTCCTCAGCTTCATCGGCGGGTTCCATGGCCGGACCATGGGATCGCTGGCGCTCACGGGCAGCAAGTCGGTGCAGCGCCGTGGTTTCGCGCCGTTGGTGCCCGGAGTGACCCATGTGCCCTTCCCCAACCCGTACCGCCCGACGGTCTCTGGCGGGCGCAGTGAGAGCCAGGCGGTGATCGACTACATCGAAAACAACCTGTTTGCCCGCATCGTGCCCGCCGACGAGGTCGCCGCCGTCTTTGTTGAACCGATTCAGGGGGAGGGTGGATACGTGGTTCCGCCACCGGACTTTTTCCCGTTGCTGCGGGACTTCTGCGACCGACACGGCATTCTGCTGGTCGCGGATGAGGTGCAGAGTGGTATGGGACGCACCGGCAAGTGGTGGGCGATAGAGCACTGGGATGTCGAGCCCGACATCGTGTGCGTGGCCAAGGGAATCGCCTCGGGCCTGCCCCTGGGTGCGATGATCGCTCGCAAGGACCTGATGACCTGGGGGCCTGGTTCCCACGGCAACACCTTTGGTGGGAATCCACTGGCCTGCGCAGCAGCTTTGACGACCATCGATCTCCTGGAAGATCACATTATCGACAACGCTGCCGGCGTCGGTGCTTTCATGCTGGATCGGCTGGCGGAGATGATGGCTGATCACCCGAGCATTGGCGATGTGCGGGGCAAAGGGCTGATGATTGGCGTTGAGTTGGTGGAGGATCGTGAGACGAAGGAACCGGCTTCAGAGCTGCGGGCCGCCGTCATCCAGCGGGCCTTCGAACAGGGCGTTCTGCTGCTGGGCTGCGGACCGAGCACCATCCGGTTCATGCCGCCCCTGGTGATCGATAAGGAAACTGCCGGCATCGGCCTCGACATCTTCGAGGACATTCTCACGGAACTTGAAGCGACGATGTAAAGCAACTACCGCGGGTATTCAGGGCCGAGGCGTTTGATCCTCGGCCCTGTTTATTTCGACAATCTCATATCCCCTGTTCTGCTCGTAATGCACCTTGCGGCCTGGCTGGCTGATTGACAACAAGGAGAGGTTAATATACAATGGCAATATCAAAATGATGGCGGCAAAGTAGTGGAAGGGAAGAAATGAGCACAATTTCAATCACGCCGGTCACCTGGTCATATCTGCGCCACATCGAGGGTGAGACGACAGATGAGAAATTACTAGCTCTGCTCTCGGCATACCTGTCGTCGCAGGTCAGGCAATGCGAGGAGGAAATCGCCGAGTACGAGCTGAAATACCAGATGACCTTCGATCAGTTCGCTGCTGCCTGGGAAAGTGGTCTCATCGCCGATCCCCACAGCCACGAAGTGGAACGCGACTACATGGAATGGGAAGGGCTTGAAGCGGAAAAGGGGAAATGGCTTGCCCTGCTCAGAGCATTGTTGCATCCTGATGGAGAGCAGACTGCTGCGCCTTCTGTTTAGCCTGAGATAGCGCCATGCCCCTCCTCGCAGCAGAATTCGTGCAAGCTACGCAGGCGGCAGCGACTCGCCTGTTTCCCCATGCTCGTATCGACGTTTCCATCCTCCGCCAAACTCGCGTAAACATTCGCATCGAACTAAACGCCGAGCGGTTCATCGACATCTTCTTTCGCGAAGAGACGGGACGCACGGACTTTGCTTTGATCGTCGGAGGTCAGCGAATCTTTGGCCTTGACAACCTCGGAGGATGGCACCGACACTCCTTCGACGACCCAACACAGCACATCCCCTGTGCAGAACCAACGCCCGAGGACGCCCTCCGGCAGATCAAGCAGGTTGTGGACACACTGACATGAGGTGTGAAATCCCAGTCTCATGGGTGTCGAATCCATTGCCTGCAATCTCTGCCGGCATCAGTCTGCGACCCACTGGCTGACGAGCGTCGATCACATCTCGGGCGAGAGTTTCGACATCGTTCAGTGCTCTCGCTGTGGCCTGCGGTACACCAGCCCTCGGCCAACGACGGACGAACTGGCAGGCTACTACCCCGAGCCGGCTGCCCCCTCCCGGTCGGCCCGCACCCTGAGACGCTGGCTGCGCGAGCGCCGGGCCCGGTGGTGCGCCGCCGGCCTGCCGCCCGGTCGGGCGCTGGAAATCGGCTGCGGCGACGGCTGGATGTTGGAAACACTGCGGCGCATGGGCTGGCAGGTCGTTGGAACAGAGCGTTCCCCGCAGAGCGCTGCCCGCGCGCGAAGCCTGGGGCTGGATGTTCGCGCCGGAGAGCTGGCCGGCTGCGGTTTTGCGCCCCAATCCTTCGATCTGGTAATCCTGTGGCACGTCTTGGAGCATCTACTCGATCCGCTGGGCACCCTGATGGAGGTGCGTCGTCTGATGCACCCCTCGGGCCGGCTGGTCGTTGCCGTGCCGAACGTGGCGAGCTGGCAGGCGCGAGTGGCCGGCCGGCAGTGGTTCCACCTGGATCTGCCCCGACACCTCTATCACTTTGACCCCCAGACGCTGGCGGCGATGCTCGGACGCGCGGAGTTTAGCATACAAACCTGGTCCTTCTCAAGCCTGGCCTACGAGTGCCGAGGTTGGTGGGAATTGCTGAGCGTGTGGGGTCGGTCTGATCGGTGGCCAGCCGGCGCGTTGGCGAGCCCGACTATACCGCTTGCTGTTGTCCTCTCAAGGGTGGCGGCATTTCGCGGGGCCGGCGCGGCAATGAGCGTACATGCCTCCCCGGTCCAAAGAACGCCTGATAACGACTCGTTGACAGCCCGACCAGAAAAAGGCTATAATAGCGAAAGGGTTATTGAGAGGGACAGTCCCCCGTCGGAGTGAGTTTGAGACTGTATTGCAACGAAAAGGAGAAAAAGGTTGACAGCTACACCAATACAACTGTCGTTTCTTAGAGATATTAATTTAGAGGAACCACAAGACAAGAACTTGCCCAAGACCTATAAGGGCATCTATGCAATGCATAAATACTGGTCAAAAAAGCCTTATAACCTGATTGCAAATTACATAAGGCGTTTCTCTTCACCAAGCGATATAGTCATAGACTCTTTTTGTGGTTCAGGTGTTACCGTCATAGAAAGTGTGCGCCTTAAAAGGCGAGCAGTAGGCATTGATATAAACCCCGTTGCCATTCTCATTACTGAAATGGGATTATCGCATGTTGATATTCAAGCATTGAAACAGAGCTTCCAGTTCCTGAAAACAGAAGCGAAACCGATCATAGATAGTCTCTATCAAACCAAGTGTCTGAAGTGTGGAAGTGCCAATGCAACAATCACACATACAATCTGGGGAAATGGATACCCTCAGGAAGTTTGGTATGAATGCCCAGATTGCAAAACCCGTAAGGACATACGCAATGCATCTGATGGAGACTTTAGGGCTGCCTCTGAACCAATAGTCTCTCCCCACTGGTATCCATCTACTCAACTTATAGAAAACGCTCGTGTTAATGCAAAAGCAGATATGGGTGTTAGCAACTTGTTTACCCAACGTGCCTTGGCAGGACTTTCACTGCTGTTAGAGAAGATACACCAAATCGAAGATCCACAAGTTAGATCCACATTGAAGTTCTGCTTTAGCGCAGCACTGCCACAAGCCAGTAATATGGTTTTTGTGATTAGGAGAAGGGGGAAAACCACAGGAAAGCACTATAAAGGCAAAACCGAAGTAGGGAGTTGGGTCATTGGATATTGGATACCATCAGAGCATTTCGAGATCAATGTCTGGAGATGTTTCGAGAATAGATTCAAGCGTATAGTACGGGGAAAAAAGGAGGTCAATTCTGTCATTCCATCATCGGCTATTCAATTTTCAACGTTTGAGGATCTTGCGCAAGCCAAAGAAGGCTACTTCCTGGAAAAAGGTACGGCGACCGATTTGCGCATTCCAGATAACGCAATTGACTATGCACTTATTGACCCACCACACGGAAATCGCATTCCGTATTTAGAGTTAAGCTTAATGTGGAATTCCTGGCTTGGGTTTGAGAGTGATTGGGAAAACGAAATAGTCATATCTGAAGCAAAAAACAGGCCGAAAGGAATAGAAGACTATCAAAGCCGAATGTTGCTGGCCTTTAGCGAACTATGGCGTGTTCTTAAGCCAGGTAAGTTTGCGTCAATTATCTTTAATAGTCTTGACGACAAGACATGGCTCTCACTATTAAACGCCTGCCTCGATGTTGGGTTCGAAATAAAAGATATTCAACCATTGGCTTATTCTGCAAATTCGGTCGTTCAAGACACGCGAAAGCACGCTCTCAAAACGGACTTTGTCATTACATGTCGAAAAGCAATACCAAAACGCAAGCGTAGTATCTCGTTCAAGAATAATGATTCGGAGTTACACGATAGAATTCGCAAGTACTTATCTCAGCATGAAAACGGAGTAGAAACTTTTCAAATTCTAAATCACTTATTGGTTTCAAGTATCCCGACAGGTGAAACTTTCAAGGTGTCTCTGACACTCAAAGTGCTAAACGATAATTTCAAGTTCTATCAAGGGCGCTGGTGTCTAAATTCGTTGATTGAGGCTTTGTAGGAGAATACAATGCCAACAGAATTCAACGTTTTGAAACGGCTGTACGACAACAATCAGTTTGTAGACCTCATTCATGACCCCGATGGTATTTACTGGCTGAAACTGCGCTCAGTGTCACGTGCTCCACAACTAAGGGAACTGGGCCGAAGAACAGGCATTAACTGTGACGGAATTCAAAGCCGCCAATTGCTATCTCACATCTACAGCCATAGGCCAGACGAGCAAACTGTTGATAACTTCATCAATGAGCTATATGAAGAAGAAAGACAAGAGCGCAGAGAGAACGAAAATTATCTGATTTCGCAACTGTATCAGATGAGAGCCTTTGATTGGGGTGGTCTGTACCAAAACAGCCTTGAGCGAACTATAGTAGACAATTATGTGAAACGCATCCAAAGCTGGGATGACCTCAACAATGCCATTGACAACGAAATCCATGCAAGTATGCAGGGGTATGTACAATGCTCATGGTACAACCACTGGACTTCGATTATCATCGAGGATATTTTCAGAGATCACCCATCCGTCTTGCCAGCGGTTGGTCTGGTAAAGAAGGTGGATTTTTTTGTGCATGACTTTCCTTTCGACCTAAAAGTAACCTACTTCCCCGACGGATACATGAAAGAGTTGCGCCGAGAGGAAGGATTGCGACCAGAATTCACAGAGCTTAAAGCCTTTTGCAGGGAAGAAGGTATTTGGTTTAATCCCGGCGAGCCAAAACGAATATTGTTTCCGGAACTTCTAACCAGGGTTTCAGAGCATCCAACGCAAAGCGCAAAAGATTTCATAGCAAGTTTTAGTGAAACGCGAGCCCGTCTGGTTCAACATACTATCGAGAACCCCACAGATCTGAAGATATGGTTATATGAGAATCAAGGAGTGCGGCGGTTTGACGCAGCCAACCGATTCTTCTTGATTCTCGTGAACATGGACAGTCTGGAGGAAAGCTGGAAGCTGAAGCGCAATAAACCACTTCTGGCAGATGCCATAAACTCTCATCTAGACAATATGCAACCTGATCGAATTGAAGAGCTAAGAATTCAATTCACCTGGCAGGGTAGAGTGTATGAAACATACTCCGATATTCTGTTCGTGGTAGTTCAAAGATAGCCTGGGGAAAGCAACCTAACCCCGCACGAAGCTGACCGGGGCTACACCCTAGAGAGTACTCCCTGCGAGCCAGTTTCGGGTAAGTCAGGGTATCTTGCCAGCCCCGCCCCGCCCCGGCAGTTTATACCCTTCGGTAGCCAGAATACATCCCATGAGACTACAATCGCGTATACTTAGGTGAGACTGTGGTGATGCGATAATTCCCACGCCTTTCCGTCGGACAATTTCCTTCACCAGATGCAATTACAAGGAGGACCCGTGACTCTCGACCGTGGCCGCCGGCCAGGCGTCACGCAAGTCCGGCTAGCTGTCCTGAAAACGCTCGTCTATGCCGACCTCTTCGACTATCCCTTATCGTCAGAGGAGATCGTTCGCTATCTCACCGTGCCGGCACCGCCGGAGACTGTCCGGCGGCTGCTCGACGACGGTGCAGTTGACGGTGCCTTCTGCCGTTCAAATGGATACTTTACTCTCCCGGGGCGAACTCAGTTGATCCCCCTACGCGAACGCCGCGAAGGGATCGCTCGCACAAAGTGGGCGACGGCCCAGCGGTACACGCGCTGGATCGCTCGAACACCGTTCGTGCGCATGGTGGCTGTCACCGGGACGCTGGCGGTCGAAAACGTTGAGGAATCCGACGATATTGACCTTTTCATCGTGACAGCCACGGGCCGGCTGTGGCTGTGCCGCGCGTTGGTGATTCTGACTGTGCGTGCAGCAGCGCTGGCCGGCGACGAACTATGCCCCAACTACTTTCTGTCCGAGCGCGAACTCTCGCTCAAAGACCGTGGTTTCTTCCACGCCCGCGAAGTGGCCCAGATGGTTCCACTCTACGGGGCGGACACCTACTGGCGCTTGCGGGGACTCAACGACTGGGTCGAGGGTTATCTGCCCCATGCCAGGGGGACGCCCAATGGCACGCCGATCATGCGACTGGGGCGGCTTGAGAGAGCTGCCAAGATGGCGGTCGAGCGACTCCTGAGTGGCCGGCTGGGGGCGTTCCTGGAATCATGGGAGATGCGCCGAAAGATTCAGAAATTCAGCCGGCAGGCTCAAACCGAAGGCGGCAGCGTCCTGTTCACACCGGACTGTTGCAAAGGCCATTTCGACCACCACGATCAGATCATCATGCAGCATTTCGAGAAACGGCTGGCGCGGTACGGCCTTTCCATGGAGCGGACCGGTGGCTGAGGTGCTGTTCGGCCAGTCGTACTACCTGCGCTTCGACCCCAAGCTGTGGGCGGCGATGCAACCCTATCCCCCCCTGGGCACGATGTACGCGGCGAGCTACCTGCGCAAACGCGGCTACGACGTGGCCCTGTTCGATGCCATGCTGGCCGACTCTGAACAGCGGTGGGCGGAGGCGTTGGATCGGCATCAGCCACGCTACGCGATCATCTACGAGGACAATTTCAACTATCTCAGCAAAATGTGCCTGTTGCGCATGCGTCAGGCGGCCTTCACCATGTCCGAGATGGCCAAAGAACGCGGCTGTACCGTCATCATCTGTGGCTCAGACGCCACTGATCACGCTCCCGAATACTTCGCTCACGGCGCAGACTACGTCCTCATCGGCGAGGGCGAGCACACCCTGGGCGAACTCATAGACCACCTCGCCGGCCAAACTAATGTACCATTGGAGTCCATTAAAGGGTTAGCCTTCCCAAACAACCCCCACTCTCCAACCCTTCAACTACGCTCAGGACAGGTCTCCAATCTTCAATCTCCAATCTCCAATCTCCAATTGACGCCGCCCCGCTCCATCATCACCGACCTGGACAGCCTCCCCTTCCCGGCCTGGGACCTGGTCGATATTCCCCGGTATCAGGAGGTCTGGTACCAGCGGCATGGCTACTATTCGATGAACATGACCACCACGCGGGGGTGTCCCTATCACTGCAACTGGTGTGCCAAGCCCATCTGGGGTCAACGCTACAACGTGCGCAGTCCGGAGAACGTTGTTGCTGAGCTGAAGTGGCTCAAGGAGACGTACCACCCTGACCACATCTGGTTCGTCGATGACATCATGGGGCTGAAGCCCGGTTGGCTGCAGCGGTTTGCTGATCTCATTGAAGAGCAGGACGCGCGCGTACCGTTCAAGAGTCTCAACCGCGTGGACCTGTTGCTACGTGATGGTGACATCGATGCCTTAAAGCGGGCCGGCTGTCAGATCGTGTGGGTCGGGGCTGAGTCCGGCTCGCAGAAGATCCTGGACGCCATGGAGAAGGGAACCACCGTGGAGCAGATATACGAAGCCGTGCGGCGGCTGCACGAGGCCGGCATCCAGGTCGGCTTCTTCCTGCAGTTCGGCTATCCGGGCGAGACCCGCCAGGACGTCGAGAAGACGCTGCAGATGGTGCGGGACTGCCGGCCCGACGACGTCGGTATGTCCGTCTCCTACCCCTTGCCGGGTACGAAGTTCTTTGAGCGAGTGAAAGATCAGCTAGGCGTCAAACAGAACTGGGTGGACTCCAACGACCTGGCAATGCTGTACAAGGGGCCCTATTCCACAGAGTTCTATCGCCAGCTTCACACCGTGCTCCACAAGGAGTTCCGAGCGCGGAAATACTGGACGGAGCTGAAGCGGGTGGTGCGGCAGCCGGCAAGTCTCAGACCGATCCACCTGCGACGGGCAGCCGCAATGGCCTATCACGCGACGACGATCCCTCTGGAACGCCACCGTCTCAACCGCCTGGAGAAGCAGCCCCATGCTGGCGTGGAACCACTGCCGCCTGGTCTGGATCAAATCGCAGCAGCGACACCCAGCCCACAACCGGGGGGGATTGGAGATTAGAGATTAGAGATTGGAGATTGGAGATTGGCAACTGGACAATCTCCAATCTCTAATCTCCAATCCCTAAAGCATCTGGGATACCATGAAACGACACAAGGTCATCCTCTACAACCCGCAAGCCGTCTTCTACACCATGCCCCTGGCCCTGCTGGCCGTAGGCTCATACCTGGATCCACGAAAGTACGAGGTGCGGATTCTGGATGGTCGGCTGGAGCGGGACCCGGTCGGCGCAGTGCTGGCGGAGATCGATGATGCCCTATGCCTGGGGGCGACAGCGTTGACCGGCGCCCCGATCCGCGACGCGCTGCGGGTCACGCGAGCAGCCAAAAGCCGCCGGCCCGACCTGCCCGTGATCTGGGGCGGCTGGCATCCGTCGCTTTTCCCGCTGGAGATGCTAGAAGAGACCAGCATCGACATCACCGTGCAGGGACAGGGGGAAGAAACCTTCGCCGAAATCCTCGACCGTCTGGTGACCGGCGACGACCTGGCCGACGTGGCCGGCTGCGCGTTTAAGAATCCGAAATCCGAAATCCGAAATCCGAAATTCCGAAACCCTCCCCGCCCTCTACGCGACATCAACACCTTCCCACCTCACAACTACAGCCTGATCCCCGTCGAGCGCTATTTTGCTCTGAAGGGGCAGCGCCAGCTCGACTACATCGCATCCCAGGGGTGCCGCTTCCGCTGCACCTTCTGCGCCGACCCGTTTGTCTACAAGCGCGGCTGGTTTGGCCTGGAGCCGGCGCGGATGGGCGAGGAACTGGAGACACTGTGGCGGCGGTACCATTTCCAGGATGTAGGCTTTCAGGACGAGACATTCTTCACCTATCACAAGCGGGTGGAGGCCATCGCCGAGGAGTTTCTGCGTCGAGGACTGAGCTTCACCTGGATGGCGACCATGCGGGCTGACCAGGGGTTCCGACTGGACGAGGCAGTCCTGGAATTGTGCGGACGGGCCGGCCTGCGGCGGGTCATGATCGGCGTCGAATCCGGCTCACAGCAGATGCTCGACTGGATGAAAAAGGACATCACCCTTGAACAGGTCTTTGCCAGCGCCGAAAAGTGCCGGCGACAGGGCATCGCCGTGCTGTTCAACCTGATTGTCGGTTTCCCCAACGAGCCGGCAGAGAGCATCCGCGAGACCCTGCACGTGGCCAAGCAACTTCGCGCCATGAGCCCGGACTTTGAGGTCGCAATCTTCTACTACAAACCCTACCCCGGCAACGAGATTGCCGACATGCTCCTGCGCCAGGGCTACCAGTTCCCACACACCCTTGAAGAATGGGCCGAATTCGACTACGTTGGCTCCTCCGGGCCGTGGGTCAGCCAGGAGACACGCGATCTGGTCGAGCGGTTCAAGTTTTATCAGCGGATCGCGTGGGGCCGGGTGACGGCGCTGCGTGCGCCGCTCCAGGCGGTGGCTCGCTGGCGTTGCCGGCGAGATTTCTACGCCTGGCCGGTGGAAAAAGTGGTGGCCGAGCGACTCAGGCCACTACCAAAGCTGTCGTGACAGGAGAGAACATGGACATCCTTCTGACCCACGGCTACTTCCTCTACGAGGACCCCCATGAGCGGCGGATCATGAAACCGTACCCGCCGCTGGGTCTTTTGTACGTTTCGTCTCATCTGAAGGCGCGGGGCTTCGACGTCGAGGTGTTTGATACGACGTTTCGGAGCCGGCAGGCCTTCCGCGAGCATATCGCCCGAACACAACCGCCGGTGGTTGGCATCTACTGCAACATGATGACCAAGCAGAACGTGTTGGAGATGGTCCGCGCGTGCAAAGAACAGGGCGCCACCGTGGTGCTGGGCGGACCGGAGCCGGCCAACTACGCCGAAGAATACCTGGGTCGGGGCGCCGACGTGGTGGTCATCGGCGAAGGGGAACTGGCGTTGGATGAGTTGCTCCCCCACCTGGCACGCCACGGTCCCACCGACATGTGTGACATCGCAGGCATCGTCTACCGGAAAGATAACAACCAGATCGTGCGAACCTCGCCACGCTCATACATCGCCGACCTGGACGCTCAGCCCTTCCCCGACCGGGCCGCCATCGACGTGGATGAGTACGTCCGTGTGTGGCGCGATCATCACGGCATGGGTTCAGTGTCTCTGATTACGGCCCGAGGCTGCCCCTACACCTGCACGTGGTGCAGCCACTCGGTCTTCGGCTACAGCCACCGCCGGCGCTCCCCCGAGAACGTGGCCGACGAAGTCGAACTCATTCTCGCAACGTATCAGCCAGACATGCTGTGGTACGCCGACGATGTGTTCACCATCCACCCCCGCTGGTTCTTCGCCTACGCCGACGAGCTGAAGCAACGCGGCATCCGGATCCCCTTTGAGACCATCTCCCGGGAGGATCGGCTCAACGAGGAGATCATCCGCACGTTGGCGGAGATGGGGTGCTTCCGGCTGTGGATCGGCTCGGAGAGCGGCTCTCAGCAGGTACTGGATGCCATGCAGCGCCGCACCGACGCCGCGCGAGTTCGGGAGATGACGCATCTTCTCCAGAAGTACGGGATCGAGGTCGGCATGTTCATCATGCTGGGCTACGAAGGTGAGCGGATGGCAGACATCGAGGCCACCGTCGAGCACCTGAAAGCGGCCAATCCCGACATCTTCCTGACCACGGTGGCCTATCCCATCAAGGGGACCCCGTACTACGACGAGGTCGCCGATCGGGTGATTGCACGTGAGCCGTGGGATGAACGCACGGACCGCGATTTGACGGTGGCCGGCCGGCATTCCCGACGCTTTTACGAATTCGCCAACCGCTGGATGGTGGGTGAGGTGACCTGGCACAGGCAACGCAACGGCGTCCAGGGGAATTTCCGCCAGATGGCTAAAGCGTTCGTCAACGCCAGGGTGGGCCGGCTGGGGATGTGGTTAACGCAGCGCGAAGTTGAGGCTGGAGATTAGAGATTGGTCAACATGGGCAGCGATACGACATCGCCGATGAAAGCCAGATGGATGGCTGGATGGCTGGATGGCTTGTTAGTTGGCGCCGGAGCGAGCTCGGTCGGAGACTCTCGCCCAACGGGGCAGGGGAGTACAGCCAGGCTAGACGCTTCGAGTCACGTGCTACTCTTGGCAGCCAGTGCCTGCTTCAACCCGGCAAAGGCAGCTTCTTCAAAGTCAATTCGTTCCTGGATAATGCTATTGAGCCAATCCTCGATGCTGGAGGCCCTGTGCAACCGGGCAAAGAAAGCCGCTCGTGTAGCTAACTCAGGCGGCAAAGAGATCGTAGCGGGAGTAGGCCGGCGTACCAGGATGGGCTCTTCCCACGCAGCGTCGTCCTCGGCCTGGTCAACCACAATCTCGTCAATCTGTTCTTCTGTAAGATGTGCCATCTTATTCTTCGTAGTCATATCTGCCATCCCGTGATAATGCGAACCACATCGTCTGGCTTGAGTTGGAAGATGACCTTGAGTCTTCGTCCACCGATGGTTTTGCCAATGAGCTGATAGCGATCTTGAAAGGACTTGTTGCGACGAACCTGGAAATCGGAGAAGAAGCATTCCACCGCTTCCTCAAACGTAACACTATATGCAGCAAGTTTGTCCTTGTCGAAATCGTACTCGAAATCTGTGGGAACAAAGCGATGCCAGTCTACCACGAAGGACCTCCCAACAGATACAAGGCGCAACCGGGTACCCCGCTTGCAGCGTGGCTTGATACCAGGGCAATCGCGCGTTTCGCTAGGGATAGAAGCAGCCCGGCCACCCGATCTGACGAGAGAATAGCACAGCATAC
>CAZHMV010000040.1:0-38108 GCA_964532665.1 uncultured Anaerolineales bacterium
GCGGACCTGCCCGTAGCTGCCTAATGTCAAAATCATTTTCTGAACATCTATAGAATGCACCGACAGCCTCTATTCCTTTGGATGGTTTGAAGCCTAGCGCCTCGAAGGTGAAGTCAAGCATACCATGGAACAGCGGTCGGATCACCGAGAGGAAGAGGGGCGACAGGGGATCAGGAAAGATTTCTACGAACATGGTCCGGTTGTATTCTATCTCGTCGACCGCCTGCGCTGCCGGCTGCGCTAGGGTGGTGATGGCCCGCGATTGCAGGATGTAGAAACGCCCCCGGGCATAGGCCCACTCGATGTCCTGCGGCGCTCCGTAGTGATTTTCGATCTGTTTGCTGACAGCCAGCAGCTCCGCTACCTGTTCATCGGAGAGGGCCGGCGCGTCCCGCCGCTCCGCCGGCGTGTCCATCTCCACCGTGCCCCCTTCTCTCGCGTACTCTATCGTGCGCTCTTTGGCCCCCAAGTCCCGCGAGACAACGTGGCCGTCGCTCTTGCGAACGGTGAACGTGTCAGGTGTGACCAGGCCGGAGACAATGGCCTCCCCCAGGCCCCAGGAGGCGTTGAGGAGGGCCTCGTCACGGTTGCCGGTGATCGGGTTGGCGGTGAACATGATCCCCGCGACCTCGGATTCGATCATGGCCTGTATGACCACTGCCAGATATACCTGGCGATGGTCGAAGCCCTGCTTGGTACGGTAGCTCACCGCCCGCGCCGTCCAGAGGGAGGCCCAGCAGTGCCTGACGTGCTCAAGCAGGTCGTCGGTCCCACGGATATTGAGGTAAGTGTCCTGCTGGCCGGCGAAGGAGGCGGTGGGCAGGTCTTCGGCGGTGGCTGAGGAACGCACTGCCACCGGTACCTGGGCCGCGTCCGCCGCCCCTAATTCCTGGCCCAGACGATGGTAGGCTTCCAGAATCTGCTGGGCCATCGCCGCCGGCACCTCCTCCTCAGCAATGAAGCCACGGATGCGCGCCGTCTTGACCTCCGCGTCGGCTGGATCGTCCTGGCGGGTCTCGGCCAGAATGCTGCGGATGGTCGCATCCAGGCCCGTCTCTTGAATGAAATCGCGATAGGCTGCGGCGGTAAGGCAGAATCCGGGGGGCACGGGCAGGCCGGCCACGGCCATCTCCCCCAAGTTCGCCCCCTTGCCACCGACCAGGCCCACGTCATCAGCGCCAACTGCTTGAAACCAACGGATGTAGTTCATCGTATCACCTCAATTACATGCTGAACGCAAGTCAACTATGTGAGATCGGGATTGCTGAAGAGCACGTGATGCGTGATGCGCGATCCGGGATACGCGATCCGGGATACGGGTCCGTTACCTCGCATCACGTATCTCGCATCACGTATCACGTATCTCGCATCACGCATCACGCATCACGTTTTACGTTTCACGTTCTCAGCCCAGCCCCGGCACGAGCCAGCGTTTGCCCTGACGGGCGCGGTGGCTGCCCCACCAACCGATGGCCGTCACGCCAGTCGTCAAGGGCACCGCCAGGACCATGTCGCCCGCCAAGGCCCGGGCGCCCACCCACAGGCTCCCCCAGGAAGCGGCGCTGCCCAGCAACCAGAAGGCCAGCCCGCGCATACCCAACAGTATGGGGATCAGCGCCCGCACGACGGCCAGGACCACGGCCTGGGCGACGTGCAGCAAGACAAAGGGGCTGCGACAGTCGCGCCGGACGGCCCGCAGCAGGGCCAGCGGGGAGGGGCGCCCTTCGAGCCGCGCCAGCCGCGTCGCCTGCCGGCGATAGGCCGGCAGCAGCATCAGCGGCGAGAGCAGCAAGCTCACGTAGAGCAGATGAGCCCAGTATCGTTCGGTGGTTCGCGGTCTAGTGGCATACATGGCACGACACTCCTTCACTGTGATAATTAACCCCTTTTCACAGCTCATTAAACCACAGATAGGCTGCCAAATCAAGGCCCCCGACTGCCAAAAACTGCCAAAAGCCGAAGGCTTCGTACTCTGCGGTCGACGTCAGCGGAGCTCCTGTGCGAAAAAGCGGCTCACGCGTGCCACGTACTCCTCCGGCTGGGTGTTGTAGATGCGGGCGTGCTCCGCATCGGTGACGAGCCAGGCCTCGGCATCAGGACGGGCGGTCACCATGGCCCGGAACTGACTCACGGGCACCCGTTGGTCTCGCTCGCTGAAGATCAGCATCACCGGGGCTTCGATCATGGGCAGATCGTCTACTGGCCGAATGTCGTTGACGTTGATATCGAACAGCAGGCGACCCATGAAGAGGCTGCCCGGTAAGAAGGCGTTGGGAAGCCCGCTATCGTCAGGGAACCTCATCTCCAGCACTTCGCGGACGTCGCCAAAGCTGCTGTCGAGCACCAATGCCTTGATGGTCTGGCCGGCCTCGGGGTCTGCGGCAGCTCCCGCGGAGGCGGCAGCGCCCAGTGAGACGCCGAGGACGCCGATCTTCTCGAAGCCGCGTTGCCGGAGCCAGTCCACCGCGCCCAGCACATCCTGACGTTCATGATCACCAAGGGTGAAGCGGCGACCTTCAGACTGACCGTGAGCACGCAGATCGATCATCAGGATGTTGAAGCCCTCCGCGTGCAACCCGGCGGCGAACTCCACGAAATGACCGTCGAACTCGCAACTGCGACAGCTCGTGTGGCCGTGGACCAGGACGACGGCCCGGTCCGACTCAGTCGCCGGGATGAACCAGCCGGCCAATGCAAGTCCATCAAGCGCTCGGACCGTGGTGTCCTCGAAAGGCAGTCCGTACTCGGCCGGCGAAGTGCTTTGGCCCTTGCGCTCGACTTGGGTGAGCTTAGCGGCCACATAGGCGCCGATAGCGAAGTAGCCCAGCAACATGACCAGCACCAGCCCGCCAATTACCAGCCAGAGCCGGCGGCGAGTAACTCGGCGGTGCGTGGTCGTCTGGGAGGGTACAGCGATCAGTTGATCGGATTGCTTGGGTTCGTTAGATCGCATGGGATCACTCCTTTACTGTAAGTACACGAACAACCCAGCCATCGCCGCGAACAAGCCCTGATGGGCGTCGAACCTGCCGGCTGGCGCGGAGAAGTCCAGGTGGTAGCGGCTTACCCGGCCAACGAAGATGTACTCCGCGTGACGGGTCGTCTCGATCTCTCCCTTGACAGTGCGATCGAACAGGTACTCGACCAGGCCGGCGGTCACGCCACCGACAGTCTGCATGCCGGCCCGGACCTTGCGGTAGGATGGCTGAAGCTCCAGGCTGTGGGCCAGGTCCTCGGCGTACTGCTGTGCTCCCTTCGGCGGGCTCAGGGCAGGCTCCTCGCCCTCGGCCAGATCGTAGACGCTCACCTGTAACGTCGGACAAGGCTGGTCTGCGGGGCAATCGGCGGTGAAGGCCATCCGGCGCTGGGCGGGGTTCCAGACGCCGGCGTGCCAGGCGCGCGGGTAGCGCACGGCGAAGAAAGCCTCGCCCTGCACATGGGTCTCCATCGAGGCGTCCGACCGGTCCACGCTGCCGACAACAGTGGCCTGGTTCAGGCTGGCTTCCAGCCCCTGGCGGTCCAGCTCCGCCTGGGCCACCTCCGTGGCCCGCGTCTGGGCATGAACGCCCGGCACGGCGCTGCCCAGAGTCAGCTCCCTCAGCCGGTGGGTGCCGGCGTCCAGCACCACAGTCGCCTCACGCCGGTCGGGCGTGGTGCCGGTGGCGACGTAGACGCCACCACCTTCCCGCGCTCGCCAGCTCGCCTGGGAGAATTCGTCCGGCAGGCGGAAGGGGGCCGGCGGCCGGGCCGGGTCCAGAAAGGACCCGAGATCGGCCTGTGAGATCTCCAATACACGGCCATCGGCGAAGTCCGTATAGAGCTTGCTGTCCAAAAGCCAGATGCGCCGGCCCGTCAGCATCGACTCGCCGGGCACTGCCTGCACGTGCACCTGGATGAGGTAGTCATCGCCCACCCGGGTGACCGTGTAATCGCGTTCCAGGTCGCCATTGGCGTTGGTCGTCTGGAAGCGATAAGTCACGTGGTCGGCCGCGGCCGCCGCCTCCAGCGCCCGCTCGACCTTCTCGGCCACGCCGATGCCCAGTCCATCCTTCAGACGGTCGGTGCCCACGCTGAATGATGGCCACGGCGCCAGGAACGGTCTGAAGAAAGCGATCAGCACAACCAGGCTGACGGCCATCATCAGGAACCCGACCACGTTGGGGACGATGAGCCGGCCACGCTCGGCGGTGAGGGCGTGGGAAACCAGCGTCCCGGCCACGTAGATGCCTACCAGGAGGGCCAAATCCACAATCACGATGTGGATGTAGATCGCCTCCGTGCTGAAGCCGGCCAGCACGCTGAGCAGGAAGACCACCGGCGCGGTGACGGCCAGGATGATGGCAACAGTGACCACCAGCGTCAGTGGCACGGCAATCACCTGCCCGGGGCGCTCCTCCCGTCCCAGCAAGCGATAGGCCAGCAGGAAGATCGGCACGGCGAAAGTCAGGCTGAACACCACAATCAGCCCAACCTTGACGCGTCTTTGTAGGCGGTTACCGTGCCCAGGCCAATGCCCATGGCGAAGCCGTAGAGCAGGCCCCCGACCACCGAGATCACCGTGGCCGCCACAATGAAACTGGTCAGCGGGCGACCTTCCCGGACTATATCCACCAGCCCTCGCCGACGAAAGATGCCAAATAGCGCAGCAAAGATGTTCATGGTTGCCAGCCTTGCCATTCCTCTGTGAGAGCCCGGCGAGTCGCCAGGAGTTTCTCACGCCTGACCAGGAAAACAATGCCGCCGCCGAGTAGGGTCCCACCGGTGATCCCCAGTTGGATCCAACGGGGCAGCTCGACGAACGCCGGGCCCAATTGGGCTACAGCGTTCGTGACCAGGGCCAGTGTCCCCAGGCTAACGTAGCCGCGCGAGCGGTTCCGCATGCCCCAGCCTATCGCCGCCAGGCTCTCCATCCCCAGCCAGATCGCATATACGGCCCCGCCGTGGGACAGCGACTGGACGAAGGACGAGCCCAGCAGGATCGCCAACCCCAGCGCGGTAGTCACGCGATAGACATTCAGGTTGTCACCGCGCCGGCCTTCGTTCCAGCCCAGCCCTAGCAGCGCCAGCCCGGGCGGGATGACGTATGCCTGAGGTTCGTTCACGCCCAGGTGGATCAGCAGCGCCCAGTAGACGACCAGGAAGGCAGCGCCGGCCACGTAGACCTGGTAGAGCACCCTGCGTGCGACAGCATCCGCGCCGTACGTCAACCCGACGATGCCGAAGGCGGCGGCGATGAGCAGCGGGCGCTGGCTGGGCAGCGCCCCGGCCATGGGCAACAGTGCCAATCCCAGCCCGGCCCAGCGCAGCGGCACACCGTACACCGCGGCCAGGTCCTCACGTCGCAGCAGCCACGCGATCAGTACGAACAGGCCGCACAGTCCGGCGGTGAAGGCCGGCCAGTCGCGCAGGAGGCCGGCGGCGTCCAGCGCGTAGAAGTGCCCGACGACGATGGTGCCCAGGCCCAGGTAGGTGAGCACCGGTGTGTCCCTCAGGCCTGGAAGCCGGCTAGCAGGCCCCCACCCCCGACCCCTCCCCCAACTCTGGGGGAGGGGAGCCTGCTTCTGCGTCGCAGGTCGTTCCAGCCAGGCGAACGTCAGCAGCAGCGTTGCGTAGATGGCCGAAAGGGCGATGGCCAGCATCGGCCAATCGAGTAGTGCTGCCGCGTACGAGCCGGCCAGGTCGAGGGCGCCGACGACGTACAGCGGCGTCGCCCAGCGTCCGTGACCCTGCCGGCGCAGCCACAGCCCACCTGGCAACAGAGTCAGGGCCAACGCGGCGTAAGCGACATCCAGTGCCCGCAGGTTGATCACGCCGTAGCCCAGGAAGATCGCTTGGGCCGTAAACACACCCAGGTGGACGCCGGCCAGCGTCACGAGGAGAAGGAGCGGCCGGTCAAGCCACAGGGCCACACCCAGGTACAGAGCCGCGACGACCGCCAGCAACAGGGTGACGATGAGGGGATTTCCCCAGGCGAGCACTACGACGACTGCGCTCAGAAAGGCGGCCGCTGTCAGAAACGGACCACCCCGGCGGTGTCCTGAGCCTGTCGAAGGGCGGGGCCAGGTGCCAGCGCCCACCTCTTGGCGGCTCAGGGCATAGCCGGCCGCCAGGTAGTTCAGCCCCAGCACGCCCATCAGCAGCCCACGGTTGGCCAGCACGGGCACCGTTTGGGCCAGGAACAGATAGACCGGCAGCATGAACAGCCAGACCGCACTGTAGACCCAGGCGTAGTGTCTGAAGATGGCGGCTGACAATGCCAGCATCGCCACATCGCCCAGGAGTGCCAGGATCAGGTGGGGCGTGTTACCGGTGGCGAACAATGTCACCCAGCCGGCCAGGATGTAGGCGACGGCGTACAAGGGGAGGCCGGCTGCTCGCCGCTCCTGTAGCTGCTCCAGGCGGTACCCCACCCCCAGGTAGGCCATAGCCAACAGCATGAGTGCCACCCCCAGCGCCATGTCGCCAAAGCCCAGGCGCGCCAGCGTCAGACCGAAGACCACGGCGAACAACCCGGCGGCTGCCCAGCGCGCTGCCCACCAGCCAAGAAGGGCGTCGGTGGTGGCGTAGAGCAATACCCCGATGAACATCCCGGCCAGCGCCAGCCAGGGGCTACCACCGAACGCGAAGCCGAGCGCAGCCACTGCGAGCAGGAATGTCACCACGCCGCCCAGGATATGAGCGACGATGTACAGGGGCCAGCCGGCCGCTCGTTGCCCTTGTAGCCGCTCCAGGCGGTTCCCCACCCCCAGGTACGCCATGGCCAACAGCACCAGCGCCAGCCCCAGTGCCGTGTCGCTGAGGCCCAAGTGGACCAGCGTCAAGGCGAAGGCCCCGGGGAACAGTCCCGCTGCTGCCCAGCGTGCTGCCCACCAGCCGAAGAGGGCGTCGGTGGCCACATAGAACAACACTCCGGCGAACAGGCCGGCCAGCGCCAGCCAGGGGCTGCCGCCGAATCCCAGCCCGAAGTTCAGCAGCACGAAGCCCAGCAGCGCAGCCAGGGTGAGCAGGGGCGCAGCCAGGTGTGCCGTCACCAGCAGCGGCTTGCGGGTGAACGGGGCCAGCCGGGTGTTTTGCAGCCTCCATGCCAGCAAGAGCAGGGTCAGTGCCAACAACAGGTAGGCCAAAGGGTACGCCAGGTCGGGTGCCCCGGCCACCGTCAGCCCGGCCGCCAGCGTGCTGACCAGGGCGCCGATGCCGATGTAGGTGAATAGATCAGATCGCGTCCAGTAAGCCGTGAGGGTGTACAGCAACAGGCGCATGGGCGAAGCGATCAGCCACATCACGTCGTCCTGGAAACCTCCGGGTCCCAGGACGTAGATTTGCAGCACGGCAAAGTTCAGGGGCAAGAAGCCTGAGGCCACGCCCAAGACGGCGATACCCCCCGGCCGCAACGCCGGCCGCTGGTAGAGCAGGTAACCGCCCAGGTAGACCAGTCCGGTGGCCAGCAGCATGACGCCGAACTTCGCCGGTCCCCCGAGCTCGCCCCACTTGCTGCCGATGAAGATGATGCCGGCCAGCACCAGCAGCACGGCACCGCTGTACAGGGCAACCTTGATGTTGCGTACGCTCAGCAGCCACTCGTCGAAGAGGACCCGCTCGGCCTTGGGGGCCGGATGGACTTCCGACGCCTCCCGGACAGGCACGGGTTCTACCTCGACAGCCGGGGGAGCAGCCGGCACCTCCTGGGCAGGCACGGCTGTCTCCTCAACAGGTGGGGGCGAAGGCGCTGGCTCCGGGATGAGGCGTGCCCGCAAGTTCGCCAACTGCTCGGCGTAGGGCTGGCGCAGCTCCTCGATCAGGTTGGCCGGCAGCCGCTCGGCCCAGGCATCCATCTGCGCCAGCAGGAACTCCAGTTGGCGCAGCGCCAGCAGGTCCTCGCCGGCGTAGGTCGTGCCACACTGGGGGCAGACCGTCTCGCGGTGCGCCTCCAACGTGCCGCAGCTCGGACATTCCATTGCCGCGACCTCAGCAATGGCTCCTCGTGGGGCCCTGTGCCCATGAGTCGCTGTTTCAACTTTCACAGAGCCGCTTCTTGCAGCCCTGTCCCCACGAGTCGCTTTCCGCTTTTTCCCTCGATCCCAGCCCCACACACCAAGAAGCGTCACCACAAGCATCGCGATAGCGATTGGGACCCACGAATCAAGAAAACCTATCAGAGTCAGAGCATAGGCGATGAGTCCGAGTAGTGTGAGTAGCACAACCATGCAACCTACCATTAAGCTTCTCACTGTCTTGCCTCCCTCCTCACAGCGATTGGTCAGTCAATTGGTCGGGTAGTCGATCAGTCAGATGGTCAGGTGGTCACCCGACTATCCGACCACAAGGCCATTTCGCGCCTCATTCAACTATTAGGAACACTGCCAAATCAAGGCCCCCGGACTTGGTAATTGGATCACTTCTTGCTATTGAACTACAATGAGGCTGCCAATACCAGACCTGGAACTGCCAAAAACTGCCAGGTTTCTCGAACTGAAGCCCTCATTCGCCCGCCGGCGCAGGAAGTACAGCAACTCGTCCAGGGTGCCAATTATGCATCTGTGAAGACCTGGTCCGCCACATGCGGCGCGTACTTCTCGACCATCTCCTCGGTAATGGCGTTGGCCCGGGCGATTTCGGCATACAGCTCCGCGCTGTGGCGGGGTGTGCGTTCCTGGGTCGCCGGGTCCAGCCCGAAGAGGCCGAAGGGGGTGGTCCACCCCTCAACCCACTCATAATTGTCCACCAGCGTCCAGTAATAGTAACCGCGCACGTCCACCCCCTGGCGGATGGCGCGGTGCAGAGATGCCAGGTGGGTGAGGATGAAGCCGGGGCGAACCTCATCGGCGGCGTCGGCCATGCCGTTTTCGGTGACGTAGAGCGGCTGGCCGTAGCGGGCCAGCCGTGCGAGGAAGCGGTGGAGACCGGCGGGGTAAATCTCGCGGTCGGTCCAGGGCTCGGGCCAGGCAATTTCGGGGGGAGCCTGGACCGCACCAGCGAAAAGGGTATCAGCCGCGCCGGGGTCAAACCGCAACGGGTGGCGACCGTAGTAGTTGAGACCAATGAAGTCGTTGCTGTCCACGGCCGGGGCGTAGCGACGGATGCCGGCCCCAAGAGGGGGCTTGAACCGGCCTTCCATCACCGCGTCCATAAAGCGCCCATTGAGCAGCGTGTCTCTGATGGACGCCACCCGTCGGTCGGCAGCGGAGGTCGGATCGGCCGGGTCGAAGGCTGCCACATGTTTGACAATGCCCACTTGTGCCCCAGGCTGCCGGCGGTGGATGGTCCGATAGGCTGCTGCATGCGCCTTCACCTGGTTGCGCGTGACGCGGATGAATTTCAGCAGGTCGCTTTCCCCCGGCGACCATTTACCCAGCACGTAAGCGTGGGCGGCATAGATACTGGGCTCGTTGATAGTGCCCCACATCTGGCACAAATCGCTCAGCGTTTCGACCACTTTGGCCACGTATCGCTCGAAGAGGCGTACCACGTCCGGGTTGAGCCAACCGCCCTGTTCGGCCAGCCACAGGGGATTGGTGAAGTGATGCAGCGTCACCATCGGCTCCAGGCCCCGCGCTCGTAAGCCCTTCAACATCTCGCGGTAACGGTCAAAAGCGGCACTGTCCCACACACCCGGTTGGGGTTCCACCCGGCTCCACTCCACCGACATGCGGAGCGTGTTGAGTCCCAGTGCCGCTGCTCGGTCGAAGTCCTCCTCAGCCCGGTTCCACCAGTCGCAGGCCAGGCCGCTGGTGCTACCGTCGGCGACGTGGCCCGGAATTTGCTCCCAGGCCCAAAAGTCGTTGTTGGTGTTGTTTCCCTCGTTCTGGTGAGCGGCGGTCGCCACGCCCCAAAGAAATCCGTCAGGAAAAGCGAGGATACGCCTGGACCCCTGGGTGGCAACCCCGAGCTCAGCTTCACCAGGTATCAGGGTTGCGGTTGGCGACACCGGTTTGGACGCTGAGGTTGGCGCACAGGCAGCGGCGACAGCACCCAAGGCCACCATCCCCCCTGTTTTCAGGAACTCACGACGTGTTACAAGTTTTTTCTCATCTGCCATTCTCTGATGCTCCTCGTATCATATGTTTGTTCGAGGCGACGATATTGGGATCTATATAATTGTGGCGAAGTTTGTGAACTGTGCGAATCGGCAGGTTAGGAAGCTTTCATTATTTGGCTGTCTGCCCCGGTAATGTGTGAAACCGTAGTAGATGTTCCTGATAATCGCAGTACTGCGCCTCAAATTCCTCCTCAGTCAGACCCAGCTCCGCACGAATGACGGGTGCACCGTAGCGCAGGCGCTCCAATCGCTTTTCGTTGTTCCAATACAGAAAGCCGGCCCGCCGGTCGATCAGGTCTTCTAATGTGCAGACCATTTCATGGCGGAACACGTATTGGACTTCAGCGAGCATCGGCGCGGCTCTTGGGTCCGGGTGCTCGCCGAGAAAGATGTTCATCGCTTCAGCACAGATACTGTGAGCATCGAGACCGTAGCGTTGATATAGGATTCGGAAATATCCGGTGAGTTGGGGGCATTGCCGAACCCAATACGCAAGCCCCTCAGCAACCTCCTCGTTGGTGCCGCCGATAGAGAGCCTGTGTGTTTGACACGGCAACCACTCGTCCGACTTGCCAATCTGCTTGATAACGTGCTTCAGCACATGGATCGCCATAATCCGCGCCGTAGTTAGCTTTCCCCCACCCACACTGATGAGACCCGATGGCGCCAGTTCGATCAGGTCTTCCCGGCTGGCGGACGCCGCATCGGCGTCTTGGCCATCAGCCAACAGCAGCGGTCTGAATCCGCTGTAGACAAACTGGACTTTCTCTCTCCCCAAGTTTGCATCGGGCATGAATTGCCGCAGAGACGTCAACAGATACTTCACGTCGTGTTCACCTGGTACGGGAGCAGCCGGCTCTGCGTCCTCCCAATCGTCCGAGGTGCCAAAGAGGAAACAGCCTTCCCGTTTGGCCAGGAAAAGCGGTCGCCCATCAACCGGAGAGGAAAAAGCGATGGTCACTGTTAGCGGCACATCTTCTTCGGCAAAGACGAGGTGTGTGCCCTTCGACAACCTGACCAGGTTCGACACGTCAGCCCGATCCAATCTCCGAATCTGATCCGCGAAGACTCCCGTCGCATTGACGACCACCGGTGCGCGGGCTTTATATGTGGTGCCACCGACCCGATCATGGCAGACCACTCCCTTAATCTTGTCGTTGTCTTTCAAGAACCCCGTGACAGGCGCGTAATTAACGGCCAGTCCACCGTGCCGCACACCATCCTTCACCGTTTCGATGGTCCAACGATTATCACTCACCATCGCATCATAGTACAGACACCCACCGATCAGCCCTCTTACCGGGATACCCGGTGCCATTAAGAGTGTTTCCTCTCGACTGAGGAACCGATGAAAACGGTGGTTCTGAAAGCCGGACATCACCTCGTAGAGCCACATCCCTAAACGCGTCATTGCGCGAGATTCGCCCTGACCGTTGTACAAGGGGATCAGGAAAGGCAATGGCCGGACGAGTCGCTTATTGAGTCGGATGTGGAGATTGCGCTCGTGACAGGACTCCCAGGCCAGCCGGAAGCCCAGGTTCTTCAAGTAGCGGAGTCCCCCATGAATGAGCTTGGAACTGCGGCCACTCGTGCCCGCAGCAAAATCCTTGGCTTCAAAGAGTGCCACGCACATCCCTCGGACAGCCGCATCGCGGAAAATGGACGCGCCGGTGATTCCCCCGCCGATGATCAGGAGATCGAACTGCTCACGAGATAGTCGCTGGAAGAGTTGCGGACGAGACCGCAGATTGAATTGTTCGAGTCCCATTATGCGATCACTCCTTTGACTTCCTCGGACGAAACAGCATCACGTGATTGATCTTATCGCGCCCCGATTCAACATGCGCATTCAATCCGTCGAATCCGCAGTAGTCCATCAACGCCTTGTATACAGCCGGCGTGTAGTAATTTGCCTTGTAGCCCACGTACCGGCCAGACAGAGCGTAGGCTTCTGGCGTAAAAGAATCGGTGACGAGAACGCCGTCCGGTCGGATGTTTTCGTATACCCACGTCAAATGCCGCACAGTCTGGGGTTTGGGCAACCAGGAGGAAAGCCCCACAAACAACACTATGTCGTATGGCGCGGCTTTTTCAAACTCAGCGCGCATGGCCTCGTGCGTGATATCGCCCTGCAAGAACTCGAAGTGAATACCCAACCTCTCAGCCCGCGTGGTTAGTTCGCCGGCGAGGTAGCCGTTTGGATCCAGATCGGCGGCGAGCAGTTGGATACGCTGCATCGCCTCTGGGGTGCGAGCCGCAATCGTCTCCAGCGGTTGGAACAGATCGTAGGTAAATCCGCTCGGGGCGGTGAAGATGTGAACATCCTGCCCTGCCCGCAGCCGTTTGTCCAGAGCCGGCTCAATATGTTTTGTCAGGATGTGCAGTCGATCATATACGGCTCGGTGGAGCGGGTATTCCAGAAAGATCCGATCCAGAAAGCCGTAGTGCTTATCATCCTGATCGTAAATCACCCGCATGACGCCAGCGGAGTATCCCTCCTCGAGGAGAAGGCGTCCAAGACTTGAGAATGCGAAGGTTGGCTCCCGCCATGCCCCCCGGAACCACTTCGCCATCAGATAGCGAACAAGGTAGCGATAGTTGAATATCTTTCCCCAGATGGTGCTGCCGGCCAGCTCCACACTGGTCGTTCCCAACGGAGCCTTCCTCACCGTCTCCTCGCGCTGCTGCCGGGACAAGATATGGGGCCTGAGCACATCCACGACCGCCTGCAAGGTCTCTCCCGGTGTCATGTGATCCACGTCGATGCGGTGGGCTGCGTCGGGCGAACGGTACTGCCGAAAAGCCTCCAGCGTTTTTAGATACATGCGCCTCGCCTGTGCCAGGTCCGCCGCATTTTCGTGGCGGTCAATCTTTTGGCCCCGTGAAGCGATGCGCCTCACGGCGATCTCTGGCGAGAGGTCGAGAAAGATCACGACATCCGGCAGCCATACCGCATGCAGGCCGAGAAACCGGGTCAGGCGTGAAATCAACCTTGCCTTTTCAAGACGGGGTAGCCTGGATTGGCTCTCCGCTGGCAGCGACTTTCCGTCGAGCAAGTATTCAAACACGGCCGTCAGATCGCTGGCGTCGGGCGCCTGCACGCCAACATCTCGACAGGCTCGATGCACCGCATTCGCGCCGTCGCTGGCTGGGAGCAGGTAGTTTGCCGCTCGCCCCATGGCAGCCAACAGCGCGTTGCAATCGCTCACCATCACGCCAGCGTCATATCGCCGGCCCAGCTCATAGGCCGTGCTGTCATGCAACATCATGTGCGGCAGCTTGAAGAGCGGGTACAGCCGGCGGCTATCAGCAACCTGCTTTGCTTTCCGCTTGAACCATTTTGACAGATGCCCTGTGATCGGCAGACCATCCGGGTGAAAGTTGGGAGCCAGGTGGTCTTCGTCGGCCTCGACGATGCGGAACGCCTGGCCGGCTGAGCCGGCCCGCAGGTTCAGTTCAGCCGCAAGGACATAGGGCAGGCCGGCTGTGATCGTGCTCTTGCCACTCCCATCAATGCCTAACACAGAAACATGAATTGTCATTGCGGACGCTCCTCTCTTTCTTGGGGCCACTGGTAGTCCGGCCCCGGCACGAAAGCCAATGTGCCGGCAACTCGAATCGATAGTCGGCCATGAAAAACCATCGGGTCCTCATCCAAGAAGAAAGCCGTCGAACCCCGATCAACCAAACAGATCTCCACTCGATCCGAGCCCTCAATCTGAATCTGGAGGGCCCGTCTTGCCAGATGATGGGCTGAAAGCACGAGGGAGAGCGATGTGCATCGTTCTGGGCATGGCAGAAAGTGGAGTGACAGTGCCGCATCCTCCGCGCGGACTCCCGGATCGAAGGGCAGTGCTTTGAGTGGAAAGTTCATGACTACGCCGGCGAGCAACCGCATCGACCCTTCCCTTCGACTGGGCTCAGGACAAGCGACAAGCCTGTCCCGAGCCACGCCGAAGAGCTCAGAGCCTGCCCTGAGCTCGCCGAAGGAACACCGCTCGGTGCGTTCTCCCGTACGCACCTCCACAACCTCGGCAGCGTGCGGCTGCAAAGCGCACCATGCGAATCGGATGAACAGTGTGAGACCATACTCGATATCTGTAAGCCGCTCGATGCCCAGTAGCCACACTATCAGTTTGTGCAGCACGGGCAACCGATGATGCCAGCGTGCAAGGTCTCCGGGAACGCGACCGAGTTGCCCGAACCCGGCCAGGGTTACCGCGTAACGGATCTCCGGGCTGGAATCTTTCACCCCCACCTCACAGCGCATGACACAACAGGGGGCCGTAAGGTCCGCGTGAAGATTGGCCACGATGCCCTTTAGCGCGGCCTCCGGATCAAGGGGTATACCGAATTGCCTGGCTATGACGTTTCCCGAACCCATCCGCAGAGTCGCAATACGAACGCGCTCTCGTCCGGGCAGATTGCCGGGCTCGCTGCCCTCGCATACGCTCTCAATAACCGCACGTAATGTCCCGCCCCCACCACCTGCAATGATTAATGCCGGGGCACCGGAGGCTGCCAGAAATGCCGTCGTTCGCGCTCTGGCCTGTGGATGATCGTTCACAGCTTCAACCTGCAGCTCAGTCTCATATCCTAGAGCGTCATGCAGCACCGAAGAGAGCCGGTCAATGGTCGCATCACTGTGACCTGTGGCGGACCAGCGATTAACAATAAAGAGGACTCGCTCCACCACTGCTCTTGGCTGACCGAGGCCGGCCGTTTTAGCTTGTGCCATCACGACTATCTCCCGATTGCGGGTCTACACTCATTGAATCACACTCGGGCTGCCAAAACCAGACCGCGAACTGCCAAAAGCTGCCAAATTCCAAGTTTCTCGAATTGCCCCCTCGCTCGCCCGCCGGCCGGCCCAACACCTCCGGGTCCCCCGCCAGCCGGCGCAGGAAGCCCAGCAGATCGTCCAGGGTGTTGAACGTCCGTCGCCGGCCACTTTGGATGTGCGCGATCTCGGGTAGGTGAGCAGTGGGCAACCCTTCGACGGAGCTCAGGACAAGGCTCGGGACACGGCTTTGCCGGCTACGCGGCATCCGCCGGCTACGCAGCGGAGTCCCGAGCCCTTCGGCGGTGCTCAGGATGAACTTGTCGAAGGGCCGGGTCCAAGAAGCGATGGCCGTAGCCACGCACGGTCTGAATGTGGCGCGGCCTTGATGGATCATCTTCCACCTCCCGCAACCAGCGGAGGTGCACGTCCAGCGTGCGGGGATCCCCGACCCACTCCTCGCCCCACACCTGGTCCAACAACTCGTGGCGTGGGACCGCCTGGCGGCATTTTCAATCAGGACACACAGCAGATCGTATGAGTGTGACCAAAATCTGTTGGAAAGCAGGCCGTGAGACTGGGAAATTCGCTTCTCTCCAACAATTTTTGGTCACACTCAGATCGTATTCCCGCTGCCGTAGTTCGACTAGGTGGCCGGCTCGCCAGACCTTGCGGCCGCGCGGTCCAGCACGATGTCACCAACCACGACCCTATCCCTCGACGCGGATGTCGGCCGGCGATCCAGTTGCCACCGGCGGAGCAGTGCCCGCACGCGGGCCATAAGCTCCCGAGCGTTGAACGACTTGACGACGTAGTCGTCGGCGCCGAGTTCCAGACCCTTGATCCGGTCCTGCACGTTCCCACGGGTGCTGAACATGATGATGGGCACGGCCGACTCCTTTCGCAGAGTGCGGCACACGGTGAAGCCGTCCATGCGCGGCAACATCGCGTCCAGCAAGACGAGGTTGGGTCGCGCGGCTCGGGCGAGCTCAAGACCCTGATGGCCATCGGTAGCGTGGAGCGCCCGAAAGCCCTGGTCTCGCAGGCCAAGCGTCAGGGGCACCGCATACGCATCTCAACCACCTCAAAGACGAAACGCGCAGACGACGATTTGCCTGGATGACGACCGTAAATTTCTCCTCTTTGGTCACGCTCCCACGTTTCAAGATCATCTCTGGTTATCAGCGGCTCTTCGTACTCATCAGGTGCAGCGGACTTGAAGAACCCAACGTCATTGGGCCTATGGCTATTAGCGTGTTGCGGCTCATGGTCTATTACCATTCCCACTCAAGTCACCGTTGTTGAAAGTCGCCGCTGTTGAGGTCGGCTTCATTGAGCTGATGGCCTGCGCTGCGGGTTGGCACCATGTGCGCGTTTTACCGGATGCGTCCCCCGATAATAGCCCTGGCTGAGGGTCAAGTGCTCCGGGAGTGTGGACCGGTTTCGGACCTAAACGGACACTGCACGCCATCATCCCTCAGCAGGTCAAAACCAGCAGCGTCGGTGCCATCTGCGAAGTTCAGGCGCGGAGGGCCACGCCCTCTTTCAGGAAAGCTAAGGAGGCGCTGACGCTCAGGCAAGCTGAAACCTCCGCGCCCTCCGTCGCCTGCAACGGTTGTTAGGGGCCGTAATTACGAGCTTGAAGCGGTCTCCGTTTTGCTCAAGGGCAGCATGACGATGACCGTCGCACCATGGCCTTCTTCGCTCTCCACCGCGAGCGTCCCGCCATGCCCTGCGTGACGAAGCCGTCGGCCTGCCTGCCGGGGTGGCCAATCACCTGAGCGTTCTGCTTCAGATCGGCGATGATATCTTCCAGGTCCTCTCCATTTTGAAGAGCTTCGAGCAGTTCGTCGGCGAGTTCTTTATTGGCAAATTAGAACATCTCAGAGGGATCTCTCGTGCTGGTCGGAGCCGGGAGGTCTCTGGCGCAGTAGCAACACCAGTGCGGTCCCAGTAATGGCCCCGTACACGGCCCCGAGCCCCGGCGGGCCATTGATGTCCCCCAGGGGCATTCCCACGACCCAGCCCGCCGTACTGGCCAGCACCCACCAGCCCGCCCGGGGGACCTGCCGCCGCAGCACCGCCCATTGGAGCACCCCGACCACCGTTCCGAATACGCTCACGCCCCCGACCCAGCCCAGGTCCGCGTCGACCGTTCCCACGCCGAACACCACGACACCGACCACGGCCGCTGCCCCGAGGCTGGCCAGCACCCACCGACCCGACCGGGTTATGTGCCGCCGCAGCACCAGCCACTGCAGCACCCCCATCAGGATCCCGCCCACGGCAACGCCCAGGTACCCGGCCAAGATGACGGTGGGGGTCGATTGCAACGTCTTGGGTTCGCCGCCACTGAACCAGCCCCAATACACACCCTGTCCCCACCCGAACGCACCCGCCATCAGCCACAGGAACCATACACGCCACCCCGGCCACCGCTGCGGCGCAAGAGCCAACCTTGCCGCGATCACCATAAACCCGGCCAGGGCGTTGAAGCCGATGTCGCGGACGTCGAAGACGCGGCTCGGGAGCAGCGCCTGGATGATTTCGTCGAGCGCGCCCAGCAGCGCGGTCACCGCCACGCTGAGAGCGGCCGGCGCCGGCACGTGGCGGCCATTGCGGACTCGCTCCAGGAGCGCCTGGTGGATGAGGGCGGCCACGATGCCGTACTCGATCAAGTGGGTGCGCTCCTCCCAACTATCTATCCTCCACCACGCCATCAAGATGGGCTAACCCGCCTGCGAGCAGCAGCACCTACTTGTCCCGCCGCCGTGCCCTAATCGTCAGCCGCCGTGCCCAACCCAGCGCCACCATCGCGACGACGGACATCACGGCTGCCAGGACGTTGAACAGGATGTCGATGGGGTCGAACACGCGGCTGGGCAGAAATGCCTGGATGCACTCGTCCAGCACTCCGAGCAGCGACGTCGCCAGGGCGGCGAGCAGAGCGGGTACGGGCACGCGGCGACCCTGGTTCGCTCGCTCCGTGAGCGCTTCATAGACGAAGACAGCCACCACGCCGTACTCCATGAGGTGGGTGCGCTCCGCCGGGGGAGCCGTCATCCGGAGGAACAACAGAAGGTAAACGGCAGCGACGCCCAGCGCGACGCCGATCTCAGCGCCGCCCGGCCGCGCCTTCAGCCCTTGCGTTATGATGGTCGCCACAATCAGCAGCATGCTGAGCAAGACGGCTTCTTCGATCAGGCCGCTGTCGCCTAGTGCCCTGGCCAGCGTCGGCGCCAGGCCGAGGGTCGAGTAGATCGCCACCACGACGGCCAGCGTCCAGAGCCAGAGGCGCCGCTCACGATCGGATGTGAATAGAGACATAGAGGTAGCTTCTGTGCCTTTCTACTCCGAAAGAGCCAAAGCGGCTGTCGGAGCAGTTCTTGACTCAGTTTAGGAACGCGGAAGGCTGGTCAGAGTCGGGAAGTCGCTGGCGCAGCAGCCACACCAGCACCGACCCAGTAATGGCCCCGTACACGGCCCCGAGCGCGGCCCAGCCTACGAACCCGCCCACGGGGCCCCCCACGACCCAGCCCACGGTGCTGGCCAGCACCCACCAGCCCGCCCGGGCGACCTGCCGCCGCAGCACCAGCCATTGCAGCACCCCGACCACGGTCCCGAATAGGCCTGCCCCCCCGACCCAGCCCACGTCCGCGCTGACCACGCCCACGCCGAAGACCACGACTCCGACTACGGCCGCGGCCACGGTGCTGGCCAGCACCCACCAGCCCGCCCCGGCGACCTGCCGCCGCAGCACCAGCCATTGCAGCTCCCCGGCCACGATCCCGCCCACGGCCACGCCCACGTACCCGGCCACGATTATGTCCCCGGACGAGCCCACGGCTACGCCCACGGGCCCTCCCACGGCCCAACCCACCGTACTGGCCAGCACCCACCAGAGCCACAAGCGCCAGCCCACGGGCATCATCGGTCGCACCTCGTTACGCTGGCTAGTGGTGATCTCGGCCATCGCTTGCCTCCTTCCTGCGAGTTTGACGACGCTCTCTCTGACGAGTTGTATCATATTGAATGCCTTCACTCATTTCTTTTCTCCTATAAACTTGATCAATTACCGTCTGCTGCGATACAGCCGCCTAACGGCGCGAGATGAGCAGCCCGTTTTCAACCTCGATAATACATCAAGCCTTGCACAAACTCGCTAGAATCCAGGGTCTGCTCCATTGAGCTGTTATACCGCCTGTAATCAAAGATACTACAGGTGTCATAATAGCCAACTTCAACCATAAATACCCTCAGAATATTGACTCTACTGAAAAAAGGTGCTGCGGGTCGCACTATTCTGCCCGTCGTGGTAAAATGGGGGGAGAGTTGACCCCCAGGATCGCCACAATGGAGCAGTGACCATGTTTCGAAAAAACGAGCCGCTGGCGCTCGATCAAGGCCGCCATCCAACGCCAACGGCTGCGCCCCGAGGACAAACCCATTCGGGCGGTGGTGGAAGCCACCATCCGTTCCGTCAAACATCCCTTCCCGCGCAGCCAGCAGATGTGCACGTCCAGCGTACGCGGATCGCCGATCCAATCCTCGCCCCATACATGATCCAATAACTCGTGGCGTGGGACCGCCTGGCCGGCATATTCCATCAGCACACACAGTAGGTCGAACTCCCGTTGCCGCAGTTCGACCAAGTGGCCATCCCGCCATACCTGAAGGGCGGCGCGGTCCAGTACGATATCGCCCGCCACGATGCGGTCCCTTGGTGGAGATGGCTGATCGCGATCCAGTTCGCGCCGGCGGAGCAGCGCCCGCATGCGGGCCAGCAACTCGCGGAAGCTGTAGGGTTCGACGACGTAGTCGTCGGCGCCGATTTCCAGGCCCCTGACCCGGTCCCGCTCCCCACCGTGGGCGGCGAGCATGATGATGGGCACCGCCGAATCTCGTCGTAGGGTGCAGCACACGGCGAAGCCGTCCATCTGCGGCAGCATCGCGTTCAGCAGGACGAGATTGGGTTGCACGGCACGCGCATACTCCAGGCCCTGCTGGCCGTCGGTGGCATGGAGCGCCTTAAAGCCCTGGTCCTGCAAGCCAACCGTCAGCGGCA
Source organism: uncultured Anaerolineales bacterium (assembly GCA_964532665.1). GTDB lineage: Bacteria > Chloroflexota > Anaerolineae > Epilineales > JAANWY01 > CAZHMV01. Next base: position 19,882 of record CAZHMV010000040.1, read on the forward strand.
CGGCCGTGCTCACGTCATCCTCGATCAGGAGGATTGTGGAAAGAAATGGTTTGCGGATCATCAGGTGTTTCTCCTCATTGTAGTCGTTCTTTTGCCCTGGCCGGCAGCGCCGGCCAGGCTGCTACTGCGCTCATTGAACCACAAACAGACTGCCAAAACCAGATCATAGACTGCCAAAAACTGCCAACTTTGTACTAATTCGTCCTCTTTAGTCGCCCGCCGGCGCAGGAAGCCCAGCAGATCGTCCAAAGTGTCGAATGTCCACTAATCGACCAATGAAACGTCTGGGCGGATCTCGGGATCAGGAAGTTCTTGAGCGAATACTCACATGCCTTGGTCCAGCCAATCCCCAGGTGTCGTTGCCCGCCGGCCCACACCCGCACGTCGAAGTATTCGTCCGGCCCCAGCGGTCCACACCGATTCGACTACGGCCATCTCCACACCAGGGTCACTTCATCCGGTCACCCCGTGCTGTGCTCGTCCGGCGGCAAGTATATTATCGGCGCCGGATAGGCCACTACTTCAGGTGTGGGTGATGCCACTGCGACCGGGATAGCCGTTGGTGCCGGTCTTGGAAGTGTCGGGATCGCGGAGGCGACGGAGACATTCTGCGAGCTGATGTTGAGAGCGACGAGGTCGCCAAAGACCCACCCGCGGGTGCCGTTAGGAGCAACCACCTGCAGCCACCGTCCACCCGGCGTTTGGGCGATCACGTCCAGGGCCATGCCCCGTCGGAGTACGTCCCTCACCGGACGTGTTGGGTCTGGGCCGGCACGGAGGTTCACCGCGTTGGCCGTGACCACGGCGTCGGGGGGTGGGGTTGGAGTGATCGTGGCGGCGGCCGTCTGCGTAGGAACCAGAGTGGCCATCTTTGTGCGGGTTGGCGCTACTGTTGGCGTGTCAAGCAACGTGGCCATCGCGGTAGTGGAGGGCTTCGGCGAGGGCGTGGCCGTGGGCTCCTCCGTGGCCGGCGGTTGCACCGTTGCCGCTGGCTTCTCCACAGCCGTCGGGGTGGGAGGGACAGTTGTGGACTCGACGGCGGGTGGAGGCGGAAGGCTCTGGCAGGCGCCAGAGATCCACGCCACGAGCAAGATAACAATCGCTGCCAAGGGTCGGTTGAGTTGTCGCACTTCTACTTCTCCGCGTAAAGAGTTGTGGTTGAAACGCTCACATTTTATTGGGATTGCTCATACTTCACGGCAGGATTACCCCTATTGAACCACAAGCGAGCTGCCAAAACCAGAGCACGGACTGCCAAGAACTGCCAAGAAGGGAAAGATTTCAGGCCTCCGCTCGTCTTTCCTAGTCAAACCCACTACTACCACCGCCGGAGGCGACACCAATGAGGATGTGGACAGCGAGTTCAAGCATGATGGCCAGCCCGTCGCTCGTGCTTTGCAGTCCAGTCGCCGCCGCGTCACTGGTATGTTGCAGATCAGGGAGACCACTGCCCCCAGGCTGACCCACCCCACGACCCGATGTAGTCGTCCCGTGCCCTCCACCGGGCTGCCGCGTCCGATCCCTTGGTCGTCTTGTTAGGCATCACGCGCCCAAAGATGAATGCTCCTACACCGACAGCAGTCAGCCCGAAGGGAATGAACGGCGCAGCTTCGGTAGAGGGCGTCAGCACTACCAGCGCGAACAAGCTGACAATGGCGGCGAGAAGGGCTCCAACAGCCCCACGCCAGGTGTAGGTGCGACGCGTCGACTCGGGGCTGTGCTGGAAGAATCCTGCGTGTACGACTTCTTCGTACAACTGATCCTGCAACCGGAGTGGAGGAGACCGTCTTGAAACCCAATCAATCGGGTCTCGACGACATCGACGTCTCCGTTCTTCCGGACGGTCAGGCTGATCTTAAACCGTTCGCCAATAACGGACCGATTCTGAGCTTGGGCCGCGCTGGCTTGGGCACTCAGCATCAGGATCGGGCTGACCAAGATCACAACAGCCCTTCGACTAGGTTCAGGATGAGCCGGCTCATCACGTTGTCCTTCCTTTCTTTGCAAAAGAGCTACTTATACCTACGGGTCAGATTGAACATAATGGTAGAACCAACAGGCGCACCAACGCTGACAAGGATCGCAAGACCCAGAGCATTTGCCATGATGCGACCATTGAAGAATCCCATCAGCGGGCCGATGATGCTACCAGCGAATACTGCCAGGAAAGAACCTGTTGCATAGCGGGTGTTCCCAACAAAGTAAACACCAGCGGCACTACCGAATAGGTATCCTATAGCGAAGCCCATGAAAACACCCTCCGGTATACAGAAAAGCATGTCAAAATCGCATCCACTATCCACAATAGCGCCGGCAATGGCTGCTATTGCTCCGATAACAGCACCAAAGCCGCCACCCCCCACCAGTTCACCTATGACTCTCCAGACGCTTATCGGGGGTTTCCCAACCTGTCGCTCAGGTTGCTCTGTAACATAACCCTTGTCCGACCAGAGGGTGTACCCCAGTATCACCCATGCGATTCCGCTCAGGGCCCCCAGAGAACCCTTCTGGAAGAGCACGACTGTGGCGACGATGATAAGCACTGCTGCCCAGGGCGGCAGCCCTAGTGATCGCCAGGCATCGCTCCCCAGGCGCAGCGAGCCAATGGCAAAGGCAAGTCCCCCCGTAAAGAAGGCAACAATTCCGAGGGGAACGAGAGACGCCAATAGGTCAAAGGAAGCCAAGAGGCTTGTAAGGAGGCCAATGAGCATCAGTGTCGCCCCGACGACGGCTACTTCGAAGTCTGTTCTATTCAGCCGCCCAGAGCGTGACGCTTGCCGGCCATGGAGCCCCACCAGGCCCACCATGATGAGGAGTATGGAAAGGATGGACAGCCCATCCAGCACAGCCGAAGGCCTCAACGCCTTGACAGCTTGCAGCCCTATCAGCAACGCACCACCCAGGATGCTCGCCAACCCACCCCAACGGATCAGTTCTGTGGACGACATTATCGATTTCTCCTTTCCTTCCTTGGTTTCCTTCTCTGTTCTTCTCACCTGGTTACTACTCAGGCATACGAACCCTTGCGAAGGTTCACGAGCAAATTCTGGACCGGCAGTGTCCTCGCAAGCTGAGACTCGCTCTATTGGCAAGGTTATTCGAAACCTTCGCAAGGGTGGCTGAGTAGTAACCTCACCTGATTCCAAAATCAGCAGGCAGTCTCTCCCATCTCTGTTCTTTCCGTCCAACTTCAGAATGAGCAATAGGAACCCATCCGACCAAGTACTGTTATTGAACCACAGTGGGGCTGCCAATACCAGAGCACAGACTGCCAAAAACTGCCAACTCTCCCCAGGTCCAGCGCCGGCCACTCGAGATGTGCTCGATCTGGGTGTGCGAGCCGGCGACCGGCGGAGCAACTCCGGGCTCCCCTCAGGTGTAGGTCGATCTGGCCATACAGTTATGTTTATCCGCGAGCCTACATCACCTCGGATCAGGTAGACGTCCAGCAAGTGAGTGGGGAGAGAGTGGTGCGGCGTATGAATCGGGGGCAGGTCTACGCCTGGTACGACACGCTGGTCGTGATTGGGTCACCAGAACTTGGAGGCAGGTGATTTTTCATCTTTTCGGCGCACAAACAGATATACTCCGGCATACACGCCCACCCGCTCCTCCGCTGTCCATCTCGGGTCAGTTTCGTCCTGCCAGCCTCATTCACGCTGTCTTGAAGCGACTGGACAGGTGTGACATGCTGGATATACTTGTGTGAGATATGACTGCCGAACCCAGTCGTGTATTATTTGAAGCTCCGCTGAGTCACATGAGACACAATGGGATGATGCTTGCCGCCGCCTGAACGCCTGATCTCCGGCACAAGCTCCACCTGAACGTGGATCGGCTCTCCGACTAATTCCAGAAACCTCGCTCGCACAGCCTCCGACATAGACGGGGTGTATCTAGCTCCAGGCATGATCTCAATTCGAACGTTGTCCACAGTTTCCTGAGTCAGGGTAAAGGCCGCGATGTCCGCGCCGACGTCGAGCAGGAAACTGTATGACGCGTCCAGCAACCAGCCGGAGGTCAACACGCGCCCACTCGGCAGGACAAACTGGTCCAACTTGCGGCCGGCCAGGTCCTGAATTACACCGCAGGTGCGACCGCAGGCACAGTTGGACACGTCGAGCGTGGCAAAGTCGTCCTGTCGATAACGGATGAAGGGCATGGCGTAGTTGTGAAGATATGTCCCGACGACTTCACCCCTGTCCCCGAGGGGAAGCGGCTCATCAGAGTCCGGTGAGACAATCTCCAGATAGACGACATCCTCAAAGATGTGATAGGTTCTTTCCCGACACTGGGCAGCGATACGCGTGACCTCCTCAGTGGCATACTCATCGTATACCCCGCAGCCGAAGAACGCAGCCAGATCGTCACGCTCCTTCTGGGTGGACAGTTCCGAGGTGACAGAGATGGCGCGCAACTTGAGACGCCGGCAATCTTCGGGACCCAACTCATTCGCCAGGACACCCAGGTGGCTGAGGTAACAAGCCAGATACTGCGGCCGAACTTCCCACAAGCGGGACAGGATCTCCCCGGTTGGTGCCAATGTTGGGATGAAAAACATCGGGTACGTCCCAAACAGCGAACGTGCCGGATACTCGGACGTGTAGATATATGCCAGGCGATGCCACGGCAGGTACGGGCTGACGAAGTCAAAAATACGATGCAACGCCAGACCCTGAATGCCCAGCCGATCCGCGCGGTGGACCACGTTGAGCACCCGGCCCGTGGAACCCGAGCTCTTCGAGATCAGACACCTGCGCAGGTCAAGTCCGTGGGCGAGTGCGCCTTCGGGGTATGCAGCCAGCACATCGCCTTTGGTCACCGTTGGGAAATGTGCCAGATCGTCGAGCGTCCGCAAATCGCGCGGATGCACGCCGGCACCGTTGTACTTCTCGCGGTACAGCGCGACATTGTGGTACGCGAAGTCAACCAGGTGCTGCACGTGCTCCAGTTGATACGCGCGGATCGACGCGCGGGACGCGTAGGGCCGGCGCTGAAAGGCACGAAAACGGCGTGCCATGTATCGCGTGTTGGCGGCGACTTCGCGGAAAGTGAATTGACGCATTGGAAGCTCCCTTCGACATCTTTGCGATTACTGTTTTCCCAGCTCATAGATGACATAGTTAAAGTAGTAGACCAGTGGAATCACCACAACCATGCTGTTGGCGCGGTCGAGCAACCCACCGTGACCCGGAAGGATGTCGCCCCAATCCTTGGCGTTGGCCGCACGTTTGATGAGCGAGCTGATCAGGTCGCCCCAGGCCGCGCCGAGGCCGATGACCAGGGCCAACGCAATCTTGTGCAGCAGGGCAAATTGAGACGGGAGCATGAAACCGAACAGAGCCACGGCCATACCCGCGCCGGCAAAGGTGCCGAGCAACCCTTCCCATGCTTTGTGCGGATTAACCTCCAGCGAGATCACATGCTTGCCAATCAGCTTGCCCACGGTGTATTGCATCACACCGCTGAGTGCTATGCCAACCCCGACGAGCGCAAGCAGCCCAACCCCTCCCACCTGCTTGAGCAGGATCAGATGGCCAATGGACCACACCAGATACAGGTAGCCCCGGCCGGCGAACGAGAGCTGAAGATAGAGGTTCTCTACCCGGCCGGTGAGAATCGGCACGAGCGTGAGGAGCAGAATGGCTCCGGCCGGCAAGGCAAAGTACAGCGCAGGTTGGAAGGCAGCGATGATGAACGTAATCGGGATGAGTGCATACAGATAGATGGCGTAGGACGGCTCCACACCCACCACACGCACGTATTCCACGGTGACACGACAGAGAAAGAACAGCAAGATGGCTGCTGCCACCAACCCACCGACAAACACGGCGATCAGGAACAGGGGCGCCATGATCATCCACCCGATGTAGCGCTGGCCTAGCTCGCCCATGAGCCCGGCCTTCAGGTCCTTGCGGGCGAAGAACACGACCAGCCCAAGGCCGAAGACGAACAGCACGCCGATGATCTTCAGTGAGGGCAGGAAGAGCGGGTCAGCGAGAGGATTGCGCATACCCATGAATAACCCCCAGTCTTTGAATGATGGTCACTACCGTCGCAAGTACCGCAACAACCAGATACCAGTTATATAGACCTTCAGATAATGTTTTTGACAAATAGCCTCTCGGCAAGCGCGAAAATCGGGCCAAATGTCAAGATCTTTTTCTGAACATCTATAGCTCGCCAGGTTGCCGCTGAGGAGCGGATAAAGGGTGAACACGGCCAGGGAAATCATCCGATCACCCTTACCGAACACGCCGTCGTACACGCGCGGTCCACCCACGGCTTTGCCGAGGATCCCGAGATATGAAGCGCACAAGATGAGGGCAAGCGCCAGCGTGGCGAGCCGCACGTCCGCGTAGCCGCCCCATCCGAGGCTGAGGAAGATTGCGGTATCCGCAACACGGTCGCCGAACTCGTTCTTCACTTCGCCCCACACGCCGGCCAGTCCAAGCTCGCGCGCGACGAGTCCATCCATCAAGTTGAGAAGGAGCCGCGCCAGGACGCATAACGGCACGGACCATAGCCAGGCATGGTTCGATCCTGCCCGGAACAGCGCAAACGCGGCGACCAACGAGAGGATTAGCGCGCTGTATGTAAACACGTCCGGGTGAATGCGGTTCCGCACGCTGAGCGTCACGACGGGCCGGAGCGCCCGCTGCCATTTGGACTTAGTTGAATAAATGCTCATAGTGCACCGATCCTTAGCATTGAACGTGACAGCCTATCCTTGAAAAACGAAACAGCCCCTTGTGATTCTACTTCATTGAACCACGAAGAGGCTGCCAATACCAGACCAGGAACTGCCAAAAGCTGCCAGGTTCGGCGATTGCACTACGTTTTCTGTTTTCGCGCTGCCTGTTCCATCTCCTCGAGGGCTTTGGCAACACCGCGGACGGCGCGGCGCCGGGTGCGGTTGAAGGTGCCTTCGCTGATATACAGCCGGCTCATGATGTCACGGTTGAGTTTGTTTGACACATAGGAATCATACAGGATAATGAATTGATGCCACTCTCGTGAGGGGATGTCGTGCGTGCCCGGCTCGGTGTCCTCTGGGCGCAGCTTGTTGAGCGCCTGCAGCAGAATCTCATTGAGGGCTTTGCCACGGTCGATATGGGTGACGAAGGGGTCTTGCTGATTCCCCAGCCACCATTCCACAACCCTAAGTTTGGCCAGGGTGTGTTCGCCAAGATAGGAGAAGTCATGGATCTGCCGTAAACAATCCTCGACCAGGGAGACAAGGTCTTCTTCAGCGATGCCGTCCAAAATGGGCCCGGCTGCCTCTTCCCTCTCTGCCAACATCTGCTGCGCCTGCCGTTGCAAAGTGCGCTCCCGATCTCGAAAGTTGGCGACCATATCACTGATTGCCTGAGCGTTCTTTTCCTGCAGCCTCGAAACGTGGATCACAGCGGCCATCTGATCGGCCAGATCGTCCAGGAGCTCCAGATCTTCCTCGCTGTACGGCTGATCGGGCTGCTTGGGGCCAAGGACCAGCGCTCCCACCTGGCCACCGCCGGCACTGAGGGGGACCAGTAGAGCCATGTTCTGAGGGCTGTTTGTACCTGGCCGGGGCAGCTTCACAATTTCGGTCGCGGTCAGGGTCTCTAGCGGGAAACTTCGGTTCACCCCCTTGACCTTTCGGGCTGCCTCGGCCAGGAAGGCATCTTCCTGGCGCAGCGCGATGAAGCCCGCTCTGATCCCAAGCGTACGACAAAGCGCATCGAGAACAGCCTGGAGTTGGTCGGCCAGGGCCTCACCAGTGCCGGCCTCCCGAGCCAAAACGCGCAGATTGGTCCGCAGCCGCCGGAACTGCTCGCGGTAGAACAGCCGATCCAGGGCGGTGCGTACGCCGTCATACAGTGAGTGAGAGCTGACGGTACCAACGATAGTCAGAATCAAGGCCAGGAACGAGAGATGCCCGGTGAAGTAGAGAGCCGTGGCGACCAGCATGTAGAGAATCGCCAGCACGCTGATGGCCAATGTAGTGTAAAGAAAGTCGCGCTCGATAGTGCGCCCTTCCACCAGCGCATTATACCGGGCAACAGCGTATCCGAGGATGATCACGCCGGCGCCCAGAGCCAGATCACCAGGCAACGCCGGCACAGGCAGATGTAACCATACGCCTACACTAATGTACAATCCTCCCGCGCCGGCCAGAACCGTCGCAGCCAGAAGCGGGGCAAATTGGCGTCTCAGCAGTGAATCCTTCGCGTGCTTTCGGCCTTGCCACAGATTCAGAAGCGACAGGGATCCCAACAGGATCAGAAACACGATGGAGAGAGGGTAGAGCGGGCCGGCCGTCCGACCTGAGAGGTATGTCGCTGAGCCCACGTCGGTATGTGCCGAGAAGCCCAATGGAAATGCTCCGCCCAGCATGAGAATCAGGGCCAGGGCATACGTCAGCGGAACCCCGAACCGGCTGGCTGTGGGTGACAGCGCACGTGCCGGCCGCCGAGCCCATGTCGGCAGGAGAAGCGGCACGTGGAACCAGATGCGCCGTCGCGCCCTCTCTGGCAGCAGGAGCAAAGTCAGGTGAAACCAGAGTGGTACCACAAGAACGACCACAGGTCGCAGCCAGGGCAACAGGCCGACCTTGGGTAGATTGATTGCCAGGGCATTGTGGAAAAACAAGCTGGTCAGGGACCATAGAGTGAGGGTAGCCAGCCAGGAAAGCCGGCTTCGGGGACTGCGCGTGATGATGTAGAACCCAAGCCATAGGGAGATGGCCAGGGCCAGCAGGTTGACGAGCGTGGCAAGGGTTAACAACATAACTGGTACCTCCACCTGCCGTACTCATTTAGGTGTGTTTCAAATGAGTTGCGAACCCTCCCGCAGGTTAAGCGCGAAGTCGCTTTGTATGCCGGTTCGCCCTGCAAAACCAGGCGTTTAGGCGCCGGAAACGATAACCTGCGGGAGGGTTGCTTTCCTCCCCAACCGAGATGAAACACACCCTACTCATTTAGCAAACGGCTGTAGCGGACGAACAACGTTCGTTGGCGGGCGTAGTTATAGCCGCTTGTGGAGTCGCAATTCGCGACTGTTCACTATACATAACCAGGCAGGGTCGGTGAATCCCAGCGGGGAGTACCGTGTGAGGCGGTGATGAGGACTGGTAAGGTATCTCCAGGATTGACCGATTATCCAATCGACTTATTATATCACATAAACTCGACTCTGTCCATAGAGCATTTGCTCTGTGAGGAGATTCTTCGCCTCCGCTGCGCTCCGCCTCAGAATGACATCCACTACGGCTTATCTACTTCGACGATGTGGCCTGGCGGAGCGGTGCAGCAGCAGGCGCAGGCCCAGGGCGAGCAGACGGGGCTGATGCAGTGGCAATTTCCAGAAGGTGCCGGCCATCCCGTCGCGGTTGTGGCGGCTCAGGAACTGTTGCACCGCCGGCGTGACGCTGTGCACCAGGCGGTCGTAGCCAGGGTTGTCCAACCGGTCCAGCAGCAGGCGGATGAACCAGTGCAGGTCCAGCTCGCGCTTGAGGGGACGCAGTTCGCGAGCGTAGGGGGTGCCCTGCAACAGGGCGCGCACTGCCGCCGCCGCGCCCCACAGGCCGGTGACGGTCCCGCCTACAGTGGTGTTCTTTACCTGACCAGCGGCGTCGCCCACCAGCAGGACCGGTGCCGATCCGACCCGCCCCCAGGGGCGTAACTGTGGATGATGCAGGGCCACCAGAGCACCCTGGTAGGCCACGGGCTGGAGGCTGTGCCGGGCCAGGAAGCGCTGCAGCAGGGTGCGGGTCTCAGCCCGGCCATCCCCAACCAGGCCGGCCACGGCACGTTCAGCCGACTCGGGGATGAGCCAGTAGAAGAAGCGGGTTTCGTCGGCATTGAACCAGACCTGGGTGACGGTCGGGTCCCAGCCAGGTGGCAGCCGGACTTCGGCCTGCAGGATGGGGACGGCGGGAGGGCGTTTGATGCCCGCTGCCAGGGTAACTTTGCTGAAGATGCCGTCGGCGCCGATGACCGCGCGGGCCACCACGGTGGCTCTCTGGCCGTGGCCGGTGCCGAAGTGTAGGGTAACGCCTTCCGGGTGGGGCTCCAGGTCCCGGAAGCGGTGGCCGTAGTGGAGACTGGCGCCGGCCTCCTGCGCCTGGCCGGCCAGCAGGTAGGCCAGGCCGGAACGTTCGACAATGAGGTCGGGGGCTCGAAGTTCGATGTTGACGCCAACGTCGGGCGAGGCGACGGCCATGACCTGGATGCGGTGCAGCACGGCTGCGTCGGGGATGTGGCCCAACACGCGCTGCAACCGGGGCGTGACGATGAGGGTGCGACGGGCCGGAGCCAGGCTGCGTTGCTGCTCGAAGACGCCAACACGCCGGCCGGCCCGGGCCAGTTGCTCTGCAGCATAGAGGCCGGCTGATGAGGCACCGATGATAGCGACGTCGAGGTTCAATTCTTGCTTCGTGAACTAACGCAGATAGAGGGACTCAGTAGATCCAATTTTGCTCGGCCCCTCGGGCTGAGCCCCGGGACGAAGCCTGGATTGTCAAACCTGTGGTGAGCCTGGCCGAACCATCCAGGCCCAGACGGGGACCTGACGATCCCCTTGGAACAAAACCTGGATCTACTGGGACCGTAAAGCTTAAACTTGACCATTCCGCTGCCTGTCGAACAGAGCCTCGGGGTCGTCGGCGGAGTCGTGGCCGGCCATGATTACCACGTAGCGCATGGCGAAGCCGCCTGCCAGCACCAGGGTCGAGGACACGATGGTGAACAGCCGTGACATGCGCCGGCCCAGTCCATCACTGGAGAAATGCAACACCAGTGGCGTGACGAGCCCACCACCAACGAAGAAGTGGGCGAGGCCGGCGTATTTCCCGTTCCACATCGGATCGCCGGTGCGGCCCAGGTGCTGTTTCAGCGCCAGCACCAAGCCCAGTTCGGACAACAGAGCCATCTTCTCGGTGCGCTTCAGTTTCTCCATCGTCGCCTCAGGGGTGTTCCTGCCGAAGGAGAGGATGAGCGAGATGGCGGCCACCGCCGTGGACAACGCCGAGGTGAGGAACAGGGGACCCATGTATCGCCTGGCCTTTGACCACAGTGGGACAGCCGTCCCTGTCAGCAGCACACCCGTGTAGCCGGCCAGGAAGAAGCCGAACAGGCTGCCCATGCCATCCATGAACCAGGCAGGCATGGCGGCCAGCAGGCCGGCAATTCTACCCACACCCAGCAGCCCATCGCGGGCCATCTGGACGCCGGCGGCCAGTCCGGTGAACGATCCGAAGCCGCTCAGAATCCACGACCCGACGGACATGGGGGAGCGGGTCTTGAAGATGCGCAGCATGTTGTGGAACCGGCGACCCACACCCAGATCGAGGATGAGCAGGATCGGGCTGGCGATGGCCCCCACCAGGGCCAGATAGCGCCCCGTGCGCACCACCGGTTCGTCCTCTTCGGTGCCGAAGCGGCTGGCGACGGCGGCCACGACGGAACTCCCGCCGGCCACACCCCCCACAAAGAAGTAGACGATGATCTCCCACAGCCAGTGAGATTTCTTGATGACCGGCCGGCCGTAGTAGCCGGCCTGCTTCGGCAGACTGCGTCCGTACTTAGCCGGTTTTGGCTGGTAGGTGCTCATTCGGTCTCCCTAACGACTCTTGCTCTGGCCACGAACGAATGATACTGTTGGTAAGATCGAGGAGCGAGGCATCCCCAGATGCCGAGCGCTGAACCTGGGCCGCACTTTATCATTCGATGGCTGCCGGCCAGTTTCTGGCTCATGCTCTATTCCCTCCCAACAAAAACGCGATCACCGTCATCAGTCCAAGGAACAGGCCGGCCAGTACGCTCATGGCCGCTGATTCAGGGACGTTGTTCGACGGGACGGTGGGATTCGGTGGCAGGTTGTAGACTTCCGGGTCGTCCAGAAGCAGGAAGAAGGCGTTGAGTCCGCCGGCCACATCGTGGTCCGCGCCGTACAGGTAGGCATCACTGACGCCTATGTGGTGCAGGTACTCGACTCGTCTGTGGGCCCTCTCCCCCAGTTCCGTCAGCTCGCCAAAGACGATGGCGTCGGTGGGGCAGGACTTGGCGCAGGCCGGCTCCATCCCGCCTTGCAGCCGATCGTAGCACAGGGTGCACTTGTGGGCCTTGCCGTCGGCGTCCAGGCTGAGCTCGATGACGCCGAAGGGGCAGGCCGGCACGCAGTAGCCGCACCCGTTGCAGATGTCCTGCTGCACGTAGACGGTGTCAAACTCGGTGCGGATGATGGCCCCGGTGGGGCAGGCGTTCATGCAGCCGGCATCCTGGCAGTGCTTGCAGACATCGCTCATCATCAGCCAGCGGATGAGCGGGCCGTCGCCATTCAGGGCCGGCTTCTCTTGCTCGATGAAGGCCACGTGCCGCCAGGTGGTGGCCCCCAGCGCCCGGGTATTGTCGTAGCTCATCCCGGACAGCTTGATTTCCTCAGCCGGCAGCATGTTCCACTGCTTACACGCTACCTCACATGCCTTACACCCGATACAGATGGTGGTGTCGGTGAAGAAACCGTAGGATTTCCCCGGTTCTATGGTGACGTTGGCGGTTTTTTGTGCTTCCTGTTGGATCATGAGTGACTCCGGTGCCTGGATGGTTAGTTGGCTGGATGGCTGGATGATCAGGCTGCCGGCGCCTTTTCGAGTCCGAATTCAAACACAGGCACCAATCTCACAGGCTTGTCCGCTTCCAGGTCGATCTTGAGCAATTCATCCAGTACCCACATATCTAACACCGTGTAGCCGCATACATCGCAAACATGGGCAGGGATGCCCTCTACAACGACAGTCTGGTCGTATCTGCGGAATGTATGGGAGATGAGCCGATCCTCGAAATTCCCCACACAACCTTGAACTGGGCACTTCATACGTCTTTTCCTCTTTCGGTTGGTGAAATCCACTTTGGCGGTTTGGGCTCGTATACGGTGATGACCACAAGTGGAAGTTTACCGTACGAACACACGACGTGCAAATCTCGTTTACCCTGGGTCTGACCTTAGATCAGGCAGCATGGGCCAAGCCACCAATCAGGATAGTCTTCCAGAAGTTGACCGTGTCGCAGTGCTTCTGTAATCTCCTGCCTGGTGATCTCTTCTGCGAAAGCTTCTTCAGTCGCATGGATTGACAGCTTGACCTGGCTGGTGGCCAGTGCTGAGCGTATATGCTCCAGGATCTGTTCTGATTGCATTGTGCCAGGATTACCGGCCCTTCCGAATGTTGCACGTGAACACCTTCCCCTCGTGAATCCCCACGTTCGGGTCGGCGACGATGGCGGAGAGGTCGTTGACGACGGCGCCGTGGGCCAGGCCCTGGTAGCCCCAGTGCCACGGCAGGCCAATCTGGTGGATCGTGCGACCGTAGACCTGGAGCGGCTTCATGCGCGGTGTGACCAGGGCGCGGGCCTGAATTTCGCCGCGAGCCGTGCTCACTGTGACCCAATCGCCGTTTTCGATGCCTGTTTCGGCTGCCAGTTCGGGGCTGATCTCGGCGAATAGCTCCGGCTGAAGCTCTGCCAGCCAGGGGACGGTGCGGGTCATGCCGCCGGCCGTCTGGTGCTCCGTCAGCCGGTAGGTGGTGATGACGTAGGGGTACCTGGGGTCGCCGATTTCGTGGTACGGGTTGTCGGGCAGGTGCCAGAAGTCGGCAACGGGGTTCACCTGCTGGCTGTACAGCGTGCTCTCCACCGGCGATTCTGCTGGCTCATAGTGTGCAGGCACTGGCCCGTCCACGAGGCCCTGGGGCACGAAAAGCCGACCCTTGCCTTCCGGCAACATGATGAAGGGATCGCTCCCCGAGTGTGCGGCCATGCCGCCGGCGGCCCAATCCGCTGGTGTGTCTGGCGCTTTGGTGGCGGGGAAGTCGGGGACGTCGTAACCGGTCCAACGGCCGGCCTCCTCATCCCACCACACGTACTTCTTGCGCTCCGACCACGGCCGGCCATCGGGTGCGGCCGAGGCGCGGTTGTAGAGCATGCGCCGGTTGGCCGGCCAGGCGAAGCCCCAACTCAGGCTTGGACCGGGCCTGGGTGACGGGCTGGTGGGGTCGCCAGCTTGGCGGGCCCTGGCCAGGTTGACGCCGGCCTCGGGGTAAAAGCCGCAGTAAATCCAGCACCCGCAGGCGGTTGAGCCGTCATCCTTGAGTTCGACGAAGCTGGGGATTTGCTTTCGGTCCGGCCAGGCTTCGCCCTGAGCTTGTCGAAGGGTGTAGCCGTTGATCTCCCGGGCGATGGCCTCGGCGTCGGGATCACCGGCCTCGTCTGTAGGGTAGTCCCAGGTCAGTTTCTGGATTTGCTCGGCGGCCGGCCCCTCCTCGTCGGCATAGAGCGCCTTCAGCCGGCGGGCCAGGTGGTGTGCGAACCAGGTCTCGGAGCGGGCATCCCCGGGCGGATCCACGGCCTTGTCGTGCCACTGCAGCAGGCGCTCCGTGTTGGTGAAGGCGCCGTCTTTTTCGGCTACGCCGGCGGCCGGCAGGAAGAAAACCTCGGTCTTGATATCCTCCGTCCGCAGCTCACCGCGCTTCACCTCTGGCGATCGATACCAGAAGGAAGCCGTCTCAGTCTCAAAGAAGTCGCGGACTACGAGCCAGTCCAGGTTGGCCAGACCGCGCCGCACGAACCGCGTGTTGTGCCCGCTCACTGCCGGGTTCTGGCCACTGGCGATGAGGCCGCTGATGTTGCCGTCCGCCATCGCGACGGTCAGGGGAAGATGGGAGTGGTTCCCGGTGATCTTGGGCACCAGGTCGTATCGGAAGTCGTTCTCTGCCGTGGCTGCGTCGCCATACCATGCCTTGAGCAGGCTGATGATGTATTTTGGCGTGTGCACCCACCAGCCGGTCGGCTTCGTCTGGGTGCGGATGTAGTCCTGAAGTGTCGCGTGGCTTTTCCGGGCATCCGGCATACTCAGGTAGCCTGGCAGGATGTGGTAAAGGGTCGGGATGTCGGTTGCGCCCTGGACGCTGGCATGGCCACGCATGGCCATGATCCCACCACCGGGCCGGCCCATGTTACCCAGCAGGAGCTGGAGTATGCCCCCGGTCCGAATCGTCTGCACCCCGACGGTGTGCTGCGTCCAGCCCATGCCGTAGCAGAACGCTGTGGTACACTCAGGGCCTGAATTCTCGGCCAACTCCTGGGCAACTCGCAGGAACAGGTCCTGGGGAATGCCCGTCACCTCGGCGACCCGGGCCGGGGTGTAGCGGGAGAAGTGCTTCTTCAGGATGTTGAGCACACAGTTGGGATCCTGGAGAGTCGGGTCCTGCAACGGCTCACCGGTTTCGGGGTCGGTCTGGTATTGCCAGGTGGTGGTATCATATTTGCGCGCCTCGGGGTCGTAGCCGGAAAAGAGGCCGTCCAGGTCTTCGGTGTCCTGGAAGTCCGGGTGGATGAGGAATGCGGCGTTGGTGTAGGCGACTACGTAGTCCTTGAAGTAGAGTTCGTTTTCCAGGATGTGGTGGATCAACCCACCCAGCCAGACGATGTCCGTGCCGGCGCGGATGGGCACGTGGATGTCGGCCACCGCCGAGGTGCGAGTGAAGCGCGGGTCCACGTGGATGATCGTCGCACCCCGCTCTTTGGCTTTCATCACAAAGCGGAAGCCGACCGGATGGCATTCGGCCATGTCGGAGCCTTCGATAACGATGCAGTCCGCGTTTTGCAGGTCCTGCTGGAAGGTGGTAGCGCCGCCGCGACCAAAGCTGGTGCCCAGACCGGGCACGGTGGAGCTGTGTCATATACGCGCCTGGTTTTCCATCCAAACCACGCCGAGCCCGCCCGTGAACAGCTTCTTGATGAGGTAGTTCTCTTCGTTGTCCAGGGTGGCGCCGCCCAGAACCGCCAGGTTGGTCACCTGGTTGATCACCAGCCCATCACTTCGACCGGGCTCAGTGCGAGCCTCGCGCTGGTGGACGAACCCTGCGTCCCGTGTCTCTTTGATTCGCTCAGCGATACGGTCCATGGCCCACTCCAGGGGCCGGCGCTCCCACCGGGTGCTGAAGGGCGCGCGGTAGAGGACGGTGGTGATGCGGTCGGGGTTGACGGTGAGTTGGTAGGTGGCAGCGCCTTTGGGGCACAGCGCGCCGGCGTTGATGGGGCTGTCGGGGTTGCCCTCAATATCGATGATCTGATTGCCCTGGGAGTAGATCAGCGTGCTGCACCCGATGGCGCAGTAAGGGCACACACTGGGGGTCACTTTGGCATCGCGGGTACGTGGCTGGATCTGGCGGGTCTGCAGGCTGATGGCCTCTTCGCCCATGCCCAATTCGGCGATCTCGTGGGAGAGGGGCCGGCTACTTTCGATAAGGTCGGAGACCTGGCGAGCGACTGGCCACGCACGCACCCGGTCGAGCAACGACCTGTTGTTAGACTTGATCATGAGGGAGACTCCTGTTACATCAGATCGGCGTAGCAGTTCCAGGCCGTGAAACGCGAAACGTAAAACGTGAGGGCCGGTGAAAGAAAGTCATCACGTTTCACGTTTCACGCCACTGGCTGCTCTGCTATGTCCTTCCACCGGAAGCCGCTTCTTCACTGTCAGTTTCGGTGTCGATATCGAGGTCCTTTTCCGCCAATTCGTTCGCTGTTTGTCTCACTTGTGCTTCATAGAGGGCTTGCAACTCTCGCAGGCGGGTTTCCAATTCCGTCGCGCGGGCTTCAGCTTCGGCGCGGGCAGTCGCTTCGGCTTCAGCACGGGCGGCTTCAGCCTCGGCACGGGCGGCTTCAGCCTCGGCACGGGCGGCTTCAGCCTCGGCACGGGCGGCTTCAGCTTCGGCACGGGCGGCTTCAGCTTCGGCGTGTTCTTTTAACTCCCCGGGAGTCAACAGCCGTTCGCCCGTTTTCACGTCGTAAAGGTCGATCCGCTCCCGACCTACGGCCACGAACCGTACCCCGATGGTTTCAAAGGTCATACCGCCTTCCGCGTCGGGCGCCATCTCCTGGTAGTAGGGGCTGTCCTCCAGCCGGTAGCCCAGCAATCGCCATGCGCCACCGTCTTCCGGCCAGAGATCGATGATCAGCATCTCCCGCACTCCCACGGCGGCGTAGTACAACGTCTTCTCCTGCAGATCGGTCACGCGGGTATCTTCGGAGGTGATTTCCACCACAAAGGCCGGTATCGGTCCGTCCCGGGGCACGCGGTAGGACTTCTCCGGGGTCTCGGGCCGGCGGCCCCCCGGAATGGCGGCGATGTCGGGGGCTTTGGCCGGCACGCCTTTGCGCGCCGGGTGGATCAGCACATCGCTGAGGATCAGCCAGCCTCGGAGGAAGCCCTCCAGCATGGTGGCCAGCCAGCGGGTCCAGAGGTCGTGGTCGGGGCTTTCGGGCATGACGATGGCCTCATCTTCCAGGGGGTACAGGATGTCGAGCAAGGTCAACGGCACCTGGTCGTGGACGCCGGTTTCGGGGTTGTAGACGTACTTCCACCCCACCTCCAGGTCAAAGGTGGGCAGCGCCGGCAGCGCGGACTCGGCTGCCGGCGACGGCGCAGCAGCAGGTTCCTGTGAGGCAACCGTTGGAGGTGGCATTTGAGGTGTTTTCACAACCATTGGTTTCTCCTCTCGGCTGGCGCGGATAACCATCGCGCCACGGGTGCCGGTCTGTTCCCGTCCCCGGTTGAGTTCCTGCTGTGTGTTCCTCTTCGCGGGGGTGAGCGAAGTGCTACGCTGGAGCTTTCAGAGTGCATACATGATACCTGAAAGCGATGGTGATGTCAAGGTCAAGAGAGCTGGTGATCAGGGTAACAGAGCAAGTTTTCCTCACGGATAGTAAAGAAACACGGATAGGATCTGACTTTGTCTGTTGTTATCCGTGTTTTTCCCCATCCGTGAGGAGTTGCTGTTGATCGCTTGTCGGTCTGAGGCGAAGCCTCGCTGGACGATTACAGAGATTCTTCGCTTCCTTGATCTCTGCCAGACAGTCCGATTGCATAAGCAGTCGGTTCTCCCACCAGGCTGACTGTGGCAACCCGCTCAGAATGACATTCCAGTGAGACCTGGCTCTCAGTTCTATCTAGATGCGATGGCCCGGTATAGGTTTCTGATGCGTTCTTGACTCGCGCGTGACCTTTCCCGACCTGTTTGCGATATCTCGACACCTATTTTGACTTGTCTATGATGCGCCAGAAACTGTCCGCCTGGGCGAGGGATTGGCCGGCTGGGTTTTCCTGGAGGGAAAGCCAGCCAACATCCCCGACATCGGGGCCGATCCGCGCTGGAAGCGAGACCCGAAGCACGAGGCAACGCTGCTCTC
>CAZHMV010000041.1:0-35712 GCA_964532665.1 uncultured Anaerolineales bacterium
AGAGGGGGGCTAGGGGGGTGAGGGCCAGCTAGCGGAGTAATCTAACAATGTCAAGTTGTGCCTCCCTGGAATACGAGAAATATAGATGAACAGACAGCAGAATTATCTCGCATATTTATTACGTTTGTGGCAGGTCACCAGCGACGGAAACCTTGTCTGGCGGGCGTCTGTGGAAAGCCCTCACACCGGTGAACGCCACGGCTTTGCGGACCTACAGGCGCTGTTCGCCTTTCTGGAGGAGAAGACAGGTTGTCCCAGCCGGCGTGGTGCACAGGCCGGCGATCCGACACGCCTCCCTCAGGCGCGGACCTCACAGGAACCAGAGAATGTCTAGACTCAGTAGATCCAAATTTGCTCTGAGGGGATCGCCAGATCCCCGCTGTGGGTCTGGATCTGACGATCCAGACCGAACGAAATTGGATCTACTGAGACATTGGCTGCTGAACCCAGTACGACAATCCCGGTGCAGGGGCACCCCTTGCGGGTGCCCAGGGCGGACGCAAGGCCCGTCCCCACGCTACCAACACGTTTTGAAACACACCCGCATCAGATGGGCTGGAGGAAAAGCATGATGCGCTCTCGCAACGTAAAGTATCTCTTGTTATCCATAAGCACCAGTTTCCTCTTCATGGTGGTAGTCATTGCTCCACTGACGTCGCTGCGCTATGAGCTGGCCGACATCTGGGGACAGGCACGCGCCGTGGCTCCGTCTGCATTCACACGATCCTCACCGGAGCACGAGGTCCAGGCCGCCTGGCGCCGCGCCCAGGAGGCCGGCGCCTACCACTTCAGCACGGAGATCGTGCAGACCACCTATCCAGCGCCGGCCCTGGTCAACGTCGGTCGCAGCAGCCGCAAGAATACCATCTACCTGGAGGGACAGACCAACCTGCCAGAGCGCCAGCTTTACCTGACCTTGTGGACTGGCGGCGGCAACACGTTCACCCGTAAAGACGGCGTGGACGTGCGCATTGAAGGCGACCACGCCTATGGCCGCATCATCGGCGGCGAGTGGAAAGAGATGGACGACTTCTCCAACGCCTTCGCCCCCGGCAATGACTTGATGGCTTACCTGGCGGGAGCGAAGAACGTGAAACGTGAAGACGCAAAACGTGAAGACGTGGAGTCACCTTTCACGCTTCACGTTTCACGTTTCACGTTTGACGTAGACGGCCCCGCCTTCGCCCGCTACCTGCGCGATCAACTGGAACGCCAACTGCGGGAAAAGGGCGAACTCCCCTTGGGTTTGACTTTAGATTCCTCTGCGGTCTACAGGGGCGCCACGGGCCAGGGCGAAGTGTGGATTGACAGCCGTGGCCTACCACTACGCCTCAGCGTCCACCTGGTCTACCCGCCGGAGCGCAACGGTGAGCGGGTCGAGGCCAACATCAAGACCGATTTCCGATTTCCGATTTCCGATTTCCGATTCACCACTGCCCAATCTCCAATCTCCAATCTCCAATCTCTGACCTCCAAGCTCCAATCCACCATACGCAATACGCAATACGCAATACGGCTAGGTCTTTTACTGACAGTACTGGCCCTGACGTTTCTGGTCATCGCCTACCGCAAAGCCCGGCCAGTCTACGTAGCCATAGTGCTGGTTGTCATACTCTCCATGCTCGTCACGCCGTTGCTGCAAAGCCACCAGGCCGCTGCCTTCATGAAGCGTCAGGCGGCCAGGCAAGCCGAGCTTGAGCAGCGGCAAGAAGCGCGGCAGGCCGCCCGCGAGGCGCAGGAGGAACGGACCGGCTCGGACTGGGATCTGCACCACGATCCACTGCAGGGGAGCAAGGGAGCAGAGGAGCAAGGGAGCAAGGGAGCCTCCCCTGCCCCCTCAGTTCCCCCAACTTTCTCAGAACTTCCCCAAGTTCCTCAGAGTTCCCCCAAGTTCCCCGGAGTTCCCCAAGGTGCATTCAGTTCCTTTGGTGTGCAACAAGCTACGGAGTCGCTCGCCCCAGAATGTACCGACGAGGAGAAAAACACCGACTCCGACGACGACGGTCTGACCGATTGCGACGAAAAAGCGGAGTACGATACAGACCCCACCAGGAAAGACACCGACGGCGACGGCCTGCAGGACGGATGGGAGGTGCTGCGCCTGGGCACCGACCCCACGAAGGCCACCGGCTTTGACAGCGACGGCGACGGCATCGGCGATTATCTGGAGGTCGTGGGCTTTGAATACAGAGGTAAGCGCTGGTACTCTAACCCCAACGGCCCGGATACCGACCAGGACGGCCAGCCCGATTCCCTGGAGTGCCCGGAGCGCGCCACCCGCACGGATGGGACGACACCCGACCGGGCCACACCCTGCCGCGACACCGATGACGACGGCACCCCCGACCTCTTCGACCTGGACAGCGACGGCGACGGCGTCCCCGATAAGATTGACCTCTCCCCTGAGACCGTCCTGGGCAACACCACGCCCTTCACTCGTACCAACCCCTTCAACTTGATGGTGAACAACCTGGCCAGCAAGCCGGGCCAACCTGATCAGTACTACCCCGTCCTGGTGGATTTCCAGTTGCGCCCCGTCAATCCTGAGCACCTGACCTACGCCCTGAACGTCCTGGACTGGCCCAGCGGCGATGAGGACGGCCAGATCATGCGCCGGCGTGGCAACGACTCCACTTTTGCCGATGTCATGTCGGAGCAGAATCGTAAGGCCGATCCCCGGCTCCAGAACGGGGACATGCGCCTGATCCCCATGCTGGAGGTCCAGATGAGCGGCGGCGCCAGCCTCCCCCTGGCCTTCACCAACCCGCGCACCAGCCTCCAACTGCAGGGCGAAGACTACATTGATCCCCAGACGGGCTACCAGCGCTGGATCAGCGCTACCATCGGGCTGGAACAGGATGGGGCCGACATTCGGGTGACCTTTGACTTCCAGGGCAAGACCCCGGTGGACAAGGTGGGTATCTACGCCGGCACCTGTGCCACTACTGGCGATCTGGTCCACAAGTTTGAAAACGTCTCCGGCGATACGCATACCATCCCCAACACCAAACTGGTGGACCTGGCCAACGGCGAGCACTTCATCACCCCGGAGAAAGTAGATCATTTGGCTGCCTGTGCTCCCCTGGGCGATATCCCCAACGCCGGCACGGACGACATGATTGACCCTGAGCCGCTGCGGCCCTACGGCGTCTCCGTGCGGGATAAGGACAAGGCCGGCAACGTGCTGCTCTATGCACCCCTGAACATGGTTCCCGATGAGTCCGGTGGGGGGCGGGTGGCCTTCTCGGCCCGCGTGCCCTACCAGCCCAACGGCAACAGCCTGGGAGATGCCCAGCAGGTGCGGGTGGTCTGGCTGGTGCAGATGCTCACCGACCACTGTAAAGTGATAGCGGAGAATTTCCCCTCCCCCCCTCCCGCCTGGTGCTATTACGAGACCAGTTGGGACCTGAACCAGAGCCAGATCGTCCACACCTACGCCGAGGACTGGCTCCTTACCGGCCTGGCCGTGCGCGAGGATCACGGCCTCGACATGGCTATCGCCTGGGAGGACCCGGCGGCAGACGATGACCGCGATGACGATGGCTGGCTCTGGCTTCTGGCCAACCAACTGCAAGAGGCATACATCAGCGGCCGCGATCAAGATGGCAATAACATCCGTGACTTGGGGATCAACACTCAGAAAGACGGCCTCACCGTGGCCGATACCACCCTGGCCAGCCGTTTTGATCGGGATGCCATGACGCCGGGCACCACCATCACCGATCGTCTGGGCATTCCCCTCACAGTCACCTTGCAGGTCAAGAATCTCCCCTCGTATCCCACTCAGGACTACGTGGCCCAGGTCATGATGTCGGAGACGGTGAAAGTTCTCAGCGATAACTTCGATGCCTATCCCGATACCACGCCCACCCTCCTCTTCGCGCGGGAGGAACGCGCCCGTTCGACCAACCTGGACATGGGGGATTCCCGCACCATCGCCGGCACCACGGTTAACCTGGACTTCACCGGGCGCCCGGTGGAGACCATTGCGGCCATGAATTGGGCTCCCTACCGCTACCGCGACGGGGCCTGGGGCTCCTATCCCATGGAAGAGTACTGGGATCTCCTGGAGACCCGCCTCCGAGCTGCCTTTCCGGAGGATCCAGACCTGCCCGACGATGTCAACCGGGAAATCGTCGCCGGTCAGGTGCTGATAGGTAAGACCTACTACCTGACGATGCACCAGGGGCGGACAGGCCTGGTGCAGAGAGGCGACTACCCCCTCAGCTATCAGTATGACCCCCGCCAGAGTGACGACTCCCTGGCCATGACCGTGTCCACCTCCATGGAGAAGAGCGGCGTCTCCGTCGGCAAGGGGATCAAGGCCGTACTGACCATGGTCGTGGAAAACATCGTAGCCGAGCACGCCTCCATCAAGTGGATGGAAGATATGGTCGCCCATGCCGTGCTCAGTTTGCGCAAGCCCTTGACTCCCTCCCAGATGTTCTTCAAGGCTATCGGCCGGGGGATTCTGGAGACGGGCAAGGATGTCGTGGGGAGTGTGAAAACGGGGCTGAGCACGCTGGTCAATAAACTGTATGGTGAGGCGGGCAGTCGCTCTGCGGTGCGCGGGGTCATGGTCTCTGCGGCCATCGTCCTGGCGGCGGCGGCCGTGGTGACCGCGATTGTGATAGCCTTTGTGAATGTCGATACGGGGTTAATGGTGGACGCCTGCATGACCTCTGTGACGTCCGCCATCACGGTTGTCACCTCCATCAAAACCATCGCCGATGTCGTCAGCGCCGCCAGGTCAGCCGAATACCTTTCCGCCAGCGCCTACGTTAGCTCTCAGATAAAAGCCATATCCAAAGCAGCGGTGATTTGCGCTGTGATTGGCCTGGTGATAGGGGTCGTGGTCGCCTTTGCCGGTTTCATCGTCAGTATAGCTATGGCCCATCTGAAGGTCGGCAGCATGGCCGCTAATGCTCTCTTTGCGGAGGCCGTGGCCAGCACTATCACCGCGGTCATCATGTTTGTCATCGCCCTGATCCCCGTCGTGGGACAGATCATCGCCGCAGTGATAGCCATCATAGACGCGCTCATTGCCGCCGCCTGCGCCATCGCCTCTGCCATCAAGGGTGAGAATGTGCGGGAGACCACCTGGGGTGAGGCCCTCTGCCGGGGCATCACAGGCTCGATATCCTACCTGATCAACTGGCTCATCTACGGCGCGACGATCATGGTGGACATGGAGCGCAGTGACCGCCTGGTCTTCGGCAGCTTTGATCATGTCTTCGTCAATCCGGAACTGGGCGCCTCTGTGGGGAACCAGATTAAGTACACTGTATCTCTCACCAACACCATCAATATAGTAAAGATTCCTGTAGACTGGAAGGCAGCCTCTTACGCCTGGCGATACACCAGAGATGGAGACAAGAACCTGAAATCCTCCACCTTCAAGTATGAGTGGCAGACCGAAGAGAAAGACCTGCACGTGGATGAGGACGGCAATGACCTCATTGACCTGAATCAGCAGTCCCCTCCATGGCAATCCGATACCGGCACGCGGCCCTTCTACATCGGGCCCACCGCGACCAGCAGCGGGTTCTCGCTGGACGAAGCGGGCATCAACCGCCACCCCTCGTTGTACCTGGCCGAGGGCTACGCCGTCCCCGCCCAGGAGTGCTTTGTGGTCCCCAACCCTGCCGGCTGTGTGGCCGCTCCTTGGGCCGCCTACGTGTGTTGGGTGCCGGTCTGCCACATCCGCGCCGAACGGGGCACCAGCCACATAGACCTGGGGCAGACCTTCACCTTTGACGTCTTCCCGGCCACCCTGGATGAGTTCTACCAGCCCTTTGGCAAAGATGGTGGCTACAGCCTGGCCTGGGGACAGACCTCCCCCCCAACATTGGGGGGGACTGAGGGGGGGCTGACCTTCGCTCGCCAGAAGGACTTTGACGGCGACGGCCTGCTCAACCACGTGGACCGCGGCTCCGACCCCGACGATAGCCGCTGGGACGCCGATGGCGACGGCCTTTCCGACTACTTCGAGTTCCAGAACGGCAGTGATCCCACCCTCTACGACACCGACGGCGACGGCCTCTCCGACGCCGACGAGTTCCGCCTGGGGACCGACCCCAACCGCATGGATAGCGACGGCGACGGCCTGACCGACAGGGAGGAGACGGACGGTTGGGAGTTCGTCTACGCCTTTGCCCCCAATGGCACGCAGCTCCGCACCTGGGTGCTATCTGACCCTCTGGAGCCAGACACCGACAACGATGGCCTGTCCGACTTCAAGGAGAAGGTCTACGGCTTCAACCCCCGGGTCTGGCAGGACCCCACCGTGCTGTCCCTGCAAGCCGGGGCGTGGGAGGCCGGCGCACCTCGCCTGCTCCTCCGTTTTGAGGAAGCCGCCGGTTCAGAGACCTTCACAGACTACTCCGGCTACCGAAATAACGCTGCTTGTAGCGTGGACGCATGTCCCGATGCGGGCCGGGACGGCAAGTACGGCGCTGCCGTGCAATTCCACGGGAACGAGTTCCTCAGCATCCCCCACAGCCAGATCAACGCCCTGCGCAACAACTTCACTGTAGCCGCCTGGATCTATCCCACCGAGTTGTCTGGGGTGCAGCGGATCGTGGCCACGGCCAGGACTGAGAGCAACAACGGCTTTGGCTTTGGCACCTCGGGCACGGATCTGCGTTTTTCTACCTTCGGGGTGAAGAATTACACCCTCACCGGCGTCGGCCTTCAGACCAACAGGTGGCAGCACGTGGCCGCCGTGATGGATGGCAACAATGCTGTCACCTTCTACGTGGACGGTGTCAAAAAGGGGACTATCGCCCACAGCGCGCCCGCCCAGGCCGACCCCGATGATACCTTGCTTATCGGCGCCACAACAGCTAATGGTAGTGCTGATAGCATTCAGCGCTTCAACGGCCTCATAGACGAGGTGACCGTATTTGACCGGGCGCTTTCGCAAAGCGAGATCCGGAACATGTTGCTGAAGGCTCGCTACAACCCCAACGACTCCTTCGTCCAGGTAGGCGATACCCTGAGCTACACGGCCACGGTGAGCAACAAGCTCTATGATCGCTACGCCCAGGGGCTGTACTCCCTGGCTACCACCGATCCCTCGGCCCTGTCCCAGGTCAACGTACCGCCTCGCACCTTTGTCTTGCAGCCCCTGGAGCAGACCATGATCTCCGGCACGGTACAGGCGGCCGACGTCGCCGCCTCCCGCGCCGTCAGCCTGACCCAGGTGGCCTCCGCCCTCATCACCAACTGGCGCGAGCAATCCAACTACGCCGCGCTGTGGCTCAAGTTGGATGAGCCGAGCGGCGTCATCACCTTCACCGACAGTTCTGGCACCATGCCGCCGGCCAACGGCACCTGCACCGGCGCCACCTGTCCCCAGGCCGGGGAATCCGGCTACTTTGACTACGCCGTGAAGTTCGACGGCTCTCAGTACATCCGCCTGGCCGACACGAAGCGGCTGGGTCTGCAGAACAGCAGTTTCTCCGTCTCGGCCTGGATCAAGGGTAGCGATTTCTCCAATACCAGCACGGTGCTGGGCACAGAGAATTCCGGCTTTGACTATCTCTTCATGGGTATCAATTTCGATGGCAAGCCCTACATGAAGACTACCCACACCCTGGAGAGCAACGACAGACTCCAGACCGATGCCTGGTATCACATTGTCTACCGCTACGATAAGGACACGGATAAGCAAGCCATCTTTGTGAACGGCGAGTTGAAGGCCAGCGGTGATGGCGGAGGTGCCTTCTCGCCCAAGGTAGCCGCTTATCTGGGGAAGACCCCGGCCCACACCGACGGCAGTTACTTCAAGGGCTGGATCGACGACGTACGTATCTTCAGGCGGGCCCTGACAGAGAAGGAGATCCGCGATCTGTTTGAGAAACCGGTCCTCCGTCTGCAGTTTGAAGAACAGAAGCACAATCCCTATGGTGGGGGCACCTACTACGCCGACGCCTCCGGGATGGGCAACGACGCGGAGTGTGGTACCCATTGCCCTGACGCCACCGACGGCGTCTTCGGCCAGGGAGCGGCCTCCTTCTCCGGCGATGACTATCTCTACGTGGATTCCAGCCCCAGCCTGGACCTGAGCGATGGCCAGTTCGCCATTGCCGCCTGGCTCTACCCCCTGAACCAGGGCGAGCCTGTGGACCCGGACTGCAACTTTCATCAGAAAATCTGGCGCAACTTCAGTTGGAGCGGCTCTCCGGTCAGCGATTCGTGCGTGAACTGGCCGCAGGACTCCATGGACGCGGTGGATTCACCTAGCGGAACCTGGCTGGTCAACATAGAGAATGACAGGTACGGTACCTGGAGCCCTTGCATCTCCCGCCGCTACACGGGGAACTTCCGCTTCCAGTCGGGGACCTACACCTTCTTCTACCGCTTCGGCGGTGGTGCTAGGGTGTATGTGGATGGCAGCCTTATCCTACTCAAACCCTATGTAGGCGCGGACGAGTTGTATGAGGGCAGCGTGCGCTTCCACGTTAGCAGCGGCGTGCACGAGATCAAGGTGGAGTATCAGGACTGCCAGGGGGACGAGGTAATCCAGTTCGGCTGGACGCCGCCCCATGTACAGGGCATCCTGGGCAAGGATGTCGGCAAGAAAAACGCCTACCCCACCCTGCAGACGGTGGGCCGCAAGGTGCGGTTTGGCTTCGGCACGGGCAGCGACTGGTACGCCGTGACCACCGACGATCCCGTGCTGACCGCCAATGCCTGGAACCACGTGGTGCTCAGCTTCGGCCCGACCTACAAAGTGGACGGCAGCTTCGACCAGAACGTGGCCACGCTCTACGTCAACAACCAGCGCGTGGGCGACTGGGGCGTGGGGAACAGAAAGCCTTCCTCCAGCGCCAAGAGCCTCTACATTGGCCGCTCCAGCTACAAAGGCAAAGTCTATGTTGACCGCTTTAAGGTGATTAAAAAGGCCGACCAGTCGCCCCATTGTGAGGTATACCTTACGTGGGGTGGCCATGCTGACGACAAAATATGCACCACCACGGGCACCGCGCAAAACGATGACTGTACCTGGGACGGCCTGAAGGAGGGTGACACCGTCGAAGTCAACGTGTCCAAGACAGTCTCCGGCCAGGACATCCTGGAGGCCTGGGAGGACGATCATGGCGCAGAGAAGGGCCACAACTACGGCGATGACCTGCTCTGCGACGTGGGCTCGTCGGCCTGCACGAGGGGGCAGCAGTTCGGCTACGATACGCCCAGCATGCCGGTGCAAGTCTTTGATTGGCAGGGCGATAACAAGAGCCCCAGCGATGGCCTGGCCGGTGAGGATCAGACGCGCATCAACCTCTACCTGGGCGACAGCAGCCATTGGGCTTACCGCAACCCCTCCATCCCCTTCCGCGGCAAGATGGACGAGTTGGTTATCTACAAACGGCCCCTCTCCGCCGACCAGGTGCAGGAGCTGTACCTGTCCTCCGCCACTGCCATGCACCTGCCCCTCGATGACCCGCCGGGCAGCCAGAGTTTCGAGAACGCGGTGGACGTGAGCCGGCAGGGCAATGCCTTCTGCTCCGCCTCCCCCCTCGCAGGGGGGACTGAGGGGGGTTGTCCCACAGCCGGCGTCAGCGGGCGCATCAACCAGGCCGCCCTCTTCGACGGCGACAACGATGTCCTCAACACCACCCTGACCATAGACCAGTCCAGTGATGACATTGACGGCGTCACTATGATGGCCTGGGTGTACCCCAAGAGCACCAGCAGCGGGTATCACATGGTGGTCAGCACCGACAACAACGGCTGGGACTGGACCCTGGCGCGGTACGGCGGCAACTGGGCGGTCTTCAATGGGACCAACAAGGGCAACACCGGTATCAGTGTGGACGTGAACCAGTGGCAGCACATCGCGGCGGTCTTCATCCCCGGCCAGGGCACCCGGTTCTACAAGAACGGCGTCCGCCTCAGGACAGACTCCACCATTGGCTACGACAGCAGCACCGGCCTCGTGGCCATTGGCAACAAATCGAGCGGCGGGAACTACTACTTCGACGGCGTCATAGACGACGTGCGCATCTTCAACAGGCCCCTCTCCGATGACGACATCATGACCGTCTACAAGTTAGCGCCCGTCTTCCAGATGCACCTGGACGAGCACCAGGGTGCGACCACCTTCACGGATGCTGCTGGGAACAACAACGGCACATGCAGGCTGGGTACTCCATGTGCCGATGTGACTTTTCAGAACCTCACCTGCACGGCTCAGGATGATACCGACGGTGACGGAGGCGGTAGCGAGTTCTACATCATCATGAATCACGATGGAACGCAAGAGCGAGTGTGGGAGGGAGAGGACATCACGGTGCGTGCCGATCCTTACCCAATCAACGAAACCCGCTCCTTCTGCGGGTCGGCCGGCATCTCCGTCTACGAAGATGACGGCGGCACTAACGACGATCCGATGGGAGGTACCACCATCAATGCTGCGAACCCTGGCCCGGGCAGCCAGAAGTTCTGGACATGGAGCCCCAATTATAGTGAGCTCTTCCTCAACTGGGATGTCGGCCCTGCCTTCCTACCCCTCCACCACCTGCCCGAAGGCCAGCACCCAGGGCCAGGTAAGCCTGGCAACGGAGTTTGATGGTGTGAACGACGCCATCAACGTCCCCGATAGCGCGGCCCTGGACCTGACGAACTTCACCGTGGGCGTCTGGGTCATGCCCACCGCCATCATCACCTCCCACGCGCAAACGCTGGTCAGCAAAGGCTCCAACTATGCGCTCAAGATCCCCGCCGACGGCATGCAGGCTAAACTGGAGGCTGTCGGCAAGGCAGTGCGGAGCGAAGCTCCCCTGATCCAGAACGCCTGGAACCACGTCATGGGCACCTACGATGGGCAAGAGCTGAAGATCTACGTGAACGGCTATGAGCAGGGCAGCAAATCCGTGAGTGGCCCTGCCAGTACGAACAGCGATCCCCTGCGGATCGGCGGTCGGTTTGCCGGTCGCCTGGACGAGGTCACGCTCTACGACCACGCCCTCTCCGCCTCCGAGGTGCGGGACATCTTCCTGTACCAGGGCAAGCTGGTAGAGGAGCGCCGCAGCCAGACCATCACCATAGACAACGACCCACCTGTCTCTACCCTGCGCTCCTACACTCCCGAGTTCCCCTACCTGGCCAACCAGGACGTGGTCATGCACGTGGAGGCCAAAGACCCCACCTCCGGCGTGTCGCTGGTGGAACTGAGCATCAACGGGACATGGGGCAGCCCGCCCAACCGCATGGATGTCCCGCCCTGTAAGGACGCCACCGGCGGCACCGCCTGGTGTCCCACCTTTGACCCCACCAAGCTGGGCGGCGAGGGCACCTACAACCTCCGCACCCGCGCCACGGACCGGGTGGGCAACCGGGAGACGCCGGCCAGCACCTACACCATCTACGTGGACGACACCCCGCCGACAGTGAGCAGCTCCCTGTCCGATGGCACACTGGTCGCCGCCTCGCTGCATCCCACCCTGCGGAACGCCTGGCTGGTGCCCCTGAGCGGCACGGCACAAGACCCGACCATCCAGGGATCAAGTGGCGTAGCCGGCAGCGGTGTGGCATCCGACGGCGTCTGGGTAACGCTGCTGGATCCCCAGGGCGGAGTTGCGGGCCTGGGGGCTCAGCAGGCCACGCTCACAGACAGCACCTGGGCCGTGGACTACCCCTTCATCGGGGCCATGCCCACCGGCCGCTACACCGTGACCGTCCAGGCCAGGGACAAGGTGGGCAATGAGAGCACCACAACGCTGGGAACCATCCAGGTGGATGCCACCGCCTCCAGCGCCGATCTCAACGCCAGCAACATCCCCACCACCACCATCACCAGCACCATCCCCATCAACGGCCTCGTCAGCGAACTGCCCTCCCTGAAAGGCATGCTACTGCGCCTGCACCTGGAAGAGGAGGCCGGCGCCACCTCCTTCTACGACAGTTCCGGTCGGGAGCACCACGGCGACTGCAGTAAGCGAAGCGACGATGGCACGTGTCCCACGGCTGGGGTGGATGGCAAATACGGCCGCGCCCTGCGATTTGATGGCACGGACAGGTTCGTGCGCATCCCCCACAGCGAGATCAACGAGCTAAGCAGCAACTTCAGCGTGGCCGCCTGGATCAACCCGTCCCAGTTGTCCGGCGGGCAGAGGATTGTGGCCACGGCCAGGACGAACAGCAACAACGGCTTCGGTTTCGGCACCAGCGGCACGAACCTGCGCTTCACGGCTTTCGGCGTCAAGGACTACACCCTGACGGGGGTCGGGCTGCAAACCAACCGCTGGACCCACGTGGCCGCCGTCATGGACAGCGACAACGCCGTCACCTTCTACGTGGACGGTGTGGCCAGGGGCACCATCACCCATACCACTCCCCTCGAGGCCGACCCCGACGATGTGCTGCTCATCGGCGCTACCACGGAAGCCGGCGGCAGCGCCAGCGACCAACGCTTCAACGGCCTGATTGACGAGGTGATGGTCTTCGACCGCGCGCTTTCTGCGGATGAGGTGCGCGCCCTGGCCCAGGCCCAGACTGCAGGCGTGGACCGGGTGCAGTTCGCCTTCACGCCCAACCTGCCCGGCTCGCCCTTCTCCAACGAAAGGCCGCCGGCCGGCCAGGTGTTGCACCTGCCCCTGGACGATCAGGCCGATGAAAACGGCACCCTGGAATTCCGCGACGTCTCCGGCCATGAACACAGCGGCTCCTGCTCCGGCGATACCTGTCCCAACCCCGGCCAGTCTGGCCGGGTGGGCAACGCCGTCCTGTTCGATGGGGTGGATGACTACGTAACTCTCGGCCACACCGCCATCAACCGACTGATCAACGACTTCACGGTGATGGCCTGGATCAAACTGAACCAGACGTCGGCCTGGCGCCAGCAGATCATCGCCACGGCACGGCGGAACAGCGTGGATGGCTTCGGGTTCGGAACCAAACGGGCCGGCTTGCGCTTCACCACCTTCGGTGTATACGACTATGACTCCACCAACATCGTCCTTAAACCTGGCGTCTGGTACCATGTGGCAGCGGCGATGCACAGCGACAACAGCGTCACTTTCTATGTGGATGGGGAAGAGAAAGAGACCATCATCCATGGAGCGCCCGCCAACGCCGACGCCAACGACGACCTGCTCATCGGCGCGAATTCGGCCAGGGGCTCCGCCAGGCGTATCCATCTGTTCGATGGGTTGATGGACGACGTGCGCATCTTCAACCGCGCCCTGTCGGCCACCGAGATCCGCTCGCTCTACCTGGGCGCCGGGCCGGTGCTGGTGCTGCCCTTTGATGAGGCCTGGGCCATGGACGGTGACACCCTGGCCGATGCTTCTGCCTGGGGGCACAACGGCACGCTGCACACCGGCGAGGCCGTCAACAAGGCCATCTCCGGCCCCGTGGGGGCGTACGCTCTGCAGTTTGACGGCGTGGACGATGTCGTCTCCGTGCCCGACAGCCCTGGGTTGGACCTGGACGCCTTCAGTGTGGGTGCCTGGGTCTTCCCCACTCAGTTCAAGTCCCAGCAGCAGCGGTTGGTCGTGAAGGAAAGCAGCACCGGCGGGCAACGCAACTTCGGGCTGTTCATCGAGCCGTCCTCCGGGCGTGTTCGCTTCTCCTTCTACGGAGGCGATTGCACCACACGCTACGACTACATCAGCAGGAGCAGTTTGAACCTGAACCAGTGGAACCACGTGATGATGACCTACGACGGGTCCAGGTTCAACCTGTACCTGGATGGGGAACTGGATGCCTCTGTTGGGATTGCCAGCTCCGTGTGCCACAACGACGGGCCGGTCGAGATCGGACGCACGTTCATCGGCCACCTGGACGACGTGCGCATCTACCCGCGGGCGCTATCGGCTCTGGAGGTCAAGGACGCATACAGGAGCAGATGGCAATCAGCCACCCTGGTCCAGAGCGGTGCAGGTGTGAACCTGTCCTCCTGGAGCGCCCAGGTGCCGGCCGGCCTGGAAGGCAACTACCGCCTGGACCTGCGCGGGCGGGACGCCAGCGGCCTGCCCGACAACTCCGGCCAGAGCCAGGGCGTTTGGGATGGCGCGGTGGATACTCTGGATCCGCGGGTCAGCCTGACCAGACAGACGGTGGGCGATGACTATCGTTTCACGACCGTGGCCCGGGACTTCAACCTGACCGAGGAACGCTTCAGGTCCCCCTGTGGCGGATCGGAGGGGATCACCGAGCGGGAGTACTACCAGTCGCCCTGGTACCTGGCTGCCTCCGGTCAGACCACCTCTACCCTGGGCGCTCAGAGGCTCTACCGACTGACTGCCGAGTGCGACATCCCTGCCTCGGAACTACCTGGCGAGATCGGCTCTTACGATACGCCCGGCTTTGCCCAAAGCGTGGCCATCTCCGGCACGCTGGCCTATATTGCCGAAGGCGTGGCCGGCTTGCAGATCCTGGACATTGCCGATCCTACTCACCCCACACTGGTGGGTAGCATCAACCCAGGGGGATATGCCAACGGCGTCGCCATCGCCCCTGCTCCTCAGATGTCACCCTATGACCTGTCGGTGTACACCTGGGGACCCGGGGCCAGCACGATGACCACGGCGGACTGGTGGAATTTCCCAGTTGACGTGCCTGACGTGGGATCTGTCAAGGACCTCAAAGTGCGGGTGCGCCTTGGTCCTGCCGCTGGCGCCCCGGGGGACCTGGACGTGTATCTGCGGGCACCTGATGGAACGGAAGTCCTGCTGCACAGCACCGACTCGAACACAGCCTATGGCAGTGGTTCCACAGGCTGCGACCCATGCAACATGGTGGAGTTCAACGACGCGGCGGCTCAGTCCATCACCGAGGGGACGTCGCCCTTTGTTGGCTCGTTCCGCCCCGAGGAGAGCCTATCTGCCTTCGACGGGCGCAACACGGCCGGCCAATGGATGCTGCGGTTCCACGTCACCAGCCCTGGCAGTACGCTCTATTGCTGGCAGTTGGAGATCCTCCGTGACTCCTCCACCACACCGACGCCCACTTCCACTGCCATCGTAACACCGACGCCCACGGAGACACCTACCTCTACTCCAACGGCTACACCCACGCCAACAGAGACACCGACGCCAACAGAGACGCCCACCACCCTGCCTTCCGAGTTGCCCGATCTCGTCGTGGAGAGCATCACCGTGGATCCAGCGAATCCTGACGTAAACCAGTCCTTCGTCGTCACCGTGACCATCAAGAACCAGGGCGGAGGCGAGGCCTCGGCCTACTATGGCATTGACACTTCCGTTTATGCTGATCACGTGCCAAGCCAATGTGACGAGGGCGCCGGTAGCTGGGATTTCGCCAATATCCCCTCTCTGGCCGCAGGAGCTTCTGCTGTTTTCACCTTCACCCACAGTGGCTTCAGCAGTTCTGGGGATCATACCATCTACGCTCAGGTAGATAGCACATGCAGTGTCCGTAACGAATCAAACGAGGACAACAACATCTACGGCCCGGTGACCGTCACTGTTGCCACGCCGACTGCAACGCCTACAGCCACAGCTACCGATACCTCCACACCTACCCCAACGGACACGCCGACGCCGACCAACACACCCACAGGCACCCTGCCGCCGACAGCCACACCCACGGCTACACCAACGAGTACATCTACCGGCACACCGACCAATACGCCGACACCGACGGACACGCCGACAGCGACGCCCACGGAGACACCTACCTCCACTCCGACGGCTACACCCACGCCCACGGAAACGCCGACGCCAACAGAGACGCCCACAGAGACGCCCACCCCCACGCCTACTTCCGAGTTGCCCGATCTCATCGTGGAGAACATCACGGTAGATCCTCCATCCCCGGCGGTGAACCAGTCCTTCGTCGTCACCGTGACCATCAAGAATCAGGGCGGAGGTGAGGCCTGGGAAATTGGTACGGCTGTTTATTCTGATACCGTGCCAGAAGGGTGTGATAACGGCGTCGGTGGCTGGGATGCTGCTGGCACCCTATCTTTGGCTGCCGGAGCCTCTGATACCCTGATGTTTAACCACGACGGCTTTGACAGCGCCGGGGAGCACACCATCTATGCCCAGGTGGACATTTGGTGCGACGTCGAGGAAGCGGACGAAGACAACAACATCTCTGCCCCCTTGAATGTCACCGTTGGCGGTGGGGGAGGCACGTCCGAGTTGGCCTCGGTCGGGCTGTTAATGCTGGCCGAGACGCCGACCCCAACAGAGACGCCTACGGCGACCCCAGCCGATGCAGCCATCACTCCGCCTACAGCCACGCCCACCGATACACCCACACCGACTGAGACGCCTACGGCCACGCCCACCGATACACCCACACCGACTGAGACGCCTACGGCCACCCCAACCGATGCAGCCGTCATTCCGCCTACAGCCACGCCCACCGATACACCCACACCGACTGAGACGCCTACGGCGACCCCAACCAATACACCCATCGCTACGCCAACAACAACGCCTACCGAGACGCCCACACCGACTGAGACACCTACAGCTACGCCCACCGACACGCCAACGGCCACACCGGTCTCCAGCCCCGACCTCATCGTCCAAAGCGCCGTGACAGACCCCGCATCTCCAAACACGAGCCAACCCTTCAGGATCAGCGCAGCGGCAGGGGAAGATCCTTCGACAAGCCGTCGTGGTGAGCTTGTCGAACCATCAGGACAGGCCTACGCCTACATCGCCGATAGATACTCGATCTTGAAGGTGGTAGATGTCACCGATCCCACCAACCCACAACCGGTGAGTGCTTACAACGTGCCTGGCGTTGGCAAGGATATCGCCGTATCCGGGAACTACGCATACGTGGCCGCCGGCGCTGCTGGCCTGCGCGTCCTGGACGTGTCCTACGCTCCTCCTGTGGAAGTGGGTTACTACAACACACCAGGGTACGCCCAGGGCATCGTCATCTCCGGCACGCTGGCCTACCTGGCCGATGGCAGGGCCGGCCTGCAGGTGCTGAATATCGCCAATCCCGGCTGTCCCCGCTCTGTGGGCGTCTACGATACGCCGGGGGTTGCCCATAGCGTGGCCATCTCCGGCACAATCGCCTACGTCGCCGATGGGGGGCAGGGCCTGCGGGTGATAGACGTTTCCAATCCCGCCTCTCCCACGGAGATCGGCTCTTACCTTCCTGCGGCACGCTGGGCCAATGCCGTAGCCCTTTCTGGCAGCTATGCCTACCTGGCCGGCTATGGCCTCTCCATCGTGGATGTCTCCGACCCGGGCAACCCGCAACTCGTCCGCTTGATCGTAACACCGCCGAGGCTGCCCTACGGCGTCGCCGCCTTGCAGGATGTGGCCTCGTCCGGCGGCCATGCTTACGTCGCCGCCTACGACTGGGGACTGCGGGTGGTCAACCCCGGCAGTGTGGACCCCTACGCCACAGCCTGTGACACCGCTGGCCACTGCATCACAGTGCCGGCCAGCATCCAGCAAGGGGCAGGGACTAGTGATCAGGGATCAGGGACTGGGGAACAGTCGGCAGTCACAGGTCAGAGCGGGGAAACACGTAGTACGCAATACGCAATACGCAATACGCAACCAGAGCCTGCACCCGAGGTTTCTATCTGGAATGTCCCACCCGTGTTGGCCAGCACTGCCCCCATCTCCGTCACCGGTTACGTTTCCACCAGTGCATCTTCCTTGCAGGCCCTGACCGTCGCTGTGGATGGTGCCGTCATTCACTCAGAAACCTGGGCCAGCGGCGCGGTCACCGAAACCCTTTGGGCCACCACCTGGCAGCCGGCCGGCGAGGGCGTGTACGAGTTCCAGGCCACCGCCACCGATTGGGACGGCAACAGCACCAGCGAAACCGTCACCACGACGGTTGATCTGCTGCCGCCGGCCATCGTCATCTCCCCCACCCTGCTCACCGGTGCGCACTACCACCAGCCCAGGAGGCTGGATGTCGGTGGATGGGTCACCGACACTGGCGGGGTAGCGGGGGTGCAGGTAGCAGTGGGGCAAGATGGCATCTGGCTCAACGCCAGCGTAAGCGGCGATGGTTCGCCTCCTTTCACCACAGGCGTATGGCGCCTGCCCTGGTATCTGCGGCCGGGGCCTCTGCCCGACGGCGCGACCTACACCGTCACCGCCAAAGCCACCGACATCGCCGGCCGCACTACCCAGGTCACCGACACGGTCACCGTGGACGTAGTGCCGCCCGCACCAGTCACCCTCACGATGAGCAGTGACGGCAAGGACCTGGCACCATTCGAGACTGTGACCGGCACTGCCCCCACCCTGACCCTGGAATGGAGCGCCAGCAGCGACGGCAGTGGCCTGGACGACTACACCGTGCGCTGGACGGCGCAGGCCACCGGCACCGTGGCTGCCGAGTTCTCCCAAACCGTGCCCCCTGGCGGCCCGCGCACATCGAGCTTCGCTCCCGCCGAGGGTCAGCGAGTGATGGCCGAGCTGGCCAGCCAGGGCATCTACGGCCAGCAGCGCTGGCAGTCCTTCGGCCCGGTCTACGCCGACAGCCCACTCACGCCCGACTACGTCTATCTCCCCTCCCCTGCTGTCGGGGGAGGGGCCGGGGGTGGGGGCCTCTACCACGGCTGGATGGACAGCGGCTGCACCCTAATCGGCGTAGATCGCCGCGTCAGCCAGAACACCCACGGCCGGGCGGCCCTCAGCGCGGAGCAGCGCTTTTACACCACCTGGAATGCGGAAGCCCTACGCCTGGCCTGGACCGGCGCCAACTGGAACACCGACGGCGATCTGTTCATCTACCTGGATACGCAGTCCGGTGGCACGAACCAGGTCTTCAACCCATACGGTGACAACACTGTGGTCTACTTACCAGGCGTGACGCCATCTGATGTCCAAGGAACTCAGGGGAACTCAGGGGAACTCAGGGGACGTCCCCGCAGTTCCTCCGAGTTCCTCCCAGTTCCCCAGAGTTCCTCCAACGCCATGCAGGCCGACTATCTGGTGTGGGTGCAAGATTCCGGGACTGCCACCCTGCTGCACTGGGATGGCAGCGTCTGGGCCTTCGTGACAGCCCTCTCGCCTGAGCAGTACCAGTTCGATCCCGCTTTGAACGATGGGCAGACCGATCTGTACCTGCCTTTTGAGATGTTCGGCATCACCGATCCGGCCGTGGCAACTCTGGATATGGTGGCCTTCGCCAGCGAGGAGGACGCCCTGCGCCTGTGGGCGGTGATGCCCAACGCCAACCCCGTGAACAGCCCGCGAGTGATCGAAACAGCTTCTTATGCTGGCAGCGTTCAGGAATTCGCCCTCAGCCGCCGCTATCACTGGGATAGCCTGGGCGCTGGCCTGTGCCCCAACGGCAGCCAGACCCAACATCCAATATCCAATTCGCAGTCTGCAATGCACAATCTGCAATCTGCAATGCGTTACCCTGACAGCGATCTGCAACTCCGCATTACAGCAACCCCGGCAGGCACGGCCTACGGTTATCTTGGTGACGACCTCTTCTGGCTGTGGCGACTCCTCTTGGGCGACAAGCCGGCGGACATGGCCTCTCTCATCCCCTTCGCCGACACCGGCCAGCCACCGCTGGGTGACGGACAGGAGATCGTCTACACTATTCACTATCGCAACCTGGGCACGAACATGGCCAGCGGCGTCTACGCCGACGTCACTGCCCGCTACGCCCTGCGCCTGCCCGGTGGCGACCATCAAGTGGTTCCTCTGGGCGACATCGGGCCGGGGGCAGAGGGCAGCGTCTCCTTCACCGCCACCGTTGATCTGGCGCTGGGCCAACAGCGATACCTGGCCTGTCTGGCCGCAGGCAACCCAGACTACGATTGCCAGGTCAACCAGCGCCTGGGCTCACTATCCGCCCACATCTACGATGCCGACCACGACCAATCCGGGGCACCGCTAGAGTGGATGTGGGTGGATCACAAGGTGGACTACTCGCCGCCGGAGTTCTTCGGGGTGCAGCAGCCGGAGTACGTCGTCGCGGCGGGACTCAACACCCTGCGCGGCTACGCCTACGACGACTCAGGCGTGTCCGCCATGACCATGATGATTGACGGGACCAGCCCACTCACTTGCCCGGATGCCACGCCCAAGGATGGTCAGTGGTCGTGCGATTGGGACGTGACCGGCGCCAGCAACGGGGAGACCTTCCAGGTGAGCCTGCAAGCTACCGACGCCTTTGGACGGCCCAGTGCTCCGAGCAATCCTCAGCCCTTCGTGGTGGATACCCTGCCGCCCGTCGTCACCCTGGACGAGACGGCCAGCACGGTGGCCCCCGGCAGCGTGGTAGGCGGTGACACCTACAGGGTCGTCGGCCAGGCGGTGGATAACCTGGGTCTGGAGCGAGTGGAGGCTTGCCTGGATGGGACGTGCACCCTGGCCGGCCTCAACCTGCTGGACGCGGCCACCGCTCGCACCTATGAAGACATGCCGGCCACGCCCATATCCATCAACGGCAGCACCACCTGTGGGGGCGCGGAGATCGTGCGTACCTTCAATGTGGCAGATAACTTTGCCATTGGCCAGGTGAGCCTAGGCTTCAACGCCGAGCATGCTCGCCGTGATGACATCCAGGTTGAGCTGCAATCGCCGGCTGGCATACGGGTACCACTGCTCTACAACGATGGTCTGGCAGACACCGACTTCGCCAACTATGATCTGCTCTTGAATGATGCGGCGGTGAGTCCCTACAATACCAGACACAACGACGATCCGGCGGCGCCGTACTACAACCGCCAGGCCCGGCCCTATAAGCCGCTGAGTGTCTTCAACGGGCAGATGTCGCAGGGCACGTGGACCCTGACCATTTGCGACCTGGAGCCGACGACGAACGATGGCGCCTACCATCGTAGCCGTCTGGTGTTGAAACCGCAAAGCACCGCCGCTCGCAGCGGAGAGTGGTCGTACAGGGTGTCCATCCCCGATACGGAAGACTACGTCCAGCACACGCTATCGGTCTACGGCGAGGACGTGGTAGGCAACCGCACCGAGCCACCACTAGATGTAAGCTTCATCGTGGACAACGTGGCGCCGGTGATCACAGTGACCGAGGCGATCACTCAGGTCTGGTGGGGCAGCACCCAAACCATTCTGAGCGGCACAGTCAGCGATGGTGGACCAGTGAGCACGGCGTTGGTGTACATCCAGGATCCGACGGGCAAGATCTACAGTGAGATGGTGACGCGAGAGGGAGACACGTGGCAGTATGACCTGCAAGCCCGGCTCGTGGGGCGCTATACCCTGTGGGTCATCGTCAGTGACCTGGCGGGAAACGTGAGCACCGCAGGGCCTTATGCGGTAGACGCGACCTGCATCGCCGCCGACCTCTCAGCCACCCTGGTCACGGCCGAGCCCGCCGCTGGGACGCCCTTCTCCGTCACCCTGACAGCGGCGGTGAGCAACACCGGCAGCGTCGAGATACCCGCCGGCCTGCCAGTAGGTTTCTACGTCGGAGATATGCGCATTGGGGCAGCAACCACCGCTCAGGCTTTGGGCCCCGGCCAGTCCGAGACCATTGCCATTACCTGGGAGAATAGCTACCGTGGTGACCACGACATCCGCATTGTTCCC
Organism: uncultured Anaerolineales bacterium; assembly: GCA_964532665.1. Lineage (GTDB taxonomy): Bacteria > Chloroflexota > Anaerolineae > Epilineales > JAANWY01 > CAZHMV01. The sequence goes on from CAZHMV010000041.1 coordinate 21,489, forward strand.
AATGATGTGGAGACCGGCATCAGTCCCCTGCATATATGCGCCATGCAGGCCACTGCACAGCAGACCATCTCGATTCTGGACGTGCCTCTGTTCGAGTCCTGGAACCTGATGTCGGCCTACGTCAATCCGTTCAACACCGACACCAGCGTCGTCCAGCGCTCCATCGAGGGGCAGTACGTCGTCATCCAGGGGTTTGACGGCGGTGCTCAGTCGTACTACCCTGACCTGCCGCCGGAGGTGAATACGCTGAAGGAGATGGACGGGGAGCATGGGTACTGGGTCAAGGTGAAGCCGGCTGGGGAGCTTGAGGGAACTCAAGGGAACTCGGGGGAACCCTTCGACAAGGCTCAGGCCAGGCTCGGGGGAACTGAGGGGGTTTCTTCAGCAAGCGCCACGGCTGCCACACTACAGGTGGTGGGCGAGAAGTTTGCCGAGGACCGGCCTCTGGCTCTGGACGCCGGCTGGAACCTGGTGAGCTACCTGCCGCGCCAGCCGTTGCCGGTGGCCCAGGCGCTGCAAAGCATCGATGGCCAGTACTTCGCTGTGCTGGGGTACGACCAGGGGGCGCTGTCGTACTATCCGGACCTGGACCCGAGCTTCAACACTCTGACGACCATGGAACCGCTGCACGGGTATTGGATCAAGATGAATCAGGGAGCTACGCTGCAATACCCAGTCACAACTCAGGGGAACGCGGGGGAACTCAGGGGAACTGAGGGAACTGCCAGCGCCGGCGAAACCCCCATGAGTTCCTCCGAGCCTGGCCTGAGCCTTGTCGAAGGGTTCCTCCGAGTTCCTCCGAGCTCTACCTGGGTCAACTTCTACGGCATGACAACATTGCAGGCAGAGACGGTGGTCCAGGCCATCGACCCGGACGGCACAGTCTGCGGTGCGACAGTCGTCCGCAGCGAGGGGCAGTACGGCCTGCTGGCCTGCTACGGCGACGATCCGACGACGCCCGAAGATGAGGGGGCGCAGGCCGGCGACGTCATCCGGCTGGTGGTGGACGGCCAGACGCTGGGGGCCGGGACGTGGACGGCGCACGGTGGCCGGCAGTGGGTGCCGTTGGGGGCGGTGGAGTTGTGGCAGGTGTGGTTGCCGTTGGTGGTTAGAGATTAGATATTGGAGATTGGAGATTGGGGAGTTGACGGCAGTCATAAGATACAAGACGCAAGACGCAAGACGAGGATGTTGACAGCGAGGACTTGCAGGCGGTGGCCGGCGGGTGGCGCGCGGCCGGTCAGAGATAGGCGTTCATATTGCTCCGCCGACATCAGATGGATCTCGAATCCCTCGACAATCGAATTGAACAGTAGTATAATTCCCGCGTCCCAAACGGGGTGTTCCCCAAACAAGACCCTCGGGGATAAACTCGTGCCAGCAAAGTCCCACCTCAAATTGGAAAAGGAGTGACTCCCATGAGAGCAGCAGATCTTCCACTCTACTACAACGCCGTAGACATCCTGGAGCGCAACCTGCCGGCGCGTGCCGACAAGGTCGCCCTGTATAGCCTGGAACGTAACATGACCTTCCGGGAAGTTGCCAATGAGGTGAATCAGGTCGGCAACGCCCTCAAGAAGCTGGACATCCGCATGGGGGAGTTCGTCGGAATCCTGTGCCTCGACCGTCCCGAATGGGTGACGTCTTTCTTCGGCACCGTGAAAATCGGCGCCATCGCCATGGGCATGAATACGCTGCTCACGCCCCGCGAGTACGCCTACATGTTGCGCGACAGCCGCGCGCGAGTGCTGATTGTGCATGAAAGTTTGCTGCCGGCCATCGAGGAAATCCGGGACGATCAGCCGTTCCTCGAACACGTTGTCGTTGTTGGCCGGCCCACCAGAGCGGGCGACATCGCCTTCGACGACTGGATCAGCGGCGAATCAACCGGGCTGGAGGCAGCGCCGACGCATCGGGACGACTTCTGCTCGCTGAACTACTCCAGCGGGACCACAGGCGAGCCGAAAGGTATCCTCCACGCCCACAAGGACTATCCGCTCACCGCGCAGTTGTGGGGCGTGAACGTGCTGGGCCTGCGGGAGGATGACCGCACCTTCGCCGGCGCCAAGCTGTTCTTCACCTTTGGGCTGGGCGGGAACCTGATCTTCCCGTGGTACGCCGGTGCCAGCATCGTGCTCTTCTCCGGGCCGCCGCGCGTCGCGACGAACGTGCTGGAGATCATCGACCGCTTCAAGCCGACCATCCTGTACAACGCGCCCACCGGCTACGCGGCCACCATGGCCGTCGAGAAGTTCACCGAGCGGTATGACCTGTCTTCGCTGCGCCTGTGTGTGTCCGCCGGCGAGGCCCTGCCGGCCCCCATCTGGCACCAGTGGAAGGAGCGGACCGGGCTGGACATCATCGACGGGATCGGCTCGACAGAGAACTTCCACATCTTCCTGTCGAACCGGCCTGGCGACATCCGCCCCGGCAGTTCCGGCAAGCCGTTCGAGGGCTACGAGCTCAAGATCGTGGATGACGCCGGCAACGAAGTTCCGCGCGGCGAAATCGGCAACCTGCTGGTGAAGGGGGAGACGGCGGCCCTGTTCTACCTGCACCAGTACGAGAAGAGCCAGAAGACCTTCCTCGGGGAGTGGCTCTTCACCGGCGACAAGTACTACATCGACGAGGACGGCTACTACTGGCACGCCGGCCGGTCGGACGACATGCTGAAGGTAGGTGGCATCTGGGTCTCGCCGGTGGAGGTGGAGAGCACGCTCATCAGCCACCCGGCGGTGCTGGAGTGCGCTGTCGTCGGGCAGGTGGATCGGTCGGACCTGGTCAAGCCGAAGGCGTTCGTGACACTGAATGAGGGCTACGCAGCGTCGGATGGGCTGGCCGGCGAGCTGATTGAGTACTGCCGGCAACAGATGGCGGCCTACAAACGTCCGCGCTGGATCGAGTTTGTGGACGAACTGCCGAAGACGGCGACCGGCAAGATTCAGCGGTTCAAGCTGCGTAGATGAGACAACACCGCATCGTACCCTGGTTGCCCCTCGTGGCCGGCCTCATCTGGGGAACCGCCTTTCCTGCCATCGAAATCGGGCTGCGGACCTTCAGCCCGCTGGACGTCGCCTTCTGGCGAGGATTCATTGGTGCGCTGAGCCTCGGCGGGTGGCTGGCCGTACAGGGCAGCCTGGATTGGCGCTTCCCGCGGGCGACGTGGGTTCGGCTGTTCGTGCTGGCCCTGGCCGGCTCGGGTCTCTTCTGGCCGATCCAGACCGTGGCGGTCCACCAGTCAACGCCGGTGAACGTGGCCTTTTTGATCACGACTTACCCGGCTATGCTGGCGGCATCCGGGTTCTTGCTGGGTGAGGAGGTTCGCCGTCGGGATGTGGCCAGTCTGGTGCTGGCCCTGGCCGGCGCGTATCTCATCATCAGCGATGGCAAACTGCTGCGGCTGTTCGCCAGCCGGACGTTGCCCGGCGATGCGCTGGCGCTGGTAGCAGCCGTTTCTTTCGCGGCCTACATTCTGCTGGGCCGGCGCTGGCGCGAGACGATGGGGATTTCATCTCAGACGCTCACGTTCTACACGTTCGCTCTCGCCGTGCCCGTGCTTCTGCTGTTCACCTCTACTGATGGTTCATCCCTCACACCGCCTACCATCATGACCGCCGGCGCTGTCGTCTGGCTGGGGCTGATGGCCACTACCGTCGCGTTCCTGGCCGTCAACCGGGGGATGCAATCGGGAGCCATCTCGCGCTCCAGTGTGCACCTGCTGGTGATTCCCCTGGTGACTGCCCTTGTCTCGTGGGTCTTGTTCGACATTGCACTCACCGTGCCGCAGTGGATCGGCGGTGTGCTGGTGTTGGCCGGCATCGCCAACTCCAGCCGCGTCTGAGTGCGGCTTCAACCGGTGGGTAAGATGTGTGTGTTGAGGGTGGGCCGGTTATGCCGGCCCATCTCCATCTGGCGAATGTCGAATCTTTGACCGACTCTTTGCTGTGTGCTATCATACCCTCACAAAAGTTTGCGCTTTTAGCCTTCGGTCGCAACCCCCGAGAACGGACAGGAGAGTGCTATCGTGGCCGACAACCAACCGACCCAGTCGGAATTATTCGACGTAGCCGAGCTGCCTGGCCGGCCCATGCTCCACTGGCACGGCAAGCGCCCCCTGCGTGAAATTCCCTACTACCCGGCCCAGCTCCGCGAGCGCTATGGCCCTCTCCCCACTCCCCCTGCCCCCTCTCCCCCCTCCCAAGATTGGGAGAGGGGAGAGGGGGTGCCGCCGCAGGCGGCGGGAGTGAGGGGTGAGGGCTGGGTGAACCGCCTCTACTGGGGCGATAACCTGCAGGTGATGGCCCACCTGATGCGCGAATTTCGGGGCAAAATCAAGCTTATTTACATCGATCCGCCCTTCGACTCCGGCGCCGACTACCGCAAGCGCATCAAGCTGCGCGGCACCTCGGTGCAGACCGACCTGAACGTGCTGGACTACGTCAACCGCGAGAACGCCCTGCTCCACGACGTGATCGTCCCCAGGATCCAGGCAGCGCTGTTTGAGTACGAGGAGAAGAGCGGTTCGGCCCAGGAAGAGATCGAATTGGCCCGCAATTTTCCCATCGATCGGCTCATCAGCGAGGATCAAGAAGGGTTGGTCATGGAGCTGGACGGTGGTCGCGAGCGGAGCTACCACCTGGATCACTACATCTTCGATTCCGGCGAGGAGCGCAAGCTGTTTGAGATGCTGCTGACCCACGAATGGGTCGAGGAGATTTACTTCACCGGCGGCATCACCGACCCGGCCCACAACGAGTTCTACGTTGAGTACTACGACGAACTGGCCGGCCAGTGGCGCAAGTACTTCCCCGACTTCTTCCTGAGGCTGGCCGGCGATGGCTGGATGGTCATCGAGGTCAAGCGCCAGGACCAGATCGAGCATCCCAACGTCAAAGCCAAAGACGCCGCCGCTCGACGGGTCTTCGAGACCCTGAACGGCATCCTCTACCACATTAAACCGGATGACGAGATCCGTCGCGGCGAAATCCACGACATCTTCCGCTCCACCGCCCCTCTACCGCCGGCAAGCGGATGCCTTGTTTGACAACGTTGATGGCATGTATTATAATCACGGTACCGCTTCAGCGAACGACGTTCGTGGTGTCGAACAAACGAGGTGTGCTGTGCTCAAGCGACAGAACGGCCTGGTGCCGGCCGTTGACCGGGCCGTCCAGATTTTGAACGTGTATCAGTCGGGCGAGGATGCCTACGGCGTGTCTGAACTCAGCCGGCTCCTTGACCTGAACAAGAGCACTGTCTACGATATCCTGAACACGCTGGCTCACCATGGGTTTGTCGAACGGGATGAAGAGACGAAAAAGTACCGGCTCGGGCCGGCCCTCTTCCACCTGGGCGACCTGGTGCGCCGGCGCGTGAATGTTCGCGATGTGGCTCACCCCTTCATCCTCGACCTGGCCGACGAAGTGGGTGAGACAGTCATCCTCGGCTCCTTCACTGCTGACGATGATGTCCTCATCCTCGACAGCGCCGAACCGGAATTCGACATGAAGATCTCGGCCAGCATCGGCACGCGCGTGCCGCACTCCGCCGGCGTGTTCGGCAAGATCTTTCACGCCGCTATGGACAGCGAGACTCTGGGCCGGCTGCTGGTTGCCAAACCCCTCCGCCCTTATACGCCGCACACGATCGTCGATCCTTCCGAATACCGGCAGGAGTTGGAGCGGGTCCGCTCAGCGGGTATCGCAGAGGAGTATGAGGAGTACCTCGAAGGTGTCCGGGCCATCGGTGCACCCATCGTGAACCGTGAAGGCCAGGTGATCGCCGCGCTGATCGTGACCGGCTTCAGCCGGCACCTGGATGACACCAAGATGGCGCTGTTGCGGAAACGCCTGCCGGCGGTGGGCCGGCGGATCTCGGAGTTGCTGGGCGCGCGGGAGTGGCCGGCGTGGAATGGGACGTTGGCGAGATGATGCGCTGAAGCCGTCAGATTTCTGGGGCTGATGGGTTACGTCTTACGTCTTACGTCTTGCGTCTTGCGTACTGCGCACATCACGTAAGACGTAAGACGCAAGACGTAAGACGCAATATGCACTCACACGGAGAACTGCCATGAAACAAGTACTACACTTGCGGGTAAACGGCGAAGTCCACGAGGTATTTGTGCCAATCCACAAGACGCTGCTGGAGGTGCTGCGCGAGGACCTGGGTCTGACCGGCACCAAACACGGCTGCGAGGTCGGCGAGTGCGGCACGTGCACCGTGCTGCTCGACGGTCAGCCGGTGTACTCCTGCCTCACCCTGCCCATCGAGTGCCAGGGACGGGACATTCTCACCATCGAGGGGCTGGCCGATGGCCCCCGGCTGCACCCGCTGCAGCAGACGCTGGCCGAGGCCGGCGGCTCCCAGTGCGGCTACTGCACCCCCGGCATTCTCCTGTCCGCCAAAGCTCTTCTGGACGAGAACCCGCAGCCCACGCGAGATGAGATTCGCCAGGCGATGGCCGGCAACCTCTGCCGGTGTACGGGGTATCAGGCGATCCTTGAGGCTGTTGAGTTGGCCGCAATGCGTACGTGAGCGGGATGCGGGATACGGGATGCGGGATGCGCGATCGAGATCCACGCATCACGAGTCGCGTATCCCGCATCCATCCCACAGCCGGCTCCCGGTGCGATGAATGGAGTGAACCATGGCAACGAATGAAACGAAGAATCGTACGAACTTCAACTCCCACCTGATCCGTGGAACGTCCGTGGTCGGGCAGCCGCTGGTGAAGGTGGATGCGCTGGAGAAGGTCACCGGCCAACAGAAATTTGCCGACGACCTGGCGCTGCCGCGCATGGCGTACGGCAAAATCCTCGGCTCAACGATGACGCACGCGAAAATTCTGAGTATCGACACCTCCAGGGCGGAGGCGCTGCCGGGGGTTTATGCTGTGATCACGGGCGAGGCCCTGCCCATCAAATTCGGCATCCTGCCGGTCTCGCAGGACGAAACGGCGCTGGCCCAGGACCGCGTGCGCTACGTGGGCGATCCGGTGGCAGCCGTGGCAGCCATCGACGAGGAGACGGCGGAAAAGGCCATTGAACTCATCGAAGTTGAGTACGAGCCATTGCCGGCCTTCATGAGCATCGAGGAGTCGCTGGCCGATTCGGAAGTGCAAATCCACGAATACGCCGCCCAGGGGAATATCCACAAGTTCATCTCACTGGAGTTCGGCGATATGGAGGAGGGCTTCGCCGAGGCGGACTACATCCGCGAGGACGTCTTCTTCTACCAGGGCACCACGCACCTGCCGATGGAGCAGCACGCTGCGCTGGCCCAGGCGCACCCCGACGGCAAGCTCACGCTGTGGTCGTCCACGCAGGTCCCCCACTACGTCCATCGCACTCTCGCAAAGGTGCTCGAGATGCCTCCCAGCCGCATCCGCGTCATCGCCACACCGCCGGGGGGCGGTTTCGGCGGCAAGACCGATCCCTTCGCCCACGAGATCATCGCCTGCAAACTCTCGCAGATCACGGGCCGGCCTGTCAAGATCGCCCTCACCCGCGAAGAAGTCTTCTACGCCCACCGCGGGCGTCATCCGGTGCTGATGTGGCTCAAGACGGGCGTCAAGCAGACGGGTGAGATCACCGCCCACCACCTGCGGACCTGTCTGGACGGCGGCGCGTACGGTTCCTACGGCGTGGCGGCGTCCTACTATACCGGCGCGCTCCAGACCGTCACATACAAGATGCCGCGCTACAAGTTTGAGGGCGCACGGGTTTTCACCAACAAAGCGCCGTGCGGTCCAAAACGTGGTCATGCCACCCCGCAGCCCCGTTTCGCCCTCGAGATTCACATCGACAAGATTTGCCACGACATGGGTTGGGACCCGCTGGAGTGGCGACTAAGCAACCTGTGCGAGCCGTATTCGCAGACGGCCAACAAGCTGCGCATCACGACCATCGGGCTGAGTGAGTGTCTGGGGAAGGTGGCGGAGGCGTCGGGGTTCCGCGAGCGATACGGCGCGCTGCCGCGCGGGCGTGGCCTGGGCATCGCCGGCTCCAGCTACTTGAGTGGCGCGAACCTGCCGATCTACTGGAACAAGATGCCCCACAGCGGCGTGCAGCTCAAAGTGAATCGCGGGGGCGCTGTCACCGTCTTCTGTGGCTCCACGGACATCGGCCAGGGCTCGACCAGCGTTCTGGCGTACATCGTCGCCGAAGAACTCGGCCTGTCCCCCGCCGACATCGCCGTCGTGACCGCCGACACGGACCTGACCCCCGTCGATCTCGGCTCCTACTCCAGCCGTGTCACCCTGATGACCGGTAACGCGGCCATCGACGCGGCGCGCAAGATCAGAGCACAGATTGCCGAGGTGGTGGCCGAGGAGCTCGGCGCCACGCCCGACGGCGTTGAGTTCGCTGATGGGCGTGTCGTCTTGCGGGATGACCCCGGCGTCGGCCTGCCCTTCGTGAAGGCGGCGCAACTGACCGAAGCGAAGTTCGGCACGCTCGGCGCTGTCGGGTCCTACACCCCGCCCAGCACGCCCGGACGCTACAAGGGCAGCGGTGTCGGCCCCACGCCGGCCTACTCCTACTCCGCCGCCGTCGTCGAGGTGGAGGTGGACGAAGAGACCGGCTGGATCCACATCCCGAAGGTCTGGCTCGCCCACGACATCGGGCGTGCGATCAACCCGGTGCTGGTCGAGGGGCAGATCGTGGGCTCGGTCTACATGGGGCTGGGCGAGGCGTTGATGGAGGAGCAGAAATATCGGCGTGGCCTGCACGAGATTCCGTCCATGCTGGACTACAAGAGCCCCACGTTCCTGGAGATGCCCGATGTCGAAAGCTTCCTGGTCGAGACCTTCGACCCGAACGGCCCTTACGGGGCCAAAGAGGTGGGCCAGGGTCCGCTGCTCCCCGTCGCGCCGGCCCTCGCCAACGCCATCTTCGACGCGCTCGGTGTGCGGATTGACGAGACGCCCATCACCCCCGACAAGATTCTCAAGGCGCTGGAAGCGGGTCGCAAGGGCCAGGCGCCGCGTTACGGGCCGGCCAGCTTCCCCGACATCCCGTATCCGGAGCCTATCCGAGAAGAGCCACCCACCCTGGAGACCGACCCGGAGATGGTGCCGGTGCACGCGGCAAGGTTGATGCTGGAGCGTGCGTGAGGGGGAAAAGGTAGGCTGTTTACGGATGATGGTTGGATGGCTGGATAGCTAGATGGCTGGATGGTTAGTTGGCTGGATAGCTGGATAGCTGAACCAGCTTCTAGCCATCCAGCCATCCAGCCACCTAGCCATCTACCCTCACAGATGACTTGAGCGAGATAAGACATCATGTTACGACTTCCAGAGTTCACCTATCACAACCCAACCAGCCTCGACGAGGCGTGCAGCTTGCTGGCTGAATACGGCGCGAACGCGATGGTCGTCGCCGGCGGCACAGACCTGTTCCCCAAGATGAAGCGCCGGCAGATGACACCAGAACACGTCATCGCTCTGCGGGGTGTCCGGGAACTGTACGGCGTGCGGCGGCGCGAGGACGGCCCCCTTCGACAAGCCCTTCGACAGGCTCAGGACGCCGCTCAGGACGCCGCTTCGACAGGCCCTTCGACAAGCTCAGGAGGGACCTCAGGACGCGGCTCGTGGCGCATCGGCCCCATGGCCCACATCGCCGACCTGGCCCGGAACCGCCGGCTGGCGGCCGACTACCCCGCCCTCACCACCGCCGCCGGCTACGTCGCCTCGCCGCAAATCCGCAATGCGGCGACCATCGGCGGCAATCTGTGCGTCGATACGCGCTGCACCTACTACGACCAGACCGAGCACTGGCGCAAGTCCATCAACTACTGTCTGAAGAAGGACGGCGACACCTGCTGGGTCGCACCCGGCAGCCCGCGCTGCTGGGCCGTGTCCAGCAGCGACACCGCGCCGGTGCTCGTCGCCCTGGATGCGACGCTGCGGCTGGTCAGCGCTACCGGCGAGCGCACCATCCCCGTCGCCGACCTCTTCGGCACCGAGGGGATCCGCTACATGGCCGGCAAGCGCCACGACGAGATCATCGCCGACATCTTCCTGCCGCCGGCGGATGGCCGAAAGTCGCACTACTTCAAGCTGCGCCGGCGCGGGGCGTGGGACTTCCCGATTCTCGGCGTGGCCATCTCTTTCAAGCTGGATGAAGCGCAGCGCGTGGTCGATCCGCGTGTTGTGTTAGGAGCAGTGGAGAGTTTTCCGGTACGCGTGACGGCGGCTGAAGCAGTGCTGGCCGGCCAAGTCCTCACTGACGACGTGATCGAACAGGCCGCAGCGCTGTGCCGCAAGCCGGCCCGCCCCCTGGACAACACCGACCTCACCCTCTACTACCGCTCTCAGATGGTGCCGGTGCATGTGCGGCGCGTGCTCTACACCATGCGAAATGGGGGAGAGGGAAACTGAGATAGGGAACTCAGAGGAACTCAGGGGAGGGGGCTGCTCTGAGTTCCCCCGAGTTCCCCCGAGTTCCGTCATGTTCCACCTAGACTTGACCAACGCACAGGCGAGTGAGACAAGGAAGGAGAAAGAACGATGTCAGCACCCGTGGTTGAACTGCCCGATCGCATGAACGCCGCGACCTACTTCGTGGACGCCAACGTGGAGGCCGGGCGCGGCGACAAAGTCGCCATCTACTACGTGGGTGACGGATCTACCTACACCTACAATGACGTCCTGACCATGACCAACCGCACCGGCAATATGCTCAAGGGGATGGGCGTGCGCATGGAGGAGCGGGTGATGCTCCTCTTGCTGGACTGCCCGGAGTTCGTCTTCAGCTTCTTTGGGGCCATCAAAATGGGCGCTGTTCCCATCCCCACCAACACCCTGCTCAAGCCACCCGACTACGAGTACCTGCTCAACGACAGCCGGGCGCGGGTGTTAATCATCAGCGAGCCACTGCTGGACCAGATCGAGCCGATCCAGGACCAACTCCACTACCTGGAGCAGGTCGTGGTCGTCGGCCAGCCACGCAGTGCAGATCAGTTGGCCTACCACGAACTGGTGGACAGCGCCTCCGACGAGTTGGAGGCCGAGCTCATGAGCAAGGACGATGCCTGTTTCTGGCTCTACAGTTCAGGAACCACGGGGTTCCCCAAGGGAGCCGTGCACCTGCAGCACGATATGCTCTACTGCGCCGATCTGTATGCCGGACCGACCCTGGGCATCGCTGAAAATGACCGGACCTTCTCCGTGGCGAAGCTGTTCTTCGCTTATGGCCTGGGCAATGCCATGTATTTCCCCTTCCGAGTGGGTGCCTCGACGGTCCTCTACCCGGGCAAGCCTGATCCGGTGAAGTTCTACGAGATCATCCAGCAATACAAGCCGACCATTTTCTACTGCGTGCCGACAGCGTATGCGGCCATGCTGACCGTGCCGGATGCCCAGGAGCGATTCGATACCAGCAGCCTGCGGCTGTGTGTGTCCGCCGGCGAGGCGTTGCCGCCGGCCCTCTACAATCGCTGGTACGAGCGCTTCGGCGTCGAAATCCTGGACGGCATCGGCTCCACGGAGATTCTCCACATCTTCATCTCGAATCGACGGGGGCGGGTGAAGCCGGGCGCCAGCGGCGAGCTTGTGGCCGGCTACGAGGCCCGCATCGTCGATGAAGAGGGCAACGATGTGCCTCAGGGTGAGATCGGTGATCTGCTGATCAAGGGGGACTCCACCTGCGCTTACTACTGGAACAAACACCAGAAGACCAAGGAAACCATCATCGGCGAATGGATCCGAACAGGAGATAAGTACAGCCGGGACGAGGACGGGTACTTCTGGTATCAGGGTCGCTCCGACGACATGCTGAAGGTGGGCGGCATCTGGGTCTCGCCGGTGGAGGTGGAGAACACACTGATGGAGCATCCGGCGGTTCTGGAGTGTGGCGTGGTCGGCGCCGAGGACGCCGAGCGGCTGGTCAAGACGAAAGCCTACGTGGTGCTGAAGTCGGGGTACACGCCTTCGGACGAACTGGCGGAGGAGATGAAGCTGTTCGTGAAGGAGCGCATCGCTCGCTATAAGTACCCCCGCTGGATTGAGTTCGTGCCGGCGCTGCCCAAGACGGCGACAGGGAAGATTCAGCGCTACAAGCTGCGAACGTCGGACTGAAACGTGAAACGTGAGGGGTAACTGCTCAGGCCCCCTGCTGCCAGCGGTTGAAACCGCGCCTACCATTGCAAAGTGGCGTCCTGAGGCTCCTCCCGAGACCTGGTCCGGCCCAGGTCTCAGGAGGAGCCTTGGGGACAGGCTCTTCGGCGACTTGAAATCCAGCCGGCGCAGGCCGGCTTCGCAAGGGTTGCCGCGAATTCATTCGCCAGGTGTGCGTACTTTCGGCAGTTGAAACTGCACCCACATCTGCGAAGTCGTCCCCTTCGGCGATTGGTCTTCAGCCGGCGCAGGCCGGCTTCGCAAGAGTTGCCGCGATTTCAATCGCCAGGCTGTAGTTACCAGCACGCAATAACACGCTACCACTGCTCCCAGAGACGCTGTTGCAGGATCGGTACCAGGAGCGAAACAACCGGGTCGTTCTCCATATTCTGATCGTCTGCGGTCAGCAAGGTTTCGGTGGTCACACGGGGACCCGCGTAGACCCGCCCGTGTTCAATGTGATACAGGCGCGCTCCTTGCACGCTCTTACCCACGCAGAGATTGACACCACCGCTTCCGCCACATCTGTTCCAGACGGCCTGTCCCTTATCGTTCGGGCCCTCATAGGCTGTGCCGTGCTCTAGGTGGTACATGATCTGCGAGGACCGGGTGAAACCTCGGTGCACGTTTGCCCCATTGCGCGTGTAGTACACACTGAAAACAACGTTGGACCGGCGGTTATCGGCGCTCACCAGAAAACGGTCGCCGGCAGAGTTGCCTTCCAGCCAATAGGCGAACGAGGCAGCGATACGTGGCCCCTCGTAGAATCGGATCGTGCGGCCGCGCCCGCGGAAACGGACCTCGGACCCAGAAACGGCTTGCTCCACCATCACGCGGCCTCGTTCTCCGCCACTCCGACCGATGAGGAGACCAATCAACGCACTAAACACAGCAATGCCAATCAGCAGCGCCGCGAGCAGAGCTCTACGATTTTGCATATTCCACAGACCTCCTTGAAGTGTTTCACTACGCATCGTGACAAAAATGATACTTATGACCTGGTATTTCTCCCCAATACGTGGGGGCATTGGGGGGGAAGACTCCTGTCATTCACGCCCAATTTTACTACGGGGAGCTTGAAAAAGGGTTGGCAAAGCGTTGAGGTTAGCTTAGTGAAAGGCAGTAGAAAGCAAAAAACACCATCCTCGACAGAGGACGGTGCGTGTCTGGGGAAAGACAGAAGCCCCAAGTAACCTCGGATTTCTCGCCCGGCTTCCGGTAGCTTACTTTGGCCCTCGCTTGCGCGGGACGCCTCCCTTCCCCTGGCTCATCTACTTGCCCGGCCCGAAGACCAGGCTTTCGACCTGTTGGCTTCCCCGGTGTTGCCACCTTTTCACCAACTTACGGGTTCCACCTCTCTCGCGAAAGGCTTTCGCCGCTTGCCAGCTTCAGGAGATTTTCGGCTACTTTCCGCTGTTAGAGTTCCTCTTGCTTCTCGGGACTTCTGTGCAAAACATTATACCTGATTTCGGGCTGTTTGTCAAGACCCCGCCCGAAATTCGTGCTCGCGGCTCCGACGTGGCGTTACCGAGTTCATCTACTAAATATGGTGGGCAGGCCGGATGCCCTGTCTATAAGTTGTGGTTTCAGGGCTCGGTGTCTGGCACTTTAAGGTTGCTTAAAATTTGTGTCGATTTCCTAAATTGACCATTCCGACACGCCCAATCCTGATTCAGCCGAGCAATTGTCGTGTGCGGCACTTGACATATAGGCGATTCTGTAGGATAATGCGCGCGTACGGCCATGGAATTGCGCGGCGCATCGCGAACTCGACGCTGGCCATTTTGCAGAAACGCCAATGTGTTGAAGAGCGAGGCACGCTCACCTGCCGTATTGGCGGCCCCGTTCGCATCCGGGGATGGTTGCTCCTCGAAATGGCCAAAGTCGAGACGAAGGGAGTTGTCGGATGACAGAGCCGGAAGGTAATGGACGTGTCCGCGATCTCGTATTCGCGCACCCTAGTGAGGAGGAATTTGCCAGGCTTCTGGACTTCTACCAGATCGAGTGGGAGTACGAGCCGCGGACATTTGTTCTCCGTCGCTATCCGGATGGGAACATTAAGGAAGCTTTCACGCCGGATTTCTATCTGCCGGCCCAGGACCTCTACAT
>CAZHMV010000041.1:35812-37003 GCA_964532665.1 uncultured Anaerolineales bacterium
GTCAACCAGGGTGTGAGACAGGATCGGAGCCAGCAGACCGTCGCTGCGCTCGTACGCCCACCCGTAGAACAGGCCGGCCACGGTCGCCAGGCCCACGTACGCCAGGCGCTCGACAACGGCATCGGCGTTGTTCCAATGCATCAGTCCGAATGCCAGGGATGCCAGTACCAGCGCCAGCCGAGGATTCCGCAGGTGTTTGCCTAGCCCGTTCTGCAAAATACCTCGGAAGAACAACTCTTCTGGAACCGCTACCGTCAGAAACAGGCCAATAAACTGAAGGATGATGGCCGACGCGCGAGGGGTTGTCGTCGGGGGGAACGTGAGGAACCTGATGGCCAGGCCTATGGGAATGACGACTGCGGAGAAGCCGGCGGTGGCTGCCAGGGCGACTCCGACATCTGACCATCGCGGAATCAGTCGATAGCCCAGTCCCGGGAAGTCCCGTAGCACTCCGTAGCCGTAGACAGCAACGACGGTCAGCATAACAGCCCACCAGGCATAGGCCAGGCTGTCGAGGCCGTACCACAGGTCATAATTCCACCGGAAATCGAAGGGAACCCACAGAAACACCCAGAAGGTGGTATCCGTCCACACCATGCGTGGGTAGCCGCGGTCGGCCTGAGCCAGGGTCCCGATGGTGATGAAGACGCCGGCCACGTAGACCGTGGTGGCATAAGGATCGAACCTTCCCACGGCCAGTCCCCCCAGCAGGTAGCACACAATCGGGAGCAGCATCCACCGCTGCTCGACGCGCAGAATTCTCCCCGTCCGCGCTCGCAGCCACATCCATGTTTGGGGGTGGCCCAATGCCAGTTGAGCGACGACCAGTGGTAGAATGCTCAGCAGTGTCAGAACCCAGCCGACAGGCGTGAGGGCGGAGCTGGATGCCTCGCCGATGAGCAACCCGTAGCCCGCTACCAGTGCGATGACTGTTGACGCGGCCAGATATGCTCGTGGAAGGAGGACAGGGGCCTCAGTTGTTTGCTGCTCCATCGGTTGCTTTCTGCTTCTGTATATGCTAGCATAACAGCGGCTACCAGGCCGCCGATTCATTCTTCAGACGTTCAGATAATGTTCTTGACCCGTAGATGACGACTTATGAAGTTTGAGGGATTAATCGGGGAACCAACACCAATATGTCATTCCGAACGGAGCGCCAGCGGAGTGAGGAATCCCTGAGACCGCACCCGG
>CAZHMV010000042.1:0-23011 GCA_964532665.1 uncultured Anaerolineales bacterium
GGGCAGCAAATTCGCATTCCAGTGGCGGCCCTCACGCCCACGGTGACACCCTGAAGCGTGAAACGTGAAATGGGCGAGATGCGGGATGCGGGATGCGTGAAAGGTGAAGGCCTTTACACAAACCGCTCATCACGTTTCACGTTTCACGCTTCACGTTTCACGGCCGGCCTGCCACAATCTTCACCACCTCAACCGTTGGCACCGTCACGGTCTCGCCCGACGGGCTGACACCCTCGGAGGTGCCAAAACCTGAGGCGTAGACGGTGACGATGTCGCGCACTTCCATGTCCTGCCCCTCGTTGACGGCGATAGCTCGGATGTTGACCTTGTCCGGTTCGGTCAAGACCTGGAAGTAGGTCCGGTTGCCTTCGCGCTGGATGTGGAACACACGTCCGGTGAACCGAAAGGCATCGTTCTCGTACTTCTTCGGATTCGCCTGCAAATCGGGTGCGTCCACGGGTCGGAAGAAAGCGTCCATGTCGAAGGTGGGCGTGGGGGCCGGCGTCGGTGTTGAAGCCTCGGTGCGGCCGGTCGTGCTCGTCGGATTGGTGCCAGGTGTAGGCGCGGGGGTCGACGGTGGCGATGAGGTGGCCTCGATCTGGCTAGCGGTGCGCGTCGGTGCAATCTCAAAGGTGGGGGTGGGGGCCGGCGGTGGGGTTGTAGGGGCGGAACAGCCTACCACGGTACTGAGCATGATCACTACCAGCAGACATCGCAAACATTTCATTGGCTGAGACCTCTCGAGGTGTCGTAGTCACTCCGGGAAGTGGACGATTGCCAGACGAGTGGGCCACGTACGTGCCCGGAACGCCGGCGCGGACTGGACAAAACCGCCAAAACGGTGTATAGTATTGGGTGGATAGCGGGTGCCACAGCGCAAGGTCGAACGGCTTCTCTTGCGTAAGGATGGATTCCTGGCAACCTTGTCGCCGACCGGCGCTGCCCCTGCCCGTGGCGCCCCCCATATCCCTTGCCGCGCCAGGAGGTAGTTGCCGCGAGCGAAGTGTGCGGGCTGTTTCAGCCCGCACACTTTATTTTCCCTCCCGACGTCGTACCCGGACGTGGTCGAGGTCCTCTGCCAGGATAGCGCCCGGGAAGGCAGAGCGCGCCTCCTCAAGAATCTGGCGAGGGTGATACCGACGCGAGACGTGGTTCAGAAAGAGCTGCCCCACCTGCGCCTCGCGCGCCAGCCAGCCGGCCTCGGCTGCGGTGATGTGACCGAACTGACGCGCAATGTCCTGATCCTGAGACAAATAGGTTGCCTCACAGATGAGAGCGTCTGCCTGCCACACGTGCTCTACCAGGTCATCTACGTGAGCAGCGTCGCCAACGTAACACAGCTTGGTACCGCGCACTTCTGGCCCCAGCACATCATCCGGGTGCACAACGGTGCCGTCTTCCAGGGTGATGGGCTGCCCAGCCACCAATCGACTGCGTTCCGGGCCGGCCGGCACCCCCAGCCGCTCGGCGGCCTGGACCAGGAAGGGCCGGCGGCTGTGTTCCTGGAACGTGAACCCGAAGCTGCCCGGCCCCCGGTGCGTGACCGGGAAAGCGATCAGTTGCATTTTCCGGGTTTCCAGGACGATGCCTGACTGAAGGGGGATCAGGTTGAGTTTTAGATTCACCTCACCACCCCGCAACACAACGTTCACCAGGTCTCGCACTCGCTCCAGCGCCCAGTGGCCGGCATAGATGTTCAACTCCTCGGCTGCTTCCCAGCGGGCAAAAGTTGACATGATGCCACCCAGACCCAGGATGTGATCCAGATGTCCGTGGGTCAGCAGGATCGTGTCGAGCCGCTTGAAGCCCAGGCCGCTGCTCAGCAGTTGGCGCTGCGTCCCCTCACCACAATCGACCATGAAACGGCGATCCTCGTGGAGAATGAGCGTCGATGGCAGGTTACGGCGCACCGATGGTGCCGATGCTGATGTCCCCAGAAACACAACTTCAAACATGAATCGTGACTTTCCCGATTTGTCCTGTCCCGCCTTCTACCTTGACCCGGATGTCGCTGAATTGTTCGACGACCCAGATGTTGGTCAGAAGGTGTTGAGTAATTTCGCTGGTGGTGAAGCTGGATGATGATGCAGCAACAGCCAGGGGCAGGATGAGCTGATCGGCCAGGTGAGGGTCCACAGCCGCCCCCGTTGCGTGATGGGCCAGGAAAGCGCCTACGGCTTCCTGGGCCACCTTCTCTGCCCTCTTCCCGCGCCGGCCATAACCGATGAACGCCGCCATCACGTGCTCGTACTCGGCCAGCAGATATACGCCGGTACCCGGCCCCGATGCCTTCGGTGACAGTCGCTGGATCTCTGGATCGAAGCCGGCCTGTCGCAGCAGCCCCCCGGCCCGTTTGGCCTGCCTCTCCCGAATGTGTTCCGGCAGGTTAGACACCGCCGAGAACCCGGTCAACCGCACCAGGTCCCCGCGCTCGTTCAACTCGAGGCCTTCCAGCCGCGCATCCGCTCCCAATCCTCGGACTTCGGCGCGGATGAGGCCGCGGCCATGAGGATACCACCCCCATCGCTCCAGACTGACTGTGGCATCGAGGCCCAGCCGCGCCATCGCCGGCAGAAACACGTCCGCCAGATAGTGGTAGGGCGGGCTCCAGGCGACGTGGGTACCGCCCTCGATGGCAATCTCCGAGTCGCCGGTGGCGAAGCTCAAAGGCAGGAGCGCCGTCTGGAACACCAGGCTGGTGGCGCCGGCGCTGCCGCCTTTGCGGGCCGCAGCCACGTCATACGCGAAGTGGCCGGCGGTTGGGGCCTGCGTTGGCCGAAAAGACAGCATCGTCGAGCCCAGTTTGGCGCCCGTGAGTTCCGCCTGGCAGGTGTCAGCAGCGGCTCGTATGGATGTCAGGTGCTGGGCCTGCAAGCCAGGGTTGCGCCGGTTGGCCCGGATGTTCTCAATGCGGACGGGCCGGCTCAGCAGCGCGGCCAACGCCACGGTGGTCCGCAGAATCTGGCCGCCGCCTTCCCCATGCGAGCCGTCAATGACGAGATAATCGCTGCGCGGTGTCGTCGGCATAGCAGATGGTATTATATCATTGCGTATGCGGACTGCCAAGCAGTTGTGTCAGCGTACTTCTCGCCTGGTGACGAACGACGAACGACCAACTTCTGAAGTTGGTCGTTCGTCGTTCGTCGTTCGTCGGGCCAAAGGCCCTTAGTGGTGCTAGCCTTCTGCCTCGCGCTCCCGTTCCCGCAGGATGCGCCGCAGGAGCTTACCGGTCACCGTCCGCGGTAGCTCATCGGTGAACGCGAACTCGCGCGGCAGCTTATACACAGCAATGTGCTCGCGCAGGAACTCAAGCAGTTCGTCCGGCGTTGCGGACTGCCCTTCCTTGAGCACGACGTAGGCTTTGGCATTCTGGCCCCGAACCGGGTGCGGGACGCCGATCACGCCGGCGTCGGCCACAGCCGGGTGCTTCACCAGCGCGTGTTCGATCTCTTCGGGACCGATGCGGTAGCCGGAACTCTTGATGATGTCGTCCTCGCGGGACACAAAGTGGAAGTAGCCTTCGTCGTCCCGATAAACGAAATCGCCGACCCGGTTCCAACCGTTCCACACGGTCTTGCGCTGTTTCTCCTGGTCGTTCCAGTACAGCGTGCCCGTCGGACCGCGCGCCACCAGATGGCCGATCTCGCCCGGCGCAACCTCTTCGAAGTTCTCATTGACGACCTTGGCCTCGTAGCCCGGTACCACCCGACCGAAGGAGCCCGGTTTGGCCTGCCGACCGACGACGTTGGAGATGAAGACGTACATCATCTCCGTCGTCCCGAAGCCCTCGAAGATCTCCAGGCCAAATGCCTCTTTCCAGTCGTAGTACGTCTTGGCTGTCAGCGACTCACCACCACCGGTGCAGGTGCGCAGGCTGCTGAGGTCGTAGCGCTCGGCGGCATTCGGCACCTGGAGCATCTTTCGATACGCCGTGGGCAAGATGGATAGAATCGTGATGCCATGCTTCTCGATGGTTTCGAACATCGCTTCCGGCATAAACTTGCCGATAAGGCTGGCCGAGGCACCGAAGCGGTAGGGGATCACGGCGAAGGTACAGTAGCCGGCCCCGAACCCGATGGGGGCTGAGCCACCGATGACATCTGTCGGCCGAACGTTCCACCCGTGGCCACCGAACGCGTCCGCAACGGCCAGCGGGTCCTCCATCAGGTGGGCGGTGCCCTTCGGTGGTCCCGTGGTGCCAGACGTGTACAGGAACACGCTCAGGGCCTTGCGGTCGCGGCGTACTGGCTCGACTTCAGCGTTGTTGCCCGTGATTTCTCCGAATGGGATGTATCCTCGCTCTTTCAGGTCGGCCGGATTGCCACCGACCACGATGATGTGTTCGACGGTCTCCAGCCTGTCGCGAGCACGCTCGACCTCATCCAGCAGGGCAATGTGGGCGATCAGTGCTTTTGCCTGGGCGCTGTTGCTGACGTGGGCAATCTCCGTTCGCGAGAAGAGCGGCGAGGTGGGGAGACTCACACCGCCGATCTTCTGGACGGCGAAGTTGGATGCTACCAGGACGGGCAGGTTGGGCGTGCGCATGAAGACGGCATCGCCTTCTCCGATGCCCAGTTCGCGCAGCCCGTTGGCGATACGGTTGGTCTGATCTGCAAGTT
Organism: uncultured Anaerolineales bacterium; assembly: GCA_964532665.1. Taxonomy (GTDB): domain Bacteria; phylum Chloroflexota; class Anaerolineae; order Epilineales; family JAANWY01; genus CAZHMV01. The sequence goes on from CAZHMV010000042.1 coordinate 4,620, forward strand.
CGGCGTAGGACAACTGCTGATCCTGGAATTTGATCGCCACGCGATCACCGTTGCCGGCCTCCAGGTGACTGTCCAGTAGTATCTCCGTCAGGTTGAGTCGCTCCGGGTATGTGGCGAATTCAGGTAGTGTGTAGACGCGCTGCGGCCATAGCTCACGCGGTGGCATGCGCTCGGGGAGCGGTGTCAGGTCCAAAGCCAGGACAACTGTCTGGTACACTGGCAAGACAGCTTCGCGAGTAAAACCTCGACGCTGTAGCATGTCGATGAGGCCCGCTTCGTCAACGAAGATTTCCATTATCAGCTTCCGAAGTCCCAGGTCGCGGGCAATGTCCCGGATTTCCTCGAACAAGATATTCCCCAGGCCCTGGAGCCGAAACTCCTGGTGCACGAACATGCGTAGCTCGCCTTTGTCGGCATAGGGTTCAATGGCCTTGTGATGCAGCGTGGCGTCGGCTACAATCCGGCCATCGATCTCAGCTACAATGGGTAGGACGCGTTCATAGTTGATGTTGGCTGTCCAGTTCCGCACCACCTGCGGGTCGGCAACGTTGTCTTTCAGGAACCGGAGGTCGTTCTCGGAGATTCCCCGGAACAGGTCGATCAGCATCTCGGTGTCGGTTTCACGCAGCGGTCGCAGTGTCATCCGGGTGCCATCCCCCAGAGTTACCTCTTTGGGGTAACGATCAAGAATTGTATCCAGACTCACACTCATGCTTTAGCCTCCTCTTGCTATGTGGTCGGCTAGGATGTAGCGAGCAATGAATTGCCCGCCTGCTACAAAAAACCTGTTGAAACAGGTTAATCAGACAGCGAAGCAGTGCGTTTTAACGCACTTATCATACCAGCCGGCGAATTCATTCGTCGGCCGACTGGCGAGACAGCGCGACTAATGTGACTCATCACCTGTCTTGACTATCGGATCATAGGCGCTCCTTCCTGAATCCTTTGGTTCTGCAGGGTCATCGAAATTCGATTCTGCGAACCGCCTCAGGATCAATGGCCTCAAGAGCCGCGAGTTCCTCCGTCGTGGGTGGCGGGGTGAGGGGTGTCTTGTCATCCACATCAAGCGGCCATCCCGTGGCATCGCGGAGTTCGTCTGGCGTACTGTAGGGATGGATGCTCTCCACCTCCAGTTGTCCTCTCCGGCGGACGAAGACGCACAATGGTGTGACGACGCGGTCAACGTTGCCGGCAGCGGTCACGAACGGTACTTTCTCGACGAAAGTCCGGCGGTCGTGCTTGGTGCGCCACAAAATTGTGCGTTTGACGGTCGGCATAATGGCGGCGCTGCCGGCCCCGCCCGGCAGCCGTACTTTCGGGTGTCGGTAGGCTTCGACCGGCTCCGCCCCGCGCTGGCCGATGACGCTCATGTTGATCTGCCCCCGTCGGTCGATCTGCACGCCCCCGAGAAAGGCCACATCCAGGTCGCCCCGCGCTGACATGTCGAAAATGTCTGTCAGGGTGATGATGCTTTGGGCGCCGCGCAGCAGAGCTGGATCGACAGTGGATTCGGGGAGGTGGGCCGGCAGCGGGTCAGGACCTCCCACGATGCTCAGGTAAACCAGGTTGGGTGCATGGAGTCGTTTTGCAATCAGGATGGCGATCATCGGCAAGGGCGAAGCAACGCCGTGGAATACCGTTTCGCCGTCGTGAAGCAATCGCGCCATGGCAATGGGCATCATTACATCGGGTGTAAGACTGTGTGGCATGATATTATCCAGGATGTCCCTACAGGACGCCGGCCTCAGCCATGGTTGGAGCATGGTCAAGAATGTGCTGGCGCAGGAAACGTTCGTAGATGGGGTCGTCGGCCTGGGCCGCCCGGACGTAGGCTTCCAGGTAGTCGTGATCGTAGTCGTAGTAACCGTAGCAACTGTTCGGCCAGGCACCACCGGGGACTTCCACAATGGCGTTAACCAGGAAGCCGGCGATGGTCGTGAGCTCTGGTTGCTGTGCCAGCAGGCTGGATTCAACAAGCCGCTCGCAGGTGATGATCACGCGCCGGGCAGCCTTGGCCATCAGCACGTCCTCGAACCGGGAGCCGAAGATGCGAGCGTCGCCATTGGGGGTGGCTTCTTGAACGTGAATGATCGCGACGTCCGGCTGGAGACGCGGGATGGCGACGACGGACTGGCCGGAGTAGGGGTCAGTTACTGTCCGGAATCCTCGGGCAGCCAGGACATCGGAGCCCTTCATGCCACCGATGGGCATGAAGGGGACGCCCTGGATTGCGGCTCGCAGGCCGGCGATGACCGAGTAGCAGGCATGTTCTCGAACTTCGACAACGCCGGACTCCACGGCTCTGCGGTATCGAGGTGCCAGTCCAAAGACGTTCTCAAAGCCGACGAAGCCAGCCGATACCGCCGCGACACAGCCGGTGCCGCACAGCACGTCCACATCGTACGCGCCGGCGGTCTTGACCAACTCCAGGTCTTGCCTGCCCTGGCGAATGATCTCGTGGACAGCCGCACCGGGCGCCCGGTGCAGGGTGTTGCCACTCAGGGCAACGATGGCGCCATCCGGGATGGCCGAGATGGCTTCCTCCAGGCTCACGAGCTTGGTGTTGCTCATGGTTCTTTACCTCCACCGATTGACTCGGCTCAGATTCTGGTGGGATCCTTTGATTTGTGCGCGGCTAGAATCTGTTGATTTGGGGTAGGAAATCGATGCTGGTTATTATAATGAACAACCGGCCAGCCTGTCAAGCTCAGCAAACTGGTCGCTTACGCCATGTTGACGCATCTCGTAGGATTGTGGTATAATGCCGCCATCGTTTTCCCACTTCTTGTGTCCACTCTTACCAAACTTCGGTTTGTTTCAGGAACATCTTCGTTTGATCGTCTACCAAGAGTCCAGGGGAGCTTGACCTCGGGCCGGCGAAGTCGGCAGAGGTTTGATGATTGTGTCGTTCTTTAGGTCGGCGCGATAGGGGGCGTGCAACTGCAGCCGGCTTATCGTGCTCAACAATGCATGAGGAGGCACGGAGAAATGACAGGTCAAGTAGATCAGCCAGACAGCCTGGTAGCTGACTTCGTGGCGCAGAAGATCAGCCGGCGCCAGTTCCTCCGCAGGGCGGCGTTACTGGGTCTGTCGCTTGGTTCGATGGAGACGCTGCTTGCTGCTTGCGCTGCTCCTGGGGCCCCGGCCGGTGCCCCAAAGGCCACGCGCCCCATCAAAGTGGGGATTGTAGATACGTACAGCGGGCCGCCGGCCGTCTTTGGCAAGGATGCCCTGAACGGCTTCGAGCTGGCCCTGCAGGAAATCAACAAGCAAGGCGTGCTCGGGACCACGATAGAGTTTACCACCCGGGACGAGAAATTCAAGCCGGATGTTGGGCTCAGCATGGCGAAAGAGTTGGTCCTGCAGCAGAATGTGGACGTCCTGGTGGGTACGATTAACAGTGCAACGTCCCTCGCCATATCCGAATATGCGAAAGAGCAGAAGGTGCCCTTTATCGTGTGGATCGCGAAGAGCGAGAAGATCACCGGGGCGAAAGGGCATCGCTACGTCTTTCAGACAGGTGAGAATACCGCCATGGCCGGCAAAGCCGGAGCGGTCGCACTGGCCAGGAAGCCGTACACGAAGTACTGGATTGCTGGCGACGACTACGAATACGGCCATGCTATCGGAAATGCTGTCCAGCGCAATCTGAAAGCGCTCAAGCCCGATGTAGAGGTGGTAGGGGAGTCGTGGTGGAAGGTGGGTGAACCCGACCTGGTGCCCTATACGACCGCGATCCTCGCAGGCAAGCCCGACGCAGTCATATTCGCGACGGGTGGCGCCAGCATGGCCAATGTCTTGAAGGTCATCAAGTCAACCGGCATGGCGGAGAAGGTTCCAATTTGGATCCACACTGCGACGGATTATGCTGTCCTGAAGCCGCTGGGCGCAGAAGCCCCGGAAGGCGTCATGGGCACGATGGATTATCACTTTTACTACCCCGACACGCCGGCCAACAAGGCATTTGTGAAAGCCTTTGAAGATGCGTACGGAACTCCTCCCGGCTTCCCGGCGTTCCACGGCTATATGACGGCCCATTTCATAGCCGAGGCATACAGAAAGGCCGGTTCTCTGGATCGGGAGAAGTTCATTGATGCGCTGGAGGGGTTGACGATCGATACGCCGGTGGGCAAGGTTCAGATGCGAGCCTGCGATCATCAGGCTGTGCTGCCGATGTACATGGGCGTGACCGGTAAGGATCCGAACTACGATTTCCTAATCTCCACCAACATCGAGACTCTCAGTGGGGACGAGATCATGCCTACATGTGACGAGATCAAGCAAGCACGCGCGGGAGGATGATCAGAGTCCTGCATCTTCTGACCAACGACCAATGCGGTGGCCTGGCCCTTTCACATGCCGGCATTGGTCGTTGGTCACATCATTTGTAAGGAAATAAGCCCCCTATGGAACTCGCACAAGGTGTTGGCATCGCCGCCCTGAGCACTCAGTTGTTGGTCGGTCTCAGCCGGGCGATGATTTTGTTCATCGTTTCGGCCGGGTTAAGCTTTGTCCTCGGGACGCTGCGGGTCCCGAACATTGCGCACGGCTCGCTGTACATGATAGGCGCGTTCTCCACTTATGCCATCTTTGCTTTGTTGGGTGGCAACTCCGCCGGCTTTTGGCTGGCGCTCATCTTCGCTCCCCTGATAGTGGCATTGGTGGGCTTGATCGCGGAGCGAGCCCTGCTATCACATCTCTATCAGAGAGAGCACTTGATGCTTATCCTGTTCACTTTTGCCTTAATGCTCATCCTGGGTGATCTGGTGAAACTGGTTTGGGGAGCAGAGTACCGGTCTGTTCTGGCACCCCCTGTTCTCCAGGGTTCGGTGTCTCTGTTCGGTACACCGCTTCCCCGCTACAACCTGTTCCTGCTGGCCATGGGTCCGCTGGTTGCCGTTGGCCTGTGGCTCTTTGTCAACAAGACCAAAATCGGCAGGATTTCCCGGGCCGCGGCCGTCGATCGAGAGATGGTGGGAGTGTTGGGAATCAATGTGAGTCTGGTGTTTGCAGGCGCATTCGTGGTGGGCTGCTATCTTGCCGGCCTGGGTGGGGCGCTGGTCGCACCTACGGTCAGCATCACGCTGGGGATGGATCACACGATCATCATAGAGGCATTTCTCATCGTGACGATTGGAGGGTTGGGCAACGTGTGGGGTGCGCTGGTTGGGTCTCTTATCTTTGGGGTGACCCACTCCTTCGGCGTCCTGCTCTGGCCTCAATTCGCCATTGTGTTCCCGTATATTGCGGTGGTGATCATCCTGCTCTTGCGACCTAAGGGGCTGCTCAAGTCGGTGTGGTGACGAGGAGGGAGTTTGTTGACAGGGTTTGTTGATCAAAGGTGGCTCATCTCAACGGTAGCCATTTTGGTTGTGTTGCTTGTCTTGCCGGCGTTCATGCCCCTGTTCTACGTCTACGTTCTCGCTTCGGTTTTCGTCACCTCCCTGTTGGCTCTGAGCCTGAATCTGGTCCTGGGCTATGGCGGGCTGTACCAGTTTCACCATGGTGTCTTCTACGGCGTCGGGGCCTATACCGTCGCCCTTGCCCTGACCAGGAGTTCGCTGCCTGCCTGGATTGGCTTTGTCGCCGGCCCTGTTGTGGCGGCGGCGGTGGGCCTGCTCATTGGATGGTTTTGTGTCCGGTTAACCCAGTTGTACTTTGGCATGCTCCAGATTTCCCTGGGCTCCCTCGTCTGGGCAATCGTTTTTCGATGGTACTCGTTTACCGGCGGAGACGATGGCATACATGGCATTCCCACACCATCGATCCTGTCCCCCTTGCGCAATTCCTATTATTTCATTCTGCTGATCTTTGTGCTTTGCCTGGCAGTTCTGTACCTGATCGTGAAGTCGCCTTTTGGAGCCACCCTTCAAGCCGCCAGGGACAATCCACAGCGATGTGAGGCCATCGGGGTGAACGTTAGGCGCCATCAGTTGATCGCCATTGTGATTGCCAGCTTCTTCGCCGGGGTGGCCGGCGTCCTTTTTGTCGTGCTGGAGCATTCTGTTTTTCCTGACTTGCTGTTCTGGGTCCTGTCCCTTGAGATATTCATCATGTGCCTTCTGGGCGGTTGGTACACGTTTCTTGGGCCGGCGCTGGGAGCGGCCATCATCGTGACATTGCGAACGTTCGTCGGTACACAGACGGAGTACTGGACTCTGATCCTGGGCGTGCTTCTAATCCTTCTGATTTTCTTCTTGCCCGAGGGAGTGATGGGCTACGCCCTGGAGAAATTCAAGCCCCGGCCAGAAAGCATAACGGGGAGGAGACAACCGGTAGATGCTGCGAGTGGAAGCCGTACATAAGTCGTTTGATGGCTTTATGGCGGTGGATGGAGCCAACCTCACCGTCGCAGATGGTGAGCTGGTGGCAGTGATCGGGCCAAACGGCGCCGGCAAGACCACCTTGTTCAACCTTATCACCGGTCAATTGAAACCGGATGGCGGGCGGATCATCTTCAGGAACGAAGACATCACTGCTCTGCCCGCTTACCAGGTCTGTGAGAGAGGGGTTGCCCGGTCATTTCAGATTGCTAACATATTCCACCGGCTGACTGTATTTGAGAACGTTCAGGTGGCTGTGCTTTCCCGACAGGGAAAGAGCGCCAACCTGTTCCGTCCTGCCCGAAACCTGGCTGTGAAAGAGACGAACAGCATCCTGGACAGCGTAGGCCTATCTGATAAGGCGGGGCACGTTGCCGGCACCCTGTCCCACGGTGATCAGAGGATCCTGGAGATTGCGATGGCTTTAGGCAATGAGCCGGAGTTGCTGGTTCTGGATGAACCGACTGCCGGCATGTCCCCCGAGGAAACGTTCGCGACCATGGAGTTAATCAGGCAGCTCTCCCAGGCACGGGGCATCACCATCCTGTTTTGCGAGCATGACATGGAAGTGGTGTTTTCCGTGGCCCAGAGCATTATGGTGATGCACCAGGGGCGGACCCTCGTTCAGGGAAAGCCTGAAGATGTGAGACAGAACACGAAAGTGCAAGAAGCCTATCTGGGAACCGAGTGATGCTTGATCTGGAAGGGATCCACACTTTCTACGGCTTGAGCCACGTTCTGTTCGGCGTCTCTCTTGCAGTTGCGCCGGGCGAAGTGGTCTGTCTGCTAGGCCGGAACGGCGCGGGAAAAACCACCACCTTGAAAAGCATTATGGGCCTTACACCGCCGAAGCAGGGGAGTATCCGGTTTAGAGGGGAAGAGATTACGGGCGTGGAGCCCTATTTGCTCGCTCGAAAAGGGATAGGCTACGTCCCCGACGATCGACGGATATTCGCCGACCTCACGGTGGGGGAGAACCTGGAGATAGCTGCAAAGAAAGCGACGGGGGGTTGGGATCGGGAGTGGGATCAGGCAAGGGTTTACGACCTTTTCCCCGTGTTGAAGGAGAAGGAGTCTCACCGGGGTGGCCATCTCAGTGGGGGTGAGCAGAAGATGTTAGCCATCGCGCGGGCTTTGATGGGCAATCCGGAGCTTCTGCTCCTGGATGAGCCAACCGAAGGACTGGCCCCCCTGTTGATCCGCGACCTGGAGGAGCAGATCAGGAAGCTGAAGCAGGCTGGCCTCACCGTTCTCCTGGCCGAACAGAATGTGAGGTCTGCACTGCGGCTGAGCGATCGCGGCTACATCATTGACAACGGCCAGATCCGCTACGAGGGAAGCATTACGGAATTGCGAGAGAACGAAGAAGTGAGGAAGAAATACCTATTGGTGTAGCTTGAAGACTTCCCCTTCTGCATCCACCAATCTCTGGCGCAATCGAATCTTCTCCGGCGCAATGTCCGGCGTCTTCAGCCCGTAGCGCAACGCCACGGCGAACATGTCTTCGAGAGTCTGCCCCTTCTCGGCCCCCAGATTGCCCGTCACAAAACGCAGCCAGGCTTCCTGTCCGTCCATTCGCTCAAGGATCAGTTCATGACCATGCTGTAACTTGACTGCGTCGCGCCTGACTTCGAGCAGGGTTGAGAGCTTGCCATTTCCTGTCATCTGGAGTAGAATATTTGTGCTAAAATTCCTCTTTTTCAACATGGAAGGAAGGCCCCGATGGCGAAACAGCGCGTTCAGTTTGTCTGCCGGCAGTGCGGCCACGCCACGCCCAGGTGGGTCGGGCGGTGTCCGACATGTGGTGAATGGAACACAATGGAGGAGGTGGTCACCGAGGCGTCACGTTCCCGGGGCAGCCGGCGGCCGGCCGCCCCGCGCAGCACCCCCCAGCGCCTGACCGACGTGTCGGCCGATCAGTTCCAGCGCCTGCCGGTCCCGATGGTTGAGTTCAGCCGGGTGTTGGGCGGCGGCGTCGTGCCAGGCTCCATGATCCTCCTCGGCGGGGACCCGGGCATCGGGAAGAGCACCCTCCTCCTGCAGGTGTCAGCTCAGATGGCCACCAATGGTCGGCCTGTTCTCTACGTCTCCGGCGAGGAGTCGCCCCAGCAGATTCGCATGCGCGCCGACCGCCTGGGCGTGGCGGCGGATGACTTGTTTCTCCTGGCTGAGACGAATCTCGACCGGGTGATAGAGCAATGCTACCACCTCAACCCTCACGCGGTGGTCGTTGATTCGATCCAGACGGTGTACACCGAGGACCTGGAATCGACTGCCGGCAGCATCACCCAGGTGCGGGAGTGTGCCAGCCGGCTGATGGAGCTGGCCAAGAGCGAGGCGGTGCCCGTGTTCGTCGTGGGCCACGTGACCAAGGAGGGCAACATCGCCGGCCCGCGGGTGCTGGAACACATCGTGGATGCGGTGTTGTACCTGGAGGGGGAGCGATTTCACTCGTACCGGTTGCTGCGCGGCGTCAAGAATCGCTTCGGCTCGACCAACGAGGTGGGGGTGTTCGAGATGACCCAGCAAGGTCTGGTCGAGGTCACCAATCCGTCGGAGGCGTTCCTGGCCGAGCGCCTGACGGCGGTGCCCGGCTCGACGGTGGCGGTGACGCTGGAAGGCACGCGCCCGCTGCTGGTGGAGGTCCAGGCGCTCACCAGCCCCACGGCCTTCAGTGTGCCGCGACGTACCGCCAACGGCGTGGATTTCAACCGGCTGCTACTGTTGACGGCGGTCCTGTCGAAGCGCGTTGGCCTGCCCCTTGGGGATCAGGACGTGTTTGTGAATGTGGTGGGCGGCCTCAAGATCGCCGAGCCGGCCGCCGACCTGAGCATTGCCGTCGCCATCGCGTCGAGTCAGCAGGGCATCCCCGTGGCGTCGGACCTGGCGATCATCGGCGAGATTGGGCTGAGCGGTGAGCTGCGCAGCGTGACCCAGGTGGAGAAGCGGATCAACGAGGCCGGCAAGCTAGGGTTCAAGCGCATCCTCCTGCCCCGCTCGCGCCGGAACGGCGACGGCCATCCAGACGTGGAGCTTATCCCCACCCGCTCCCTCGGCGAGGCGTTGGACGTTGCGCTGGCTTCATAAGGACCCTCTCACCTGCTCCGACGCCCGCACTGGTTTGGCGGTGAATAGGTCTTGTGGTATAATGGTCTGCAATGGCGAGGAAGATTGTCCATAGTGGAAAGGAGAGGCGTCGATGATCGAGGTGACTGTCGACAGCATACGTGTGAGTCTCATATCTCAACACCGCGTGGTTGTTCTCAAGGAACTGAACAGCGACCGCTATCTTCCTATCTGGATCGGGCCTTTCGAAGCTGACGCAATCACCATTGCGCTACAGGGAGTGGACATTCCCCGCCCGTTGACCCATGATCTGCTGAAGCGCATCGTTGATGAAGTGGGAGGCGAAATCTCTCACATCCTCGTTAATGACCTGCGAGATGACACATTCTACGCTCGCATCGTGATGGACGTCAACGGCCGCCACTCGGAAATTGATTCGCGTCCCAGTGACGCGATTGCCCTCGCAGTGCGCGCCGAGGTCCCCATCTACGTTGTCGAATCCGTCATGGACCGTGCCGGCGTCGAACCTGCTGAGGACGAGGAGATCGACGAAGGGATTCCCCTGACCCCGGAAGAAGAACAGAAGCTAGACGTCTTCCGTGAATTCGTCGAAACGTTGGATCTGGAGGACCTCGGCGAGGACGACCCAGACAAATAGCGGACGATCTACGTGATGTGCTGAAGGCCGGCCTCCTGCCCGTCCCTCAGGCTGTCCCGAATGTCATTTGCTCGCCGTGCGGCGGGTGTGTGTTTAGAGCAACCTGCCTTCTTGCACGGCAGACCAGTTCCAGCCCTCGCTTGACATCACCCATCTCTGGGGTTATACTTAGAACATGCGTTCCAGCGCATTGACCAGGTCTGGTTGTGATACCACGAGAGGTCAACTCATGGCAACCGATAGACTCCCGCCGCAAAACATAGATGCCGAAATATCCGTGCTCGGCAGCTTGCTCATCGACCCTGAGGCGATTATAAAGATTGCGTCGTTTCTTCGCCCGGACGACTTCTACCGAGAGAATCACGGTTTGATCTACGCGGCCATCCTGCGACTCTTTGAGCGACGCCAGGCTGCGGACATGGTGACGGTCGGCGATGAGCTTGAACGTCACGGCCAATTGGATGACGTCGGTGGGCAAGCTTATCTGGCCTCGCTGATCAGCCGTGTGCCGACCTCGGCGCACGTGGAGCACTACGCGCACATCGTGGAATCGACTGCCATCCGGCGCCGGCTCATCAACGCCGCCGGCCAGATCGCTGCCCTGGCCCATCAGGAAACTGAGGATGTCAAGACGACGATTGATGAGGCAGAGCGCATCCTGTTCCAGGTATCCGAGCGCCAGATTGGCCAGAACCTGCTCCCCATTGGCCGCATCCTGAGCGAGTATTTCGACCAGATCGAATACCTGTACGAACATCAGGGCGAAATGTCCGGCCTGCCCACCGGGTTCGCTGACCTGGACAAACTCCTCAGCGGCTTGCAGCCTTCCGACCTGATCGTCGTCGCCGGCCGGCCCGGCATGGGTAAGTCATCCTTCGTCCTCTCCCTGGCCCAGCATATAGCCGTTGAACACAAAGCCTGTGTGGCCATGTTCACCCTGGAAATGTCGGCCGAACAACTGGCACAGCGCATGATCTCGGCCGAGACAGGCATCGATTCACAGCGCCTGCGGGTGGGCCAGATTCGCGATGACGAGATCGAGCAGATCGCTCGGGCCATCGGCCTGTTGTCGGACACCGCAATCTACATCGATGACACGCCGGCCATCTCGACGATGGAACTGCGCACCAAAGCCCGCCGGCTGGCCACAGAACGCGAACTGAACCTGATCATCGTGGACTACATGCAACTGATGCGCTCGGGCGTCCGCACTGAGAACCGGGTTCAGGAAATCTCGTACATCTCGCGGGCGCTGAAAGCGCTGGCCCGCGAGTTGATGGTGCCGGTAATCGCTGCCTCACAGCTCTCACGCGCTGTCGAGAGCCGGCACGACAAGCGACCCATTTTGTCCGATCTGAGAGAAAGCGGATCGATCGAGCAAGACTCGGACATCGTGATGTTCATCTACCGTGATGAGATGTACAACGAACACACTGACAAGAAGCACATCGCGGAGATCCTCGTGGCCAAGCATCGGAACGGCCCGACGGGCAAGATCGAGCTGGCGTTCCTGGCGGAGCAGGCCAAGTTTGTGAACCTGTATCGAGCGCCGATGCCGGTGGAAGTATGACACAATGAAGACTTTTCCAGGCTTTCCGGCCGGCAAGGTGGCACACACACCACTGCCGAACCTGTTCTTCACCGAGCTACTGCCGCTCATCGACGACCTGGCAGAGCTCAAGGTGACGCTGCACGTTTTCTGGCGGTTATATCACTTGAAGGACTATCCGCGTTGTGTCAGTCACGAGCAATTGGCCGGCGACACCACCCTCCTGCGAAGCCTGAACGAGCTTGAACGGCCGGCCCTTGACACGCTGAACGCCGGCCTTGAGCGGGCAGTCACCCGAGGCACCCTGATCAAACTGGTCACAAAAGAGAGGAAGAGAGCAGGAGAGCAAGGGAGTGAAGCCGGGCCGAGCGACGACCCAGCCACCTGTGCCGGTGCAGCCACCCAGCCACCCAGCCACCCAACCATCTTCTATTTTCCCAACACCGCCCAGGGCCGGCGGGCCGTGGACCGCATCCAGGCCGGCGAGTTGGCGCTACCGGAGGCCGGCCTGCAACCCACGGAAGTCCCCGTTGATCTGGAGCGTCCGAACATCTTCGTGCTGTACGAGCGTAACATCGGCGTGCTGACCCCATTCATCGCCGACCAACTGCGGGACGCCGAGCAAACCTATCCCGCCGAGTGGATTGAGGAGGCCTTCCACCGCGCCGCAGAGCAGAACGTGCGCAAGTGGGCCTATGTGCGCAGCATCCTGGAGCGGTGGGCAACCGAAGGACGAGACGATGGAACCCATCGGCAAGTATCTAAAGAAGATCCAGATCGATATATCTCAGGCCAATATGCCGACTATGTCGAGCACTGACGGCTCGAGCGGCGATTTCAAGGACAGCCGTTCCGCAGAGAATGTCTGTCCCATCTGCCGGGGACTCGGTTTCATCACGCGGGACGTGCCGGTCGGGCACCCTGATTTTGGACGTGCAATCCCGTGTCAGTGCAAGCGAGAAGAGCTGGAAGCCACGCGCCTGTCCGATCTGCGCCGGGCCAGCAACCTGGGCATGCTGTCGCACATGACTTTCGACTCTTTCCTCCCCGACGGCATCGGACTGAACCCTGAGAAACAGAGAAACCTGCGTCAGGCGTTCGCACAAGCCCGGAGCTTTGCCGAGGACCCAGATGGCTGGCTCATCCTCAAGGGTGGCTACGGCTGTGGCAAGACCCACCTGGCGGCTGCCATCGCCAACTATCGGATCCAACGTGGCCATCCGGCCCTCTTCGTCGTCGTCCCCGATCTTCTGGATCACCTGCGTGCGACCTTCAGCCCGACCAGCGAGGTCCGATACGATGAACGCTTTGAAAGCGTGAAGACCACGCCTCTGCTCATTCTGGATGACCTGGGAACCCATGCCGCCAGTGTCTGGGCTGATGAGAAACTGTACCAGATTCTCAACTACCGCTACAACGCGCAGTTGCCAACGGTCATCACGACCAATTACCAACTCGAAGAAATCGATTTGCGCCTGCGCTCACGCATGGCCGACCCATCGCTCTCCGCCATCTGCACCATTCTGGCACCAGATTTCCGGCGTGCCGGCGTCGGCGGGGATGATTCGGAACTCAGCAGCCTGAGCCTGCATCAGGATCAGACGTTTGACAATTTCGACATGCGAACCGGCGAGTTGGACCGCGAGCGACAGGAGAACTTGAGGCGCACCTTCAGCATGGCCCGCAACTACGCCGAGAACCCTGCCGGCTGGCTGGTTCTCACAGGAACCTATGGCTGCGGAAAGACGCATCTGGCTGCCGCCATCGCCAACCATCGGGCCAATTTGGGTTATCCGCCCCTGTTCGTTACGGTAGCTGATCTGTTGGACCACCTGCGTGCCACCTTCAGCCCAAACAGCCTGGTGTCATACGACAAGCTGTTCGAACAGGTGCGTACGGCCGACTTTCTTGTTCTGGATGACCTGATGACGCAGAGTGCCACGCCCTGGGCGCGAGAGAAGCTGTACCAGTTGTTCGACCACCGCTACAATGCCCGTCTACCTACCGTCATCACCATGAACGAAACGCTGGAAGAGGTCGATGCGCGGTTGCGCTCTCGCATGCTCGACCGATCACGCTGCACAATCTTTGCCATGAAGATTCCGAGCTACCGGAAGAAGAGGAACTGACCCGCCGGCGAAAGGCTCGACCGACTGGCATCGAAAACGACCCGATCCGGGTTTGCGATATTGTGTACTGGCATGCAGAACATCATTGAGATCAAAAACGCCACCGTTTACCACGGAAAGACGCGGGTATTCAATGGTCTGACCCTGGAGATACCTCAGAGGTGCAACACGGCCATTCTCGGCCCGAACGGCGCCGGCAAATCGACGCTGCTCAAGCTGCTCTCGCGGGAACTTTATCCAGTGCGGCACGATGGCAGTTACGTACGGATCTTCGGGCGGGAGCGCTGGAACGTGTGGGACCTGCGCTCTCACTTCGGCATCGTGTCTCATGAGTTGCAACGTCAGTACGGGGATCATGTCAGAGGAGTGGAAGTGATCCTGTCGGGGTACTACTCCAGTATTGGGACGTGGCCCCATCAGCGGTTCGGCCTGGAGGAGAAAGGACGAGCCGGCCGCGTCATGGACATGCTCGGGGTAGCCGGGCTAAAGGACAAGGTGTTCGCGGAAATGTCCGCCGGCGAGCAACGCCGGTTCCTGCTTGGCCGCGCGCTCATTCACGACCCCGACGCCCTGGTGTTGGACGAGCCGACCAATGGCCTCGATCTGAAAGCGTGCTTTCAGTACCTCGACATCGTTCGCCGCCTGATGCGGGATGGCAAGACCATCATTCTCGTCACCCATCGCATTCACGAGATTCCACCCGAGGTGTCCCGTGTGGTACTGTTGAAGAACGGTGAAGTGGTTGCCGATGGCGAGAAATCCGAAATCCTCACCAGCGAAAACCTCAGTTGCCTCTTCGACACCCCGATCCAACTGGTGCACCTGAACGGGTTTTACCAGGCCATGCCGGCACCGGAGTAGTGCGACCTTGCTTGCCAGTGGCCCCGGCGGTCGGGCACGAGCTTGGGGCTACGGGTGGTTGTACGTTAAGAGGAATTAACGGGGAACTGGCCATCTTCCTGCTCGATGAGCCTGGCATCCACCACCAATATTCCATCCGGGTAGGCAAAGACGGGATTCAGATCGATCTCTGCAATCTCGGGATGGCTTTCGGCCATTTGAGCTACCGCCAGCAGGCAGTCTACCAGTGCCTGCTCATCTACCGCCGGCTGGCCGCGATAACCCGACAGGAGTTCATACCCTCGGATTCCCCGGACCATGCCGAGGGCATCGTCACGAGTTAAAGGAAGGAGCCTGAGGCTGACATCCCGGAAAATTTCGACCATCACCCCGCCCAGACCGAACAGGATGACCGGGCCGAACTGGGGATCGCGATTCATGCCTACGATCACCTCCAGACCCGGAGGCGCCATCTTGCTCACCAACACCTCCCCGACCCGGGCTGTGGGGCGGGCACGACGTACCGCGGCCAACATCTCGTCGTAGGCCTTCTCCACCGCTTCAGCAGAATCCAGGTTCAGGCGCACGCCACCGACATCGCTCTTGTGAAGGATGTCAGGTGAGCTGACCTTGAGAGCCACCGGGAATCCCAAATCGCGAGCAACCTCGGCGGCACTGCCGGCGCTGCCGGCCAGGCCGAAGTCGGTGCAGGGCAGCCCTTCTTCGGCAATGCGCGCGAATGCCTGATACGGCGTCAACTGCCGGCCAACCACGGCGACGGTGAGCGTGGGTTCTTTTGCCGCTGCCCGGTCCTTGCGATCAAGCAACTGGGCCAATGCCTTGATCCCACGTTCGGGCGTGGGAAAGACCGGAATCCCCTTGAGATGCATGAGTTCCCGTTCGTGGCGTTCCACATCCGCTCCGCCCAGAAAGATGACCAATTCGTTGGCTCCAGGCGTCACAACCTGAGACGCCCCTTCCACGGGGTCGCCAAAAATCACGCCCAGGGTGTCGTAGTACTCCCGCGTCGCTTCAATCACGTCGCCAAACATCTGAGCCGTGGCATCGCCGGTGAGATCAACCGGATTGGCCTTGATGGCATGGGCCGGAATCAGGGGTGTAATCGCCTCGACCAGCTCGTCCGGCAGCGGGGATACATCCAGGCCCTCCAGCTCAGCCTGATCCGTCGCCAGGATGCCGGCCCCGCCCGACGTGGTGATAAAGAGAATGCGATTGCCTTCCGGCGGCCTCAGGTACGCGAACGCCTTGGCGAAATCATAGAACTCCTCGATGGTGTAGGCGCGGCAGATGTTCTGCCTGGCGAACAGCGCGTCATAAATGGCATCGGCGCCGGCCAGAGACCTGGTGTGGGACTCGGCCGCCACCTTGCCCTTGGGCGTGCGGCCTGATTTCAGGACAACCAACGGCTTTTGCAACCCATCCACCACACTCATGAACGTCTCAGGGCGCTTGATTCCCTCGATGTAAGCCGCAATGACCTCGGTGTCAGGGTCGTGATCGAAATAGGCAATCAGGTCCGTCTCATCCACATCCGCCCGGTTGCCCATGCTGACAAAGCTGGACGTACCCAACTGCTCCTCGGACAGCCAGTCCATCATGGCGGCTCCCACCGTGCCGCTCTGGGAGATAACCGCAATCTTGCCCCGATGGGTGAGCAAGGGCCAGGAAGCACACAGCGGATGATGGGGGTTGTTGACCCCCTGACAGTTGGGACCGATGACCCGGACGCCGTACTTCTGTGCCACTTCAACGACCTGTTGCTGGAGCACCTCTCCCTCGGGGCCGGCCTCGCTGAAGCCACCGGTAATGATCACCGCGCCCTTCACGCCTGCTTCGCCGCACTGCTGCACCGCCTGGGGAACAAATCGAGCCGGGATGATGATGACCGCCAGGTCCGGCGCTGCCACAAGCTCCTTGACGCTTGTATGGCAGGAAAGGTTCAGGATCGTGTCGGCCTTGGGGTTGATGGGGTAAAGGGGGCCCTTGAAGCCACTATCGAGGATGTTTTTCAGAATCTCATGGCCAAGTTTGTCGGGGTTGGTTGAAGCTCCAATAACTGCCACACTCCCTGGTTTGAGAATAGCGTCCAACTGGCTGACAGGGTCTGGTACTGCCATCGCTTACCTCCTGGTGAGTGAACCTTTCATTGACTGCAGCGCGGATCCTTAGCCTCGGCACACCGGTATCGGGCGCGGATTACCCGCTCACGCCAGTCCGATTCCTTGTGTGGCCGCATTATACCCGGGCGAAAAACGCGAGTCAACCTACTCATCCGACGCATTGTATGCCAGACCATCACCTGCGCTCCCTGATTCGCGTCACTCACCGTGACGATGATTCCGTGCATGCTGTCACCGTCCAGATTGGGCCCAGCAGAAGCTCACCTACAAGTTGTGGGCCATTCAATTGAATCCGCAGGAAACGGTCTTTGCTCGCCGGGGCAACACATTTGACAAATACCGCTTTGTGTGTTACATTGTACTACAGCAGGTACAACTATGGCCCATATCACAGAACTTGTCTTCGACGAGCGCAACGTCGAGCATATTGCTCGTCACGGCGTCATCCCTGAAGAAATCGAGGAAGTCTGCTATCTGAACCCCTTTTTCACCAGAGCCAGAAGCAGACGAGGCAAGCGCCGCTATCGTGTCATTGGGCAAACCGAAGATGGGCGATACTTGACTATCTTTCTAGAACCTCTGGGCAAAGGCGTCTATTATCCAATCACTGCCAGAGACGCAACCAGCAAAGAGCGGAGAGAGTACCGCCGGCGGAAAGGCAGGTGAGAGAAGATGAGCACACAGACGGAAAAGCATATACCAGATTTCGAAGGTCATGAGGAAGAAGCTGAGTACTGGGACACTCACGACAGCACCGATTTCGAGTGGGAGCCGGTCGAGATGACAGTGTCCCGCCCGCTCAAAATGACCTACACTATCCGACTTGAGCCCCAGACCGTTGAGCAGATGCGGGAAATCGCTGCCGGCATGGGCGTTGGCCCAACCACGCTGGCACGTATGTGGATTTTGGAGAAACTCAGGGAGTACACAGCCGGCACGTAGCTGCTCTGAGAACAGTTGGCTAGATGGCTAATGGCTAGATGGCTGAGCGATAACAATGTGAGCCGTCCAGCCATTTCTCATGCTTCATGGGGCCTGTGGGGACATGTTGACTGCTATGTGAGTCTGGGCTGGCAACCACTGCTCCTACGACCTCTTGCGCCGCGTCGCCCGGTACAGGTCGCGCAGGCAACCGATCTCGGCCCCGTGGTGCATGTCGTGGTAGATCATGGTCCAGAAGATGCGCCAGGTGGGCCAAAGTTCGCCCCAGTTGGTGGGCCGCATCTCATCCAGGCCGGCATCGGTGAGGCTGTCCAGCGCGGCACGCAGCCGGTGGTGGCCCTCTTCCAGCCAGGCAATGGCGTCTATCGCGGTGTGAGGGATCTCCAGGTCATTCCATGTCAGCTTCGCAGGTCCGAAGGCATATTCGTGGTACATGACCTTGCAGGCCGCCACGTGGACCAGCCGCCAGGCGATGGTGGTGAAGGGTGGTGGATCGGGGGCCGGCTTGGCGTAGTCAACTACCCAGCGGCCGTCCTCTGCAAGATGGACCGTCCAGCAGCCTGGAACAGGTTCCCAGAAGAACTCCTGGTCGGTCAGGCCCTCCAGCCGGCGGCGTAGGGTCTGCCAGGCATCATCCATCTGGTTGCTCAGCAGGGTGACTGTCCGTTGGGTCACGGCTTTCCCTCCGCATTCAACCCCTCAGCCCCTCGCCAGGCCGCGATCTGGGCCGCGTGTTCGGCGTCG
>CAZHMV010000042.1:23111-36512 GCA_964532665.1 uncultured Anaerolineales bacterium
ATTCAACCCCTCAGCCCCTCGCCAGGCCGCGATCTGGGCCGCGTGTTCGGCGTCGTGCCGCCACTGAACTTCTACGCAGCCGCGAAAGGACCAGTCCTCACCGTCGAAGGAACGCTGTCGGAAGAACTCTTCCTCCGGCACGGTTTTCAACCACGTTACCCATGCCGCGCGGGCACCGTGCAACTCCATCAGCACTTCGGCCAGGGTGCGATCCCGCCACGCAGTCACGACAGCCGAATTGAAAGCATCTTCATCCCGCACTGCCGTGAGATCAGGAGGCTGCCCATCCAGCATGCGCTTCATCTCCCCCAGTTCCCAGCGGTCCCAGGCGGCGATGTGGGCCAGCAGGTCCTTGGCCGTCCAGTCCTCAAAGACGGGCGACACCGACAGTGTCCTCTCGTCCAGGCCAATGATCTGTTCAAGCAGATTAGTTCGCTCGGCCGCCAGGTGGGCAAGCAGGCCGGCACGCCAACTGGCCAGAACTTCCCTGGCCTGAGCAGTGTGCTCCCGTTCGTGCTCCAGGAAGCGGCGCAGTGCCTTGCGCGCCGTCCACGGCTCGTCGGGGTGGTCGGTCCACTGTGTGGGGTAGAAAACGCCTGAGCGTTCCTCCGTAGTGAGCTGTCGCAGCCGCTCTACAGCGGTACGTCGCTCCATCTCCAGGAACTCGAAGAGGGGCAGGTTCTCATCGTGTTCCCACGCCGGGGGCAGGGTTTCGGGAGGCACGATGCGGGAGACGTACCACTCCTCGGCGTTGCCAATGTGGCGCAGAAGCCGGCGAATGCTGAAGGATTCGGCATCGGGCTGCCAGTCCAGAACCTCATCTGGTAAGTCGCGGACGAGATCCAGCAGATCGGCGCGGGCATGGCCCATGAGACGGAAGTGGTGTTCCATCTCCTCGGGCGTGACAGGTTCTCGGTCCGGTGGGAAGAGGGCGGCGGCATCCCCGGGGTCGAAGGGGCCGAAGCCGGCGCTCTCCCCGGCAACCTTGATCTCGATGGGTTCCTCTTCGGGTGGTGCCGGCTCACCGTGCCGGCGCAGCCAGGCGTGGTAGTCGCGGATGGCGTCGGGCAGCCGGCGCAGGGCTTCGTCCCGATTCGGTGCGCGGACGAAGCAGCCGGGCAGGTCGAGGACGTGAGCCATGCACGGGCCAGCCGGACCAGGTTCGAGATAGATGGTGTAGCGCATGATCAGACTTTTCCTCAAAGACTAACTTGATGGCCGCGCTCGACGACACCGTAAATGCCGTCTTCTCCGTGTTTTTCCCCATCCGTGTGAGAAGTTGCTGCTGATCGCTCGTCGGCTTGAGGCGAAGCTTCGCTGGACGGCTACCTCTCCACCTAACGTCTATTCAAACACCTGACTGCAGCGGGAAATTCGCTCGCTTCCTGTGCATAGAAGCGGCATCCCCCGGCTGCCAGGCTTTCCTCCTCCGCCTTACTTCACGACTTATCTCGCAGTCGAGTTAGCAAGCCGGCCAACTCGGCCTTCTCAGCATCGTCCAGACAGGTCCAGGGTGCGAAGAAGTAGCGGTCGGTGTCCGCCTCGACCTGGTCGCGGAAGGTCTGGCCGGCCTCCGTCACCTGCGGCGCACCGTCCGGCCCCGCGACGAATCCACGCTCCCGCAGCTCAGCCAGGGCGCCGGCGTAGACCTGACGCGGGTGACTCCGGTACGCCAGCTTCTCGCACACTGCGTCGAGTGAATCGGCCTCACCGCGCCAGAGCAACGTCAGTGACTCCAGCGCGGTGGCGCTGAGGCCGCTCGGTTGCCAGGCGGCCAGGTGGGCATCGTCACGGTAGCCGGCCAGGCAGGAGATGGCCTGCTCGGTGTATGGCAATGGTGGGCTGGGGTCTGGCATGAGGCGGTGACTCAGCCGGATGGACCAGGTGTCTGGCGGAGGCGGGGTATTGAGGCTGGATTGTACCAGGCGGTCGAACAGGCCGGCGAGTCGCTGTGAGTCCGCCGGGGGCAGAGGGTCAACGTCGGCCATGACGGCTCGTAGCTCCTCGATGAAGCGCCAGGTCTCAGTATGGCCGGCATCCGTCAGGCGGTACTCGTCGGGTGTTACCTCGGTCAGATAGCCCTTTTCGACTGCGGCCGCCAGGCGGGTGCGGTAGCCCTCGGCGGCTGTGTAGGGACCGCGCATTCGGAGGCGCGCCGGGGTCGTCGTCTCCGGCTCGAAGGTGAGGGCGGCCAGCAGTAAGCCCCAGGCTGCATGGTCTACTCCGCTCTCGGCGCTCAGACGCTCGACGATTGGCTCGAGGTGGGCATCAAGCGCGGCCCATGCCTCGTGGGTCAGACTCCACAGCGCGTGATCGTCCATCGTCATTCCTCCTGCAAGAACTTACCGGCCCAGTTCCGAACCTTCTTGCTTCGATCTTCCAGCGGCGGGCGGAACACTGACTGCTTACTGGCTCTCCCACCCATATTCGCCAATTAAGGGTACAAACCGCACCTCAGTCAGGGATTCGCGGTGTATGTTGTCACCGTGACGGATGACACGCACCAGGGTCTGGTACGTGCGGCTTCCAATGGGGACGATGAGCCGGCCTCCATCTACCAGTTGATCAAGCAGCGGCTGTGGGACGTCTGGCGCGGCAGCGGCGACGATGATGGCATCGTATGGTGCTTCTTCGGGCCAACCTTCGCTTCCATCACTGTGGATCACGTGAATGTTGCGATAGCCCAGTTCCTGGAGACGCTCTCGCGCTCCCTCTGCCAGCTCCCGATACCGCTCGATGGTGTATACTTCGCCGGCAAGCTGGCTCAGCACAGCCGCTCCGTAGCCCGACCCGGCGCCGATTTCCAAGACCTTGTCCCCCGGTTCGATTTGCGCTGCTTCTGTCATCAGGGCGACAACGTACGGCTGCGAAATCGTCTGGCCGTGGCCAATCGGCAGCGCCGAGTCGGCGTATGCTTCCGGCTGAGCGTGAGCGGCTACGAAAGCGTGACGCGGCACCATATACATGGCTTCGAGAACCCGTGGGTCGTGGATGCCACGCCGTTTCAGTTGCTGCTCTACCATCTGCCGGCGCTTTGCTGCATACTTGTTGTTCTGGTTCTCGGTCATGTCAGTCGGACTCAGCCAGGTCCGGATGGTGGGACCCACGATCTTTCGTTGGGTACCGCGCTCAGGCAGTAGGGATGTGGGAAATTTGCGATGATTATATCACAGAAAGTGGGCGCATGTCCATCTCCGGACTGCGACCTCCCTCCACTACTCCTGCAACGCTTACTCCAGTTTGACGATGGCACGAAAGATGAGTATCCTTCCCTCGGCAAATTCACCCGAGGGGGACAAGCATGAAAGAAACCCACAAGCTGCAGAGAATCACTGATCTTACCAGCCAGGACGGATATCAGGTCCCCGCGTACGGGGTCATGCCTGCCGAACCTGTAGCCGGCGTCGCCGTGTGTCACGGCTACGGTGGTGTCAAGGAGGGTATGCTGGGGCTGTGCGCGCGGTTGGCAGAGCACGGATTCGCAGCCGTTGCCTTCGACTTGCGCGGGCACGGCGAGAATCCGGCGCCCATTGGGACCGGGGTCACGCTGGATTTCGCAGCGGCCGTCGAGTATGTGCGCCGCTTCGGACCGGCCTTCGCCGCTGGCCACAGCCTGGGGGGCCGGCTATCGTTCACGGTAGGAGCCGATGCGGCCGTCGCCATCTCGCCGGCGGTGGTGCAGGAGATTTCACCTCAGGGCCAGTGGATGTTCGAGAACTTCCCCAGCCCCACAGTGCGAGAGCCGTATTCGGGCTACGTGGTCGAGCTCCTGAATGAACTGGGGGATGTTTCTGATGACACACCGCCGGCCATCGCTCTGGTGGGTCAAAACGACATCATCAACATCTACGACGGTGCCCACGATCTGGCCTACCGGCTACCCCAGGTCGAGGTGCATGTTGTGGAGACGGAGCAGCGCCCGCTGATAGAATCCGATGACGGTCTTGTGCGGTATCTGCCACGTTGGCTGAACCACAGTCAGTTGAAAACCAACACCGAGGTGCTCCGCATCGCGCCCGGATGGCTGGCGGACCGGATCGCGTGACCGGACAACTGTATAGCGAAAGCCACCGTTAGATGGCCTAACGGTGGCTTTTTGTCCAGCAGTCGAAGCCGATTCAGGCGAGTGGCAAACTCGCCCTACTCAACTAGAAGCCTAGCTTAACGACGTCGGCGGCTTGCGGACCCTTCGGGCTATCCTCGATGGTGAACTCCACGCGCTCACCCTCTTCAAGGTTCCGGAATCCGGTCCCCTGGATGGCCGAGTAGTGGACGAAAACGTCCTCGCCGCTTTCAGGCTGGATAAAACCGTAGCCCTTCTGGCGACTAAACCACTTCACCGTACCCGTGATCCGTTCTGGCACGGCCTGATGCACCTCCTTCCCTACGGATTAAGCTGTAGTTGAGGAGTCGGTTTGTTCGTCGTTCGTCCAGGAGAAACTCGCCGGCACGCTGAGAACCTGACGGGTGTCCAGGGTCGATCTCCGAAACAAAACACGCCTCGTACAAACAAATACCATCATACCACGATGCACGCTTTTTGTCAATGCCGGATGAAAGGCAGAAAGACCTTACGGCCCGGTGGGCCGGCTGGCGTTTGAAGGGTGACGATCACCGCCGGCAGCGTCGCAAGCTGCTCGGCATACGCCGCTCCCACGTTATCCTCGGTCGGTGGCAGAACGAGCAGACTTGTCTCCAGGGTGAAGCTGGTATTAGGGTTGTCGATCGAGAAACCGTTGTCGCCGTACGAGAGGCCGTCGCCGGTGTCATCGGGATCAAACGTGCTGTCGTCCTTGTAGTAGTTGCGCTGCGTACCCCCCGCTGCTGACAGGTCCGTTGTCATGATGATCGTGCCGGTCGCATGAGATATCTGACGCCAGGCCGGCACCGACTGCGTAGGCACAGTGTCCGGCTGTCCGTCAATGACGACCGGCCCGCTCATGTTGGCATCCAGGTAGGTCGTAGGAGTCGATGTCGCGACACCCTGCTCAGCGAAGTCCCATGAAAAGCGGAAACTTTCAATGGTCGCACTCGCGATACCGGGCAAAGCTGACAAATCAACCTCATTCTGTGTTTGAAACAGACTGCCGTAGACGAAACCTCCGCCCTCGCTCCAGACCAGGCGCACAGGCCCATCCTTTACGGGGGAGATCGGCTTCGGTTCAAGACCACAACCATCTTCCTGGGTGAGATTATCCTCGTTGCACGACAGCCGGCGCACGGGGATGCCAAAGACTCGAACCACGATCTCCAGTCGGAGCTTCGTCCGATCCAGGATGTCAACGCCGCTGTTGTTCAGGCGCAGTTCGTTCAATCCGGTGCCATTGTCGAGAAACCCGGCCTGGTAGTGTTCAGCGATGACACGCTGAGCAGCCCCGGAGAATCGTACGTAGTCCGCCTCAAACGTCTGGCTGAGTTGCGGACCATGGAAGAGATAGGCCCAGCGCCGGCTGCCACCACTCGCCTGCGCCGCCACCTCGATGCGACTGTCCGTCTCGGCTCCCTCGACCCAGGCCGGCGGTGGTGCCTGTCCGCCCATGTCTTTCAGCATGAACACGATCTCTTCGTCGGCGTCGAGCCGGCCATCTCCTTCGGCTGTGTAGACTCGATCGCCGTTCTCATTCGGCGTCTTTTCGTCAATCTGGTAGGGAATCTGTGTCCACGCGCCATCCGAATACGAGTATACGAAGAGTTCGGTCACGGGCATGCCGAGCAAGGCACCCACCTGTGCGCCGGCCACGACCACCGGCTGGAAGGAGTTGTCAACATCGCTCTGCCCCAGCGTTGTGGATGGTTGGCTGACGGTCACTGCCAGCACCAGTGCGGCGAGCAGCAGGGTCGGCAGGCTGTGGCGGATTGTCACCATGGTTCACCCTTCCTTTCGCAAAATGCGAACCTCACACGATGCCCGGTCTCGGAACTGCCTGGCATCGGCCTCCGACCCAACGATCTCGCCGTAGTGGATGGGGATTGCAACGTCCGGCCCGATGAGGCCGGCAGCCTCCACCGCCTGCTCGGCCGTCATCACGTAGGTTCCGCTGACCGGCAAGATGGCGATGTCGGCCCGGATGTCTTTCATTTCAGGAATGACATCGGTGTCGCCGGCAACGTAAATGCGCGTATCATCGACCGTGATGACGAAGCCAACGTGGCCTGCCGACTTGGGGTGGAATTTCTTGTCGGTGTTGTAGGCCGGCACGGCCTGAATCTTCACGCCCCGGGCCGAAAGCTCGTCGCCGGCGCGGGCAACCCGGACGGGCCCGCTGAGCTTCCTGGCCGCACCCGTGTTCGCCACGATCACCGTGTCGTCGGTGCGGATCTTTGCGATGTCTTCGGCGGAGCAATGATCGTAGTGCTCATGGGTGATCAGGATCAGATCGGCCGACGGCGGGTTGCCGGCCAGTTTCCACGGGTCCACGTAGATGACGGCGCTGGGAGCATTGATGCGTAGACTCGCATGTCCTAGCCAATGAATGTTGTCAATCATCATCTGCCTCCTCACGCTGCTGAATTTCGATCCGAGTTTCAGGGACCGCGTACGAAGTTCCCCCAAGGTGCAGCAAGGGCCTCGTCTCCTCGTCTTCACCGAGCAGCCAGGTCTCGTCAAACGCCTCGTCGTCAGCCTTGGCAGCCAGCACTTGGCCGACAAACCAGACATGGTCGCCCAGCTCAACCGCCTCGACCAGACCGCACTCGATGTGGGCCAGACATTCCTCGATCAGCGGCACGTCGATTTCCGTGGCTTCAGCTTCCGTCAGGCCGAGCTCGGCCAGTTTGTCATCGACATCATGGCCGGAGATGCGGCCGGCCCGATCAACCTGCTCCGCCAGTGGCCGGCCAGGGATGTTGAGGGCGAAGACTTCACTCCGGCGAATGAGGTCGTGGGTCAGGTGGTTGGGGGCGACGGCGATGCCAATGCGTGGTGGATCGAAGCTAACGGGTGCCGTCCAGGAGGCCGGCATCACGTTGTCCCGGTCCCGATAGCGTGTCGTTACCAGGGTGACCGCGCCTGCCTGTAGCAGACGGTAAGCCTGCCAGAGAGGGACATCCTTCTTCATGGCCGTGTGTCGCGTGTCGCGTCGCGTTCTGATCTGCTGGCAGTATAGCCCGAGACAGGATTTTTGTCAACAGACCATGAAAATGCTAGCCAACTATTCTCCGAGTTGGTGGACGCATTGACCAGATCTGCGTCCGGCGCTATAATGTGGCGTGCCGCTTATGAACTCTTCTGATTCGACTACGCCCGTTGTCCTCGCCTCAGCATCGCCGCGCCGGCACTGGCTTTTCGGACTGCTTGGCGTGCCCTTCGACGTGCACACGGCCGATATTGACGAGACGCCGTTGCCGGATGAGACGCCGGCCCAGACGGCAAGCCGGCTGGCCTGCACCAAAGCGGCCGTGGTGGCCGCCCGGGTCAACGGTCTGGTTGTGGCTGCCGACACGCTTGTCGTCCTCGACGATGAGATTCTGGGAAAGCCGGGGGATGAGGCCGAGGCAACAACCATGCTGCGCCGTCTGCGTGGTCGCTTGCACCGGGTGCTGACGGGTTTTGCCGTACTGGACTCCAATTCTGATGCGGCACGCACCGTGGTGGTGTCAAGCACGGTGTGGATGCGAGCTTACGCCGATGAGGAGATTGCAGCCTACGTGGCCGGCGGTGATCCCATGGATAAGGCGGGGGCGTATGCGATTCAGCACCCAACCTTTATGCCTGTTGCCCGCCTCGACGGTTGTCCGGCGAACGTCATGGGGTTGCCCGTGTGTAAGGTTGATGAGGCATTACGCGCGCGGGGCCTGAACCTGGGGGAGACGCCGGTTCAATCATGCCGGCCGGCCAACAACGTCTGTGCGATTCGTCACCTTGTGCTACCAGGCTAGCCGACAACGTACTGCATCCACAACCACACCCACAACGCCATCGCTGCACCGCTCACAATGACGGTGATAGCGCCGCGCAGAACGGCTCCCCTTGACCAGCGATTGGGCTGCAGTTGTGCCACCCGGTTGAACAGTTCATCCAGGACTGAACTGACGGCCACGCCGACGACCAGGGCACCAAAGGCGGTCGTAACCCAGGCGACGATACTCACTCGTTTTCTGTGTCGGCCTGATAGTCGCGGAGCATGCGAGCAAAGACATCGCCCAGTTCCTCGCGGCTGGTCTCTTCAACATCAATCTGCTCGTGCGATGCTTCCTCGATATGCTCCTCAAGCTCACCCAGTGCTCGCCGCATGGCCAATTCCATGGCAGTTGGCATTACCTCTTCCGGCTCCGGTTCCCTCGGGCGAACGGCGGAGCCGAATCCCTTCATGCTCAGACTGATACGGCGACGTCTGCGATCAACCTTTTTGATGCGGACCTCTACATCGTCGCCGGCTGAAACCAGTTCGGACGGCTTGCTCACGTAGCCATCCGCCATCTCGGACACGTGAACCAGGCCCTCCGTCTCGGAACCGATGTCAACAAAAATGCCGTAGTCTCGAATACCCGTCACTCTGCCATCAATGATCATGCCCGGCTTAAGGTCCCGCAGCCGGTATCGGGGCTTGTGCCTCATGCTGAGGCTGATCCGCTCGTGATCTGTATCAACATCTTTGATCCACACGTTGACTTGCTGTCCGACGGAGACGACGTCAGATACCTTTTTCACTCGACCATCGCTCAGCTCGGAGATGTGGATCAAACCGTCGGTTTCGGCTCCGATGTCCACAAAAGCACCGAAATCGGCGATGCCCACGACGCGTCCTGTCAATTCAGTGCCCACCTCCAGCTCTGATAGCGGGGTTTTCGGCTCGGGCGCTTTCTTTTCTTTTTCAGGTTCCTGTTTGGCGGCCGCCACTTCCTCGCCTGCCGGCTTCTCTGCCGTGTCACGTGTTGCCGCTTCAGACTCTTCGGTGGTCTCCTGAGCTTCAGCCACAGCTTGTGTCACACCTTCTGCCTCAGCGGATGCCGGCGTTCCCGCTGCTTCCATATCCAAGGCTTCGTCTATGTCGGCACTTACTGCTTCGACGGCATCCGCACCCGTCGTCTCGCGGCTCGTGTCGGCCTCGATGGCGGCCTCAGTGACAATCGTTGTTTCGTTCTCTGCCTCTTGACTCACTCACTTGCCTCCTTGTTTCCGCAGGTGCCGCGAAGCGCGTCCCCCTGCCAGTTTTCCGACCGCAAAGGATACACTAAAAGGCCGGATCGGTCAAGGTGAGGTGGAGCGTACGTAGGAATTCATGAAGCTGGGCCCAGTCAATCAGGCTCATCCGCCGTTTGGACCCCTTTTAGACCGAAAGGGAACCGATCTCGCACCCAACCCGGCTACAATTAGCGCTGGAGGCCGGCAGAGGGGCAGAAGATCACAGGCGCGGAGTGGCTCAGGAGCAATCCTTGCTGTCCCCCTGAACCTCTGCCCCTCTGCACTCCTGCTGATTGCAGCGACAGACAGGTAAGACAAGGAGGTTTTCAGTGCACTATCCTTTCTGGTATGTGCCCGGCTTGACATCGCCCATGCTGATAGCCCTGGTTGCTGTGTTACATGTGTTCGTCTCGCAATATGCTGTTGGCGGCGGTCTTATCCTGGCCGCCGAGACCCGGCACGCCTACCGGGTTAACAGTGCGGCTTTGCTGGACTACCTGCATGATCACACCTGGTTTTTCATCCTGATCACGGTGGTCTACGGTGCTATCACCGGTGTCGGCATCTGGTGGACCATCAGCCTGGCCTCACCATTGGCGACTGAGGCCCTGATACACATCTTCGTCTTCGGCTGGGCCATCGAGTGGATTACCTTCATCATCGAAATCGTGGCGGCTTTCATCTTCTTCTACTACTGGGGCCGGCTGCCGGCCCGAACGCATCAGGCTATCGGCTGGGTGTATGCCGGCGCGGCCTGGCTCAGCCTGGTGATCATCACGGGCATCACCGCTTTCATGATGAACAGCGGTAGTTGGCCGGCCCAGGGTGGTTTCTGGCGCGCACTCTTCAACCCCCAGACGCTGCCGCAGGCTCTGGCGCGCACCGGCGGCTCACTGCTGCTGGCATCCCTCTATTTCTACCTCCATGCCAGTTTCCGCCTCAAGGAGCAGCCCGAGTGCTGCATTGTGGAGTCACGTATTGCACGCTATGCGATGGCCGGCGCGGTGCTGGTCATCCTGGGTGGCGCCGGCTGGTACATCAACGTCCCCGTGAGCGGGCGGGCGGCACTTGTGGGTGCCAGTGCGCTCAACCTGCTACAACTGCTGCTCTTTGCCATCACGGCCATCGTCTTCGTACTAATGTACATGGGTCCGTATCGCAATCCGGGCTGGCTCACCCCCGGTTTTGCTATCCTGTTCTTCGGACTTGGTCTGGCGGCCGTCGGGACCGGCGAGTTCATTCGGGAGGCCGTGCGCAAGCCCTACATCGTATATAGCGTTGTTTACGGACACGGGGTGTATCCGAACGAAATCTCTCAGTTGCAACAGGATGGATTTGCCGAGGGGGGCATCTGGACGCGGGCCTGGATTGCCTCCAAATACCCTGAGTTGATTGACAGCCAGGGCGGGATTAGCGAGGCACAGATGCTAGGCCTGCCCGTTCGTGATCAAAGAGAGATCGGGCGCATGGAGTTCATGTATCACTGTAATGACTGTCATGCTGTGGAAGGCTATTCGGGCGTCGCCGCGCTGGCGCGGGGATGGACGCCGGAAATGGTGGAGCTGATGGTGCGTGACCTGAATCAGTTTCACTATTTCATGCCGCCCTGGTCGGGCACCGACGCCGAGGCCAGGGTACTGGCCGTCTACCTGGAGTCTGTGATCCCACCTCACCCATTTCCCAGGTGAGGTTTGTAGTGAAGCATGCAGCGGAGTGGCAAGGAGACAGCACTTCACTTCAGTCCCTTGCGCTTCACTCAAGACGCCTGACTGCGAGCGATTATGGAGGAGATGACCGGTGAACCCTGTAACCCCCATTGCCCCAACTAATCCGCTGGGCTATCCAGCGCCCTTCTGGTTTCTTGAGTTCTTCAAAGTGTTGGGCTTCACGCTTCACATGGTGCCCATGAATCTATGGTACGCCGGCATGGTAGTCGTGGCTGTGCTGGGGCTGTTTGGACGCGACAATCCTCGCCGGCTGGCCCACCGCCTGATCGGCGCCATGCCTATCGTGATCGCATTGGGCATTAACTTCGGCATCGTGCCGCTGCTGTTCACCCAGGTGGCCTACTATCAGGTCTACTACCCGGCCGGCATTCTCATGGCCTGGCCCTGGCTCAGTGTGATCATCTTGCTGACTCTGGCCTACTATGGGGTGTACATCTACGCCACTGAGGCCAGGAAAGGTCAGGTGCGGTGGTGGGGAATGGCAACTGGCTGGGTGAGCGCAGTACTCTTCGTGGTCATCGGTTTTCTGTTCGCCAACAACTTCAGCCTGATGACTGACATCGACGCCTGGGTGGAGATCTTCCAGCGCTCCAGCGTGTCTGGTGCACCGACTGGACTGGCCCTGAATCTCGGCGATGCAACGTTGTTCCCCCGCTGGTTGCTGATGTTTGGCCTGGCATTGACGACAACAGCCGTGTATGTTACGATTGATGCGGCGTTTTTTGCCGGTGACGAAAGGGAGGACTACCGGTGCTATGCCGCCCGATTCGCTGCAGGCCTGTACACCCTGGGTCTCGTCTGGTTCGCCGTCATGGGCAGTTGGTACATCTTCGGCACAGTAGACCCGGCGATGCTGGCTGCGGCCCGCGCCCGCCCGCTGATCTTGCTGCTGGGTGTTCTCACGGCGGTGGGGCCCGGTCTGCCCTGGCTGCTGCTCGTGGCTCAACGACGGGGTGTCGATCGCCGGCTGGCGGCCCTGGCCGGCGTGGCCCAGTTTGGCGTGCTGGCGCTGAACGCCATCAGCCGGCAGTGGCTCCAGAACGCCGAGATCGGTCGCTATCTTGCCATTGGTCAGGAACCGGTGAACACCCAGTGGAGCCCGCTGATTCTGTTCCTCATCTTGTTCCTGATTGGTCTGGCGATCATTGGCTGGATGGTCAGCCAGGTCATAGCCGTGAACCGGGTATCTGCCGGCACATAGCCTTCTCCCCGGTTCTGGGCAGCGGGCCAGCCTGACAAAGGAGCGTTTCCGTGCCTGAGACCACGTTATCCAACAACATCACCATCCACTACGAGGAACACAACCCCACCGGCGAGCCGGCTGTGTTGCTCTTGCACGGCCTGGGGTCGGCCGGTGCCGACTGGCTGTTACAGTTTCCGCCACTGGTGACAGCCGGCTACCGCGTGCTGGCCCCCGACCTGCGTGGCTTCGGCCAATCGTCGTGGCCCGGCAATACGAGCGTGCCGGCCATGGCACAAGACATGGCATCCCTGCTGCGCGAGCTGGATGCCGGGCCGGCCCACGTGGTCGGTATCTCCATGGGCGGGACAGTAGCGCTCCAATTGGCTCTCGACCACGCAGATTTGGTGCGCCGGCTGGTTCTGGTCAACACCTTTGCCCGCCTGCGCCCGCAGGGTCTCGGCGGGTATCTGTACTTTCCCCTGCGCATGGTGCTCCTGTATACCGTGGGCATAGAGACCCAGGCTCGGGCAGTGACTCAGCGCATTTTTCCGCATCCTGACCAGGACGAACTCCGCGATCAACTGTATCAGCGGATTGTCAATACGAACCCTCAGGCCTACCGGGCCAGCATGTGGGCGCTCGGACGCTTCGATGTTGAGCACCGGTTGAGAGACATCCACATCCCAACACTGGTCGTAACAAGTGACCAGGATACCACCGTGCCGCCGGCATCGCAGCGTCGGTTG
Organism: uncultured Anaerolineales bacterium; assembly: GCA_964532665.1. Classification (GTDB taxonomy): domain Bacteria; phylum Chloroflexota; class Anaerolineae; order Epilineales; family JAANWY01; genus CAZHMV01. The sequence continues at coordinate 35,892 of CAZHMV010000042.1, forward strand.
GTTGACGGTATCCCCGGCGCGCGCCAAGTCGTGATCTCCGAAGCCGGCCACGCAGTCACCGCCGACCACCCCGACGAGTTCAACGAGGCCCTGTTGTCCTTCCTGGCTGAATAACTCTACCAGACCCTAAGGGTTTCACAAACCCTTAGGGTCTCTTTTGACCAGTGAACTCGCCTGCTGTACAATAGCCGGCGGAATGGACACAACCCTGCAACGCCGGCCAGCGGGCCGGCGGGTCCAGACAGCGATCCGCCGGGAGTTCGCGGCAACCCTGGCCGTGTTCATCGGCTTCGGTGCGATCATTCGCCTTGTCGCTCTGGACCGATTCCCGCCCGGCCTCCACTTCGACGAGGCGGTCTACGGACTCCTGGCCCGCGACATCCTCCACGGCGCCCGACCCGTCTTCTTCTCCGCCTGGACGGGCCGCGAGCCGCTCTACATGTACCTGATGGCCCCCGTCCAGGCCATCGTCGGCATCAATATTCTGGCCATCCGCCTGACATCCGCTCTCATCGGCATTGCCACGTTGCCCCTCACCTACCTCCTGGGCCGCGCCCTTTTCAACCGCCGCGTGGCCTTGCTCGCCACCGGCCTCATTGCCGTCAACTACTGGCACCTGAC
>CAZHMV010000043.1:0-36450 GCA_964532665.1 uncultured Anaerolineales bacterium
ACCGTGAACTTACGAGAGCACATCTACCGCAAGTCGGCAATCAGTAATCAGTGACCAGTAATCAGTCATCAGTTACCACTGCTCTGAAAACAGTTGGCTAGATGGCTAATGGTTAGATGGCTGAGCGGTGACAATGTGAGCCATCCAGCCATCCAGCTATCCAGCAATTTTCATGCTTCATGGGGCCCTGTAGGGGCATGTTGACCGGTCACTTATCACCGGCAATAGGAGGAAATGACTCATGCTAAACAGATTGTTGTCCCGACTGCAAATCCGTTTGACAGGCGCTTTCATCCTGGTCGCCCTCATTCCGCTCATCATCGTCGGTGTGCACAGTGAGCAGGCGGCGGCCAATGCGTTGCGCCAGCAGGCCCTGCAAACGGAGGCCAACCGTGTGAAAAGCCTCGCAGCCAACATCCAGAAGGCCCTGCAAGGCACTTCAGACGACGTTACTTTTCTCGCCAGATCGGCACCCCTGATGGAACTGTTGGAAGCCATCGCCGACGGCGAGCCGGCCGCCATCGCAAGGACGCGCCAGGAACTGGCCGACGAATTCATTGCCCTGGCCCAAACGCGGAGTGGCTACTTCAAGATCCGCTACATCGACGCGACAGGTCAGGAAGTCGTGGAAATTGCAGCCCAGGGAAACACCTTCCACGTCAGCCAGGGTGACGAACTGCAGAACGAAGGCCAGGATGATTACTTTGTCAACGGCATGACCCTGCCCGAAGGCCAGGTCTACGCCACCCGGCTGCGTCTGGAGACCCAGGGAGGCGTCATCATCACACCCCACGTGCCGGGCATTCGCTACGCGGCCCCTGTCTTCTACGAAGGCCAACGGCGCGGGGTGATGGTCACCAACCTGGACGCTCGGGGGTTCCTGGACCCCTTGCAGAAAGAGGCCGACGAAGGACAGAAGTATCTCCTCCTGGTTGATGCGGATGGGTTCTACCTCTCGCACCCTGACGAGGCCAAACGCTGGGGCGGTCCCACCGATTTGAACACCGGAGAGCGCCTGACCGTTGACTTTCCCGACCTGGCAGCGGAGGTCCTCGGCGGCCAGGCGGGAACCACCGTGGCGGGAGGCCAGATGGTCGCCTATGCTCCTGTACTCTCGCAAGAACAGACGGCTAGCCCCTGGACCGTGATCGAGGTAGAGCCACTGGACAAGGCTCTGGCGCCCGTGGCCTCCTTCCGGAACGTCTTTCTCGGGTTGATGGCCCTGGTGCTGATCCTGGCCGTCGGCGTGGGGGCGTACTCCGCACGGGCTATCACCCGGCCGGTGGTGGAACTCAGTCAGGTCGCCAACCAAATCAGCCACGGCGACCTCACGCCCGAGATCACCGTTCGCGGCCCAGTTGAAGTCGGCCAACTCGCCCGGGCTTTTGACCAGATGACCCAGGATCTGCGGGGCCTGATCCAGCAGATGGCGACGACGTCTGGTCAGGTGGCAACAGCGTCGGAAGAGCTGTCGGCCATGACCGAGGAAATCAATGCCTCGGCCGGCCAGGTGGCGACGACGGTTCAGCAAGTGGCTCAGGGCGCAACTGCTCAGACCGACCAGGCCGAGGACATCTCCCGGGCCATTGAAGCACTGGCGGCGGCCACCGACCAGATCGCCCAGAACGCCCAGCAAACAGAACAGGTCGCAGAGCAGGCCAGGAGGGGGGTGAATAGCCTGGCGGAAATGATGCACGCCCTGCAGCGCCGCTCCGAGGACATCAACAGCATGGCCGGCACCGTGAAACGGTTCGCCGATCAAACCAACCTGCTGGCTCTGAACGCAGCCATCGAGGCCGCACGGGCCGGCGAACACGGCAAGAGCTTCGCCGTCGTCGCCGACGAAGTACGCCGGCTGGCCGAAAGCTCCCGCCACGCTGTGGAGGAGATCACGACCCTGAACGTTGAAATCCAGGACGAGATCCAGCAGGTTCTGACGGGCATGGAAGACATCGTCACCACGGTGAATGACACGGCCACCATGGCCCGCCAGAACGCCGGCGCCACGGCGCGGCAGCGCCAGGAGTCCGACACTGTGGTGCGCTCCGTAAACGACATGGCGTCAGTAACCGTGCAACAGGCAACGGGTGCAGAGGAAATGGCCGCTGCTGTGGAGCAGCAGATGGCCTCCACGGAACAACTGGCCACGGCCGCTCAGGAGCTATCCGAGTTGGCGGTGGGCTTGCAGGAACTGACATCCCGTTTCCGCGTTCGTGGCTTATCAGAGGAGAAAGCCCATGCAAACCGAAAAACCCCTGGAAGATGAACCACAGCAGCAGTTCGTTACCTTCTGTCTGGATGGCACAGAATTCGCCGTTCCCATCGAGCAGGTGATGCGCATCGCGCCCCTGGTGAAGAGCACCCGCGTGCCCCGCGCGCCGGCCTTCCTGGAAGGCGTCATCAACCTGCACGGCGACATCGTGCCGATCGTCGATCTCAAAAAACGCTTCCAGTTGGCGGGGACGCCCTACGATGATGAGGCCCGCATCATTGTCGTTCAGGTGGATGGCCAGCGGGTAGGCCTGATCGTGGATGCTGTCACCGAGATTCTGTGGATACGCGCTGCGGCAATCGAACCGCCGCCGGCCATGGTGGCCGACATCGGCGGCGTCTACCTGACAGGCGTGGCCACGCAGGACGACCGCCTATTCATCGTCCTGGACCTCAGCCGCGTGCTGACCACGGAAGAGATCGGGGAACTGGAAGAGTTGGAACGTGAAACGTGAAACGTGAAGACCGCTCAGAAGGCGGACAAGTCCATATTACGCATCACGCATCCGTTTCACGCCAAGGAGTTAATTCATGCCTGCCAAGCTACAAGTTATGGTGGTCGATGATTCAGCACTCATGCGCCGGCTGATCTCGGATTTGTTGGAGTCAGACGACGGGATCGAAGTAGTGGGCACCGCGCGGGATGGGCAGGAAGCAGTTGAGAAAGTGGCCACCCTGCGTCCCGACGTGATCACCCTGGACGTGGAGATGCCTCGTCTGAACGGGCTGGAAGCCTTGAGCCAGATCATGCAGCAATTTCCCACGCCCGTGGTCATGCTGACCGGTCTTGGCGATGCCGACGTAGCGCTGGAAGCCATGGAACGCGGAGCCGTAGAGTTCGTCGTTAAGCCATCGGGCACCATCTCGGTCGATCTCTACAAAATCCGGGAGGAGTTGATCCGCAAAGTCAGGCTGGCCCGGTTGGCGAACCTGAGAAAGCTGACTCGGCTACCGGCACCAGCATCGGTCATACCACCGCCGGTGCCAGCCGCCGGCAGGAAAAGGTCAGAACAACATGCCGTCATCATCGCAGCCTCGACGGGCGGCCCTCGGGCTGTGGAGCACGTCCTGGCGGCCCTGCCCGGGGACCTGCCGGCCACCGTGCTGGTGGTCCAACACATGCCGGCCGGTTTCACCCGCTCCTTCGCTCAGCGGTTGGACCAGCGGAGTGCCTTGCGCGTGCAAGAGGCGGAGGAGGGCGACCGGGTAACCGCCGGCCATGCTTTCGTAGCACCCGGCGGCTACCACATGCGGGTCCGACCGGGTAGCCGAAACAGCGGTAGCATCCTGAGCTCGTCGAAGGGCAGCATCGTCCGGCTGGACGATTCGGCACCGATAGGCGGATTGCGGCCGGCGGCCGACATTACCATGATCGACGTGGCCGAAGTTTACGGCATTGGCAGTGTGGGCGTCGTGCTGACCGGCATGGGTTCCGATGGAGCCCGGGGAATTCAGCAGATCAAAGCAGCCGGCGGGGTGGTCATCGCCCAGGATCAGGAGACCAGTGTGGTGTATGGCATGCCTCGCGCGGCCGCCAGGACAGGCGTGGTGGACCAGGTATTGCCGCTGAGTGACATCCCGGCTGCCATTGTCCGGGCAGTGACCCGAAGACTGGAGAGTGCATCATGATCGATATGTCAGAGTACAAGGACCTCTTTGCCGGCGAAGCTCAGGAACACCTGGAAGCCATGGACGCCGGCTTGCTGGCCCTGGAGCAGGATGCGCAGGACGCCCAGGCCCTGGAGTCTGTCTTCCGGGCGGCTCATACTCTCAAGGGCATGGCGGCCACCATGGGCTACCAGGACCTGGCTCAATTGGCCCATACCCTGGAGGACCTGCTGGACGAACTGCGGAAGGGCGACCAGACCCTGACAGCGGCCCTGGCAGACGTCGTGTTCTCAGGCGTCGATGCTCTGAAGACGCTGCTGGCCGATGCCCTGGCCGACCGGCCGGCGAGCCTGGATGTGGCAACTCTGGCTGAGGGCTTCAGGACGGGGGCGACCGCCCCTGCCGAAGAAAAACCTGAGTCTGGAGCGACAGCCCCACCGGAGCCGGCGGTCGTGGCAGCGCCTGCGCGTCCGGCACCGCCGGCCACAGCGCTTCAGCCGCCGGAGTTGCCGCAGACCATTCGGGTTAATGCGCAGCATCTGGATACGCTGCTCAACCTGGTGGCCGACCTGGTCATCAGTCGCAGCCGGCTGTGGCGCATTCAGCAGCGGCATAACCTGCTCGATCTCAGGGAGGCCCTGGAGCAGCACGACCGCCTGCTGGCAAATCTTCGAGATGCCGTGCTCGAGACCCGCATGGTGCCCGTAGCCCACGTTTTCAACCGCTTTCCCCGCATGGTCCGCGATCTCCTGAGGCAGCGGGAAAAGGAAGCCGATTTCGTGATCGAGGGCAGCGACATCGAACTGGACCGCACGATCTTGGAGCAGGTGACCGATCCGCTCCTGCACCTGCTGCGCAATGCCGTGGATCACGGCATCGAGCCCCCCACGGAGCGGGAGCGACTGGGCAAGCGCCGGCGGGGCACGATCCGACTCAGCGCGCGGCGCGAACGAGAGTCGGTCATGATCGAGGTAAGCGATGATGGCCGCGGAATGAACCGGAAGCATATCCTGGAAACGGCCATCCAGCGTGGCCTGATCGGTCATGCGGACGCCAACGAACTCTCTGACCAGCAGGTATTTCTGCTCATTTGCAGCCCAGGCTTCTCAACAGCGGAGCGCATCACCGACGTGTCCGGTCGCGGCGTCGGCATGGACGTCGTGAAGCGCCAGATAGAGTCGCTGCATGGCGGCCTGTCCATTGTGTCGGAACCCGGCAACGGAAGCACGTTCCGGCTGAGGTTGCCGCTGACGTTGGCCATCATCCAGGCTCTGCTGGTTATGGTCAGTGAAGAAACCTATGCCATCCCTCTGAGCCAGGTGGAACGCACCCTGGAGATCGAGCCGGCGCGGCTGAAGCAAATCCAGCGCTGGCAGGTGCTCAGGGACGAGAAAGTACAGGCGCTGCCCTTGCTGGAGCTGCGGGAACTGCTAGACGTCCCCGGCAACGGAACAGAGCGCGCCGGCACAGGCTATGCTGTAGTCGTCGGCGAGGACCGAGATCGACTGGGGGTGCTGGTCGATGAGCTGGTGGGCCAGGAGGAGATTGTGATCCGTCCTCTTCCCCCTGCCCTGGGGAACATTCCCGGACTGGCCGGCGCTACAATCCTGGGGGAGGGCCAGGTCGTTTTGATTCTGGATGCCCCGAACCTGGTGTAAGTACATGAAACCGAAACCGGGATGAAAAAGTGGCTTCCGGTGAGACGGGTTGCCAGCCGTAGCAATCGCGTGAAACGTGAAACGTGACGCAAGTGCGGAAAGGCGTTTTCACGTTTCACGTTTTACGTTTCACGCCGGCCCTGGACGAGAATCCACGAAAGGTTAGATCGGCTACAGAAAAACGCGCCGTTTCGTTGTTAACTTACAGCAGGCAGGCATCATGCCAAACTGTCACCATAAACAGATAGAGGAGAGACATCTATGAACGTAGCCGGAGCGGTGATCGCCGGACTCGTCGGCACCGTCGTCATGACCATGCTGATGGTTGTCGCGCCGGCCATGGGGATGCCCAAGATGGACATCGTCGGCATGTTGGGCTCGATGTTCACGTCCAGCAAGGGAACGGCGACCGTCGTGGGGTGGGTGGTCCACCTCATGATGGGTATTATCTTCGCCATCATTTACGCCCTGGTGTGGAGCCTGGGCATTGGCAGCACCACATGGCTGTGGGGACTCATCTTCGGCGCGGTGCACGCTATCGTGGCCATCGTAATGATGCCCATGATGATGCGCATGCACCCCCGACCACCCCAGGTCGCCGCCGGCCCCATGACGATGGTTGGCCAGTTGATGGGCCACCTGGTCTTTGGCCTGGTGGTGGCGCTGGTCTACGCTGCTGTGTAATTAGCGAATTCATCCAGATGGGGGCCGGGCTGCTCGGAAGCGCCCGGCCCCTTCATTTCCGCAGCCGGGCACGGGTGTGATCTGGAGTCATCCCATGATTGAATTTGGACGTGAGATATGTGGCCGCCTGGACGTTGCAGCCGGCCGCGAGTGGCTGGTCACAAACGGCATCGGCGGCTACGCCTCGGGGACCGTGGCCGGCCTGCTCACCCGGCGCTACCACGGCTTGCTCATCGCCGCCCTCAAGCCGCCGTTGGGCCGCACGCTGTTGTTGGCCAGGCTGGACGAGACGGCGACCTACGACGGCCGCAGCTACCCGCTGCACACCAACCGCTGGGCCAGCGGGGCAGTGGACCCCGCCGGCTTCCGCCACCTGGAGCGATTCCACCTGGAAGGCACGACCCCCGTCTGGACCTTTGCCTGCGCCGACACCCTGATCGAAAAGCGTGTGTGGATGCAGGCCGACGTCAACACCACCTACATTCGCTACGACCTGCGCCGGGGCACTGCACCGCTGACCCTGGAGATCAAGGCGCTGGTCAACTACCGCGATCACCACGGCAGCACCCACGCCGGCGACTGGCAGATGCGGATCGATTCGGTGCCCCACGGCCTGCGAGTAGCCGCTTTCGACGGAGCGACGCCCTTCTACCTGCTGAGCGATCAGGCTGAAGCCACGCCCCACCATGACTGGTACAGGGACTTCTTTCTGAGCGCAGAAGACTACCGGGGACTGGACGCGCGCGAGGATCACCTGCACGCCGGCACGTTCCGCACCACTCTCAAGCCAGGCGAGTCTCTCACCCTCGTCGCCAGCACCGAAACTTCCCCCAACCTCGACGGCACATCGGCCTACGCCGGGCGGCAGGCGTACGAGCAGGCGCTGATTCAGCAGAGTGGCCACCAGGAAGCACCGGCCTGGCTTCAGCACCTGGTGCTGGCCGCTGACCAGTTCATCGTCCGCCGCCCGCTGCCCGACGAGCCGCATCCTTCGACGGGGCTCAGGACAGGTGGGCGCACGGTTATCGCCGGCTACCCCTGGTTCGGCGACTGGGGGCGCGACACGATGATCAGTCTGCCCGGCCTGACACTCACCACAGGCCGGCCCGACGTCACGCGACGCATTCTGCGCACATTCGCCCGCTTCGTGGATCAGGGGATGCTGCCCAACCGCTTCCCGGAGGTTGGCACGACCCCCGAGTACAACACGGCGGACGCCACCCTGTGGTACTTCAAGGCCATCCGCGCCTGCCACGAAGCCACCCAGGATGATCCACTTCTGCGAGAACTCTTTCCGGTGCTGCAGGAGATCATCGATTGGCACCAGCGAGGCACCCGCTACAACATCCATGTGGCTCCAGAAGACGGCCTGATCTACGCGGGCGAGGCCGGCGTACAACTGACCTGGATGGATGCCAAAGTGGGCGACTGGGTGGTGACGCCGCGGATCGGCAAACCTGTGGAAATCAACGCTCTGTGGTATAATTCCCTGCGCATCATGGCCGACTTTGCCCGCCGGCTGGGGAAGCCGGCCGGAGCGTACGACGCGGCGGCGGACCGGGCAAAGGCCGGCTTCGCCCGCTTCTGGAACGAAGCCGCCGGCTACTGCTACGACGTGCTCGACGGGCCAGCGGGACACGACGCCAGCCTGCGCCCCAACCAGTTGCTGGCCGTCTCCCTACCCCACAGCCCGCTGGACGAGCGGCAGCAGCGCGCCGTGGTGGATGTGTGCGCCCGCCGGCTGCTCACCTCCCACGGGCTGCGCAGCCTGGCGCAGGAGGAGCCGGCCTACGTGGGCGACTACGGCGGCGACCAGTACCAGCGTGACGGCGCGTACCATCAGGGAACCGTGTGGGGTTGGCTGATTGGTCCCTTCGTCAGCGCCCACCTGCGGGTCTACCGCGATCCCGAGTTGGCGCGGTCTTTCCTGATGCCGCTGATCCGGCATCTGGCGGCCCACGGTGTGGGCAGCATCAGCGAAATCTTTGACGGCGACCCGCCCTTCACGCCGCGCGGCTGCATCGCTCAGGCCTGGAGCGTGGCGGAGGTGTTGCGGGCGTCGGTGTTAGCGCGTATGACATGAACGCGGAGATAACCATGCTACTTGCCGGAGACATCGGTGCAACCAAGACGAACCTGGCCGTTTTCTCGCCCGAGGCCGGACCGCGAGCGCCGCTGGTGGAGGCGACTTTCCCCAGTGCTCGCTACCCCAGCCTGGAAGCGCTTGTGCGCGAGTTCCTGGCCCGGGTCAGCCTGCCTGTGGACCGGGCCAGCTTTGGCGTGGCCGGCCCGGTGCTTGCCGGCCACGCCACCATCACCAACCTGCCCTGGGTGATGGACGAAAAAGAACTCCAGGCCGCGCTGAACCTGTCGTCCGTCCGGCTGCTGAACGACCTGGACGCCATCGCCCATGGCGTGCCATTCCTGGAGCCGGCCGACCTGTACACGCTGAACGAGGGCCAGCCGGCCCCCGGCGGAGCCATCGCCGTCATCGCGCCGGGCACCGGCCTGGGGGAAGGCTTTCTCACCTGGGACGGGTCGCGCTATCGGGCCCACCCCTCGGAAGGCGGCCACACCGATTTTGGGCCGACCAACCTGTTTGAGATGGCGCTGCTGCGCTACCTGCAGGGCCAGTTCGGGCACGTCAGCTACGAGCGGGTCTGCTCCGGACGGGGGCTGCCCAACATCTATGCCTATCTCAAAGACAGTGGCTACGCCGACGAACCGCCCTGGCTGACTGAACAACTGGCTGCGGCCGACGATCCGACGCCTGTCATCGTCAACGCCGCCCTCGACGAAGAACGGCGGTGCGAGCTCTGCGTCGCGACTCTCAACGCCTTCGTCTCCATCCTGGGTGCGGAGGCCGGGAACCTGACCCTCAAGGTGCTGGCCACCGGGGGGGTCTACCTGGCCGGCGGCATTCCGCCGCGCATCCTGCCGGCGCTGGAGCACGAACAGTTCCTCGAAGCATTCCGGAACAAGGGCCGCTTTTCCGATTTGCTGGCCCGGATACCCGTCTACGTGGTCATGAACCCGCACGTTGCGCTCCTGGGCGCCGCATGCCATGGGCTTGAACCTCAAGGTGGCCACGCCATGGCCGGCAATTGATGCGACCAGGGGCTGCCTATATGCCAGGATCACCAGCGGCTGCATCGTCCAGGCGTAGAGCGTGGCGGAGGCCAGAGATCAGACTCTCTCCCGACGTGGAAAACGCCGCGCCGCCCCACAGCTTGCTTCTGCCATCAGCCGCTGCTACATGCAATAGAAGGTGTCCCGTTCCTGTAAATTGACGTTGCGATAAAAGTGACACTTACCGCTCGCGACGGATTGTCAAATCTGTCGCCTGGCGGCTGGACCTGGCGATCCAGCCGGAGCGAAGTGCGACCCTTACACTGTAGTGGAATGATGCGCCGCATGCACACCATGATGTACCACAGGCCGGCCAGGGAGGGCAAGTGATTCGTCTGCCTTGAGCCGACGCCCGATGCGCAGGGCCGGCGTTGCGATACCGCCCGGTTTGGAGTACAATCCTGGCGAGCGCACAACGGCGGGCGAGAGGGAGCGAGGGCGAGCACAGCCACAAGTGATGAACGTTGAGAAACAAGCCGGCAGCGGCCCTCACCCCCCCGGCCCCCTCTCCCAACCCTTCGGCAAGTCCTGGGCCGGACCAGGCCTCAGGGCAGGCTCCTGGGAGAGGGGGAGAGGCTGCTCCCCTCCCCTGAATTCGGGGGAGGGGCTGGGGGAGGGGGCATGACGAGCAAGGGACAGGTAAGCAAACCACGGCTGAGGCCATCGAATTGGGGGTGTTCATGCCGCATGGAGATAGCCAGGAGCAGCAGGGAGAATCGAGAATGACAAAATTGCAGGAACTGGCCGCCTTGGGCCAGGCCATCTGGTTTGATTACATCCGCCGTTCGTTCATCACCTCCGGCGAGCTCCAGCGCCTGATCGACGCCGGCCTGCGGGGCGTCACCTCCAACCCCTCCATCTTCGAGAAGGCCATCGCCGGCAGCACCGACTACGACGAAAACCTGCACCGGCTGGTGGACCAGGGCAAGACGGTGGAGGAGGTCTACGAGGCGCTGGCGCTTGAGGACATCCGCCAGGCGGCCGACCTCCTGCGGCCGGTTTACGAGCAGACCGACGGCGCGGACGGCTACGTGAGCCTGGAGGTCAGCCCGACGCTGGCCCACGACACCGAAGGAACCATCGCCGAGGCGAGCCGGCTGTTCGCTGCCCTGGAGCGCCCCAACGTGATGATCAAGGTGCCGGCCACCCCCGCGGGTATCCCGGCCATCGAGACCCTCATCGGCGAGGGGATCAACGTCAACGTCACGCTCATGTTCTCCCTGGCCCACTACGATGCGGTGGCCGAGGCATACCTGGTCGGCCTGGAAAAACTGGCCGCAGCCGGCGGAGATTTATCACGGGTCGCTTCCGTAGCCTCTTTCTTCATCAGTCGAGTTGATACTGCCGTAGATCGCGCGCTGGACGGGGCACGGTCAGGAGACCGGCCCCAACATGAGGAGGGCAATCTTCAATCTCCAATCTCCAATCTCCAATCTCTACGGGGGAAAATCGCCGTTGCCAACGCGAAAATAGCTTATGCTCGCTTCCGCGAGGTTTTCAGCGGCGAGCGCTGGGAAAAACTGGCCGCGCAGGGGGCGCGAGTGCAGCGCCCGCTGTGGGCCAGCACCGGCACCAAGAACCCTCTCTATCCCGATACCCTCTACGTGGACAACCTCATCGGGCCGGACACGGTCAACACGGTGCCGCCGGCCACCCTGAACGCCTTTCTGGATCACGGTACTGTCGCTCCCTCGCTGGAGGCCGGCCTCGATGAAGCGCGCGAGCAACTGACATGGCTGGCCGAGTTGGGCATCGATCTGGACGTCATCACTCAACAATTGCAGGATGACGGCGTGGCCGGCTTCGCCAAATCTTTCGAGGCCCTGATGACCAGCATTGCCGAGAAGCGCGACCGGTTGCTGGCCGGCTGGCAGCACCACGTGGCCTTCCTGGGTCCGTATCAGCCCACGGTGGACGCAGCCCTGGCCGAGATGGCTGAGAACCGGGTCCTGGCCCGCATCTGGGCCCACGACCACACGGTCTGGGAACCCACTCCGACGGAGATCACCAACCGGCTGGGCTGGCTCCACATCGCCGAGGCCATGGCCGAGGACGCGGGCCGGCTGGAGGCGTTCGCCCAGGCGGTGTGCGCCGACGGCTATACCGACGTCCTGCTGCTAGGGATGGGCGGCTCCAGCCTGGCCCCGGAGGTGTTCAGCAAGACCTTCGGTGCCCGTAGGGGCGACCCTCGCGGTCGCCCGCTGGCGGGTAACCGCGAGGGTTACCCCTACCTCTCTGTGCTGGACAGCACCGACCCCGCGGCCGTGTTGGCCCAGGCCGAACGGCTGGACCCGGCCCGCACGCTGTTCATCGTCGCCACCAAGTCCGGCGGCACGGTGGAGACCCTCTCGTTTTTCAAGTTCTTCTACAATTGGACCGCCGATGCGCTGGGCGTGGACAAGGCCGGCCACCACTTCGTCGCCATCACCGATCCCGGCAGCCGGCTGGCCGATATCGCCGAGCGCTACCGCTTCCGCGCCACGTTCCTCAACGACCCGAACATCGGCGGGCGCTACTCGGCGCTGTCCTACTTCGGGCTGGTGCCGGCGGCGCTGATCGGCGTAGAGGTGCCCCGCCTGCTGGACCGTGCACTGGCGACCAGTTGCGGCTGCGAATCGTGCGTCACTGCCGAGGATAACCCGGGGGCCTGGCTGGGCGCCGTCATGGGCGAACTGGCGAAGGCCGGGCGGGACAAAGTGACGATTGTCACCTCGCCTGAGATTGCCAGCTTCGGCGACTGGGTGGAGCAACTCATCGCCGAGAGCACCGGCAAAGAGGGCACAGGCATCCTGCCGGTGGTGGGGGAGCCTTTGGGACGGCCGGCCGTGTACGGCGACGACCGCCTGTTTGTCTACCTGCACCTGGACGATCCGTTGGAGCACGCAGACAACGAGGCCCTGGCCGCGCTCCAGGCCCTGGAAGACGCCGGCCATCCGGCCGTGGGGCTGCACCTGCACGACCGTTACGACATGGGCGGCCAGTTCTTCCTGTGGGAGATGGCCACCGCCGTGGCCGGCCACCGATTGGGCATCAACCCCTTCGACCAGCCCAACGTGGAAAGTGCCAAGGTCCGGGCGCGGGAGATGGTGGCAGCGTATCAAAAGGAAGGCACGCTGCCGGAAGTTGAATCGGCGCCGCTCACTCCGAAGGCACTGGAGGCCTTCCTATCTCAGGCGCAGCCCGGCGCTTACATCGCCCTGCAAGCCTACGTGCAGCCCGCCGCCGAAACCGACGCGGCGCTGCTGGCGCTGCGCACCCGGTTGCGCGATCGCACGCGGCTGGCGACGACGGTTGGCTACGGGCCGCGCTTCCTGCACTCCACCGGCCAGTTGCACAAGGGTGACGCCGGCAAGGGCATCTTCATCCAGTTCACCGCCGACGACCCCCGAGATGTCCCCATTCCCGACGAAGCTGGCTCGCCCGAGTCGTCCATCACCTTCGGCGTGCTGAAGGCGGCCCAGGCGCTGGGCGACCGGCAGGCGCTGCTGGACGCCGGCCGGGGGGTGATCCGCTTCCACCTGGGGGAGGACGTGGTTGGGGGACTGAAGCGGTTGACAGAGGGCCTGTGATGAGGGACGATTGCCCAGCCATCCATCCATTCAGCTATCCAGCCATCCAGCTATCGAGCCAACTGGCCACCCGTTCTCAGAGCGGGATTACATGCGAAGCTGAGCCTATCACGAGAACTGTAACCGTAAATGAGCCTCCACTACTGGTACATGCTGCCCGTTTCGATCCTCATCGCCACCATCGCCATGGCTTCGGGCGTGGAAGGGGCGACCTTCTTTTCACCCCTCTTCATCCTGGGCTTGCGCCTGCCGCCCGACGTCGCTATCGGTATCGGGCTGATCACCGAGGTCTTCGGCTTTGCCAGCGGTCTGTACGCCTACACGCGCAAGCGGTTCATCGACTTTCGGCTGGGCGCCATGTTGCTGATGGTCACAATCCCGATGGCACTCCTGGGCACCTGGGTTTCAGGACACGTCGAGCCTGACATTCTGAAAACCACGTTAGCGGTGGGGCTGTTTGCCGTGGCGGCCAGCTTCCTGCGGACACCGGGGCACGAGGAAATTGTGCTTCTGGATACCGCCATTCTACACGGGTACGGTGGCGAGAAGGCCGAGACCTGTCTGGTCACGGCCGAGGGAGAAGAGATACGCTATTCCGTCTGCAATCGCACAGAGGGTCAGATCATCGCCGGCCTGGGAGGGTTGTTCATCGGCATGATCTCCACCGGCCTGGGCGAGTTGAACGGGTATTTCCTGCTGCAACGCTGTCGCGTGCCCAGCAAAGTGTCTGTTGCCACCAGCGTCTTCGTTGTCGCCTTTACCGCGCTGATTGCATCCGTTGGGCACGCCGTACAATTCATACAATCGGGCACCACTGCCCTGGACATCGTCCTGAGCCTGCTCATCTTTACCATCCCGGGCGTGATCATCGGTGGGCAACTGGGATCGGCGGTGGCCAGCCGCATTCCCCAGCAGGTGTTGGAGCGCAGCATGGGGGTCCTCTTCGCCCTGGTAGGGGCTTTGATGTTAGCCGGCGTCATTATGCGAGGTGGGCTGTGAGCCATACGCTGCAGGGGGCCACCCCATGATTCGAGCCATGATCTTCGACCTGGATGGGACGCTGGTGCAAACCGAACGGCTCAAAGCGCTGTCGTACGCTCGCGCCGCGGTTGAACTGTGCCCCGACGATCTCCGTGAGGGGGACGTGGTGGAGGCGTTCAAAGAGGTCGTCGGCCTGTCGCGCCAGGAGGTTGCGCTGGCGCTGGTTGAGCGGTTCGGGCTGGAAGAGGCCGCCCGGACACGGCTGTCTGAGTTTGGGGTAAGCGCTCCCTGGCAGGCCTTCGTGCAGGTGCGGTTGCGAATCTACGAGGAGATGCTGGCCGACCCCGAGGTGCTGCGCAGCAACCAATGGCCGCATAATGTTGCCCTTCTGCACGAGGCCCAGCGGAGTGGCTGCAAAACAGCCCTGGCCACCATGTCTCGCTGCGATCAAGCACAGCGGGTGCTGGATGTGCTGGGTTTCATGGAAGCGTTCGACTTCGTCGCCACGCGGGACGATGTAGAGCACGGCAAGCCCGATCCGGAAATCTATGACCTCGTGTCACGGGAGCTGGGCATTCCGCCGGAGGAGAGCCTGGTGATCGAGGATTCGCCGGCCGGCGTACAAGCGGCCCTGGCAGCCGGGATGAGCGTGGTGGCTGTGAGCACGCCCTTCACCCGCCGGCGCCTTCGCGAAGCTGCGCTGCTCCCACCCGGTCACATCGTAGACGATCCGGCGGCTCTGCCAGGCGTGGTCGAGCATGTCATTGCGCACCATCGAAGCAAGTGAGCTTTGGTCGCTACTCGGCCCAGAGGGCCTGGCGATTGAAATCGCGGCAACGCTTGCGAAGCCGGCCTCCGCCGGCTGAAGATCAGTCGCCGAAGGGCGACTTCGCAAGCGTTGGTGCAGTTTCAACTGCTGTTTGCCGCCGACTGAGCAGTTACAATCTTTCAAGATGACAGATCAGGCATTTACGACCTGCCCGTTGTGTGGCAGGACTACAACAAACGATGAACTGGTCGAGGCCGGCTGGCTTCCGCCTGACGTTCTCAGCCGGTTAGCAGGCCGATATCCCCACTGGAAAAGGCAAGATGGCGCCTGCCCGGCCTGTGTGCAGCAGGTGCTGTTGCAGACGCTCCTCGATCAGGGCGATGCCGCGTTGCACGAGGGCATCCAGGCCACGTGGCCGCTGGACGCCCGCGCCGCCTTCGGCGTGCTGCCCACGCCGCTACGCCTGCACGCGGACCCGCGCTACACCGGCCAGGGCGTCACCCTGGCCGTGGTGGACAGCGCCTTCTATCCGCACCCCGACCTGGTGAGGCCGCGCAACCGCATTCGCGCCTGGGTCGATGCCGGCCATGAGGACATCCGGGTCCGCGTTTTCGACCCCGATGAGACGCCCCGCTGGCCCGGCTGGGACGATGTAGCACCGGCCCAGTGGCACGGCCTGATGACCAGCGCGGTCGCCGCCGGCAATGGTTGGTCGAGCCATGGCCTGTACCGAGGGCTGGCCAGCGACGCCGATCTGGTGCTTGTGCAGGCACGGGACGACGCCGGTCGGATCACCAATGACACCATTGCCCGCGCTCTGCGCTGGCTATGCCAGAACGGGCCTGACCTGGGTGTGCGCGTGGTCAATCTGTCGGTAGGCGGTGATCCCGTTTCGCCGCTCACGGTGAGTTCAACCGAACCGCTGGCCGGCAATCCCGTGGACGAAGCCGTGGCGGCGCTGGTCGCTCAAGACATCACCGTGGTCGCCGCGGCCGGCAACGATGGCCAACGCCGGCTCGTCCCGCCCGCCACTGCGCCGGCTGCCCTGACCATCGGCGGGCTGGATGACAAGAACACTTTCGATCACGCTGAGGTGGAGCTGTGGCACAGCAACTATGGCGAGACAGCCGGCGGTGCTCCAAAGCCGGAGTTGGTCGCTCCCAGCATCTGGGTGGCCGCTCCCGTGCTCCCGGGCAGCTCCATCGCCCGGGAGGCTACCGAGCTATTTGCCCGCCGTGCTGAAGGAGATACGAGTGCCGAGGAGAGAATCGCGGCCCTGAAGCTGATTACGCCGTACCATCAACATGTGGACGGTACCAGCTTTGCCGCACCACTGGCTGCCAGTGCGGTGGCCTGCATGCTACAAGCCAACCCGACATTGACCCCCCGTCTGGTGCGGGATGTGCTCATCGCGGCCGCCCAGCCGATACCGGGCGCGCCGGTCGAGCGCCAGGGTGCCGGCACCCTCGATGCCGGACAGGCCGTCGCGCTGGCCCTGCGTGAGCAGCATGGTCCGCTGGTAGGACGTCCGCTGTCGCCGCAGGTAACGCCATCTGGCGTCACCTTTCTGCTGCACGACCACAACGTCCGGCAGGTCGAAGTCGTTGGCAGTTGGGACGATTGGCGCACGCCGGGCCTGATGGCTGAGCAGATCGAACCGGGTGTCTGGCAGGCCGCACGACCACCGCTGCCGCCCGGGCGCTACGTCTACAAGTTCTTGCTGGACGGCTCGCGCTGGTTCGACGATCCGGTCAATCCGCACAAGGCCCCGGATGGCGCCGGCGGCCTGAACAGCGTGCTGGTGGTCAACGGATGGCCGGCGAGGCCATAGGCGCTTATCCAACAATTGCTTGAAGCAGCGAGCGAGCAATGAATGATACTGTTGGCCAATCTATGTCAAGTTGAGCGGATTGTACGCGATGGCTAGCCGGCGGGGACCGGTCGGACAAGACAAAGCTCCAGGGATACATCGGGCAACCGCCCCAAACATGTCATTCCGAACGGAGCGCCAGCGGAGTGAGGAATCCCTGGAACCGTGCAAGAAAAGGCGACGTCCGTTGGCGAACACGTCAACAGAGGTGCGGAAGATAAGGAACCGTTTTTCCAATGCAGCCCACATATCCAGGTGCGGTCTCAGGGATTCCTCACTCCGCTGGCGCTCCGTTCGGAATGACATGTTCAGAGAGGGTGAGACGCAACGCAGAACTTGACATAGATTGGCCAACAGTATCATGAATTGCCCGCCTGCTACTGCAAAACCCGTTAAAACGGGTTGCCATGAGTGGATCTAATGCGCAGAGAGTGCGTTTTTAACGCACCTCGCGGTACCAGCCGGCGGGCTGTTGGACCGGCTCGAAGCGAGATAGATGTGGGAGGGAAAGGATAAATGGATCAGCAGAGTACTCAACCCGCGACGATGATCATCTTCGGTGCCTCTGGCGACCTGACACATCGGAAGTTGATGCCGGCGCTCTACCGTCTGCACTGCGAAGGCCGGCTGCCCAGAGGATTCAGCGTGGTCGGGTTTTCGCGCACGCCTTTCAGCCACGACGAATTCCGCGCTGAGATGCGTCGAGGGGTGGAAACGTTTGGCGACGCACCGGTGGTGACGTCGGAGTGGGAGGGTTTTGCAGACGGTCTGTTCTACAACGCCGGCAACGTCAACCGTAAGGATGACTTCCAGCAGTTGGATCGATTTCTCCAGCACCTGCGGGATCAGCGCGGTGGCGCCGACAACCGCATTTACTACCTGGCCGTATCCCCCCGGTTCTATGCCGACATCGTGACCCGCCTCGGCGAGGGCAACATGGCTTGGGAGAATCGCGGGTGGCGTCGGGTCGTAATCGAAAAGCCCTTCGGCCGCGATCTCGCGTCGGCACGCGCCCTCAATGAGACCGTCCACGGGGCTTTCGATGAACAGCAGGTGTACCGCATTGACCACTATCTGGGCAAGGAGACGGTCCAGAATATCATGGTCTTCCGCTTTGCCAACGCCATTTTCGAGCCGCTGTGGAACCGAAACTACATCGACCATGTGCAAATCACCGTGGCCGAGACGGTGGGGGTCGGAAACCGGGGGGGCTACTATGACCAGGCCGGCGTTCTGCGCGATATGTTCCAGAACCACCTGCTGCAACTGCTGACGCTGACGGCCATGGAGCCGCCGGCAGCCTTTGAGGCGAATGCCCTGCGTGATGAGAAGGTAAAAGTCCTGCGTGCCCTGCGGCCCATCCGACCCGAGGACACGGCGGAGCGCACCGTGCGCGGCCAGTACGTCGCCGGCCAGGTCAACGGGCAGCCGGTTCAAGCGTACCGGGACGAGAAGGGTGTGGCCCCCAATTCTCAGACGGCCACCTATGCGGCGCTGAAGCTTTACATTGACAACTGGCGCTGGCAAGGCGTGCCCTTCTACCTGCGATCAGGCAAGCGTCTGCCCGCAAAGGAGACCGAGATTCTAATCGAGTTCAAATGCGCGCCCCATCTCATGTTCCCGCTTCCTGCGGGCAAGGCTCTCAGCGCCAACATCCTGGCGATCTGCATCCAGCCCGACGAAGGGATGCACCTGCAATTTGAGACCAAGGTGCCGGGCGCCGGCATGACCATGCGCTCAGTGGACATGGAGTTCCACTATCTCTCCGAGTTCGGGACCGACGCGCTACCCAGCGCCTACGAGCGGCTGTTGTTGGACGCGTTGCAGGGCGACGCTTCCCTCTTCGCCCGGTCGGACGAGATTGAGCTGGCCTGGTCGCTGATTGATCCAGTTCTTGCCGGCTGGGAGACCGACCGTGCACCCAAACTTGCCTTCTACGAACCCGGAAGCTGGGGGCCAGACGCTGCCCATCAGTTTATTCAGCGGGACGGCCGGAAGTGGCGTGAGGTCTGTGGCCATTAAAAACGGTCGTCACTCTGGCAAATAGATCATGACCCCCCTTGACAAAAGACACCGATGTGTGGTACAATATGACCGGCTTTGCACACGTGTGCAAAGCCGGTGTCCATCCGGATTGGCTTCTTCTTTCTTGGGCAAAGGCTGTGAGTGTTTCGATCAAAGACATTGCCAAAGCCGCCGGCGTCTCCCATTCCACTGTCTCACGGGCTCTCCGGGATAGTCCCCTTGTGAATCCGGAAACTGCTGCCCAGATTCAGCACCTGGCGAAAGAGATGGGCTACATGCCGAGTGCCGTCGCCCAGAGCCTGGTCACGCGGCAAACGCGGACCATCGGCCTGGTTGTCACCTTCATCTCCGACCCCTTTGTCGATCGAATTGTCGAAGGCATCGAGGACCTGGCCGCATCTGCCGGCTATAGCGTCTTCCTCAGCTCATCCCATGCTGACCCTGAGCGAGAGCTGGACGTCGTAGAAACCTTCCACCGCCGGCGGGTCGATGGCGTCATCGTTCTCGCCTCTCGTGTCGGTCGCCTGTACGGCGAGCGCCTGGAAGAACTGGGCGTGCCCATCGTCCTCATCAACAGTCAGGCCGACAGCGAGTATCTCTATTCCGTGTCGGCGGATGACGAACAGGGGGCACGTCTGGTGGTGCGACATCTTCTAGATCTGGGCCATCGGCGAATCGGCTACATTGGCTCTGCGTTTCGACCGCCTTCCAGCGTGCGGCGGCTGGCCGGTTACCGCGCTGAGTTGGAACATGCCGGCACCTCTTTCGACCCCGACCTGGTCATCGTGCCAGATACGCTCCACGATCTGGAAAGTGGCCGGCTGGGGCTGGAGCCTCTGCTGGCCGCGGGAGCGACGGCCGTATTTTGCTACAACGACCGCGCGGCTATCGGGGTGTTGCTGGCAGCGCGGGAGCACAGCATCGACGTACCAGGCTCACTCAGCGTGGTGGGCTTCGACGACATTGAGCCCAGTTGGTATGTGACGCCGGCCCTGACCACCGTCCACCAGCCTCGACTCCAAATGGGACGCCGTGCCATGCAGATGGTCCTCAACCTGCTGGCTAAGCAACCTGCGTCCGATGAGTTGTTGCCATGCCGGATGATCGTACGCGATTCTACGGCGTCTCCGCCAGACATAGATGCACAGAAAAACGTTCAGGGTTCGTAGTGCATCAGACCGAAATTTAGTACCCTGGTGGAGTAGAAAGTAGCTTCCACTTTGACTTCGCGTATCCACCTCGTGAAATCATGAAATCGGATTTAGCGCTCAAAAGTGGCTTCCGGTGAGGCAAGCTGACGGGATACTGACGACGTGAAACGTGATGGCCCGTTCGTGCATGAATCCTCACGTTTTGCGTTTCACGTTTCACGCCACCTGAGAGTCCACGGGTGATACCATGCCATCAATTCGTGAGTTGTTGGATGTTGCAAACCTGGCTCCTGCTTTCTCATTATCAGAGGCGGAAGACCTGGCAACGCAGTTGAGCGGCATAGCCGACCTGGTGGTCTATCCCCGGTCCATCACGGCCGCTCGACGTTGCCTCTATTTCCTGGGCCGGCGGGATACCGAGAAGTTGCTGGGCATTGTGTCCTACTACGGCCTGCCGTCCTTCCAGGGCATCCAACGCGTTGTGATGCTGGAAGGTCTTCCTTACATGCTGCAACTCTGCCCTGCCAACCACGCCAACGCTGTGATCCTGCGTGATACACTGCCGTTCACGGCTCCCACGGTTCTGGGTCTTCGTAAGTCCGTTGGCCTGGGCGATCGGCTGGGCCTGGCCACGCCGGGCCATGTGCGAGCGGTGCGCCGGCACAGCATAGCCCCTATCTTCGCACAACAGTCCATCCGCGAGATGGCACGCACCGGGCGAACCCCCGACGAGGTGATGGACGACGCCACGTGGGGCGTGTTCCAGGAGGGCTGGCGCGCGGGCTTCGGTGCAGATGCCGACCATCTGAAAACTGTCAACGACATCGATTGCTGTGTGGCTGCCGGCTTCACCTTCTTCACCGTCGATCCGGGCGACCACGTGGACGATGCAGCGGACACCGACTCGCCGGCCACTCTGGAGGCGAAAGTGCAGGCGCTGCCCTGGCTCGTGCTCGATGGCTCGCCGGCAAACCTGCGCGACCGCTATCTGGGCAAGACCTTCGACCCTTCGACAAGCTCAGGGCGCGGTCTCGGCGAGTTCAGTCTGACTTTCGACGAAGAATCGTTGCTGCGGGCAGCGGCCAAGTACGGTCGGGCAGTTGCTCACACCGCCGTGATGTACCGTCACCTGGCCGAACGGATGGGCGGGCGGCCCTTCGAGCTGGAGATGTCGGTGGACGAAACCGAAACGCCTACCAGTGTGTTGGAACACTTCTTCGTGGCCAGCGAACTCCGCCGGCTGGGGGTTGAGTGGGTCAGCCTGGCCCCGCGCTTTGTGGGCCGCTTCGAGAAGGGAGTCGATTACATCGGCGATATGGCCGCGTTCGAGGCCAGCTTCGCCCAACACGTGGCGGTGATGCGCCATCTGGGGCCGTACAAGCTGAGCCTGCACTCGGGGTCGGACAAGTTCAGCATCTACCCGATTTTCGCCAAATATGCCGGCGAGTTGGTGCATCTGAAGACGGCCGGAACGTCCTACCTGGAAGCGCTGCGGGCCATCGCCGGCATCGATCCGGCCCTATTCCGCGACATCCTGGCCTTCGCCCTGGAGCGTTACGATCAGGACCGCGCCACGTACCACGTATCGGCTGATGCGAGCCGCGTCCCCAGGCCAGACCAACTGACTGATGATGAACTGGCTTCGGTGTTGGACCAGTTCGATGGCCGGCAGGTGCTCCACGTCACCTTCGGGTCGGTGCTGACGGCAACCGACGAAGCGGGCGGCTACCGCTTTCGAGATCGTTTGCTGGAGGCGTTGGAATCTGACGAAGAAGCGTACTATGCGGCGTTGGATGCGCACTTCGAGCGGCATTTGGCACCGTTTGATTAGATGGCTAGATGGCTGGATGGCTTGTTGGCTCGCGTAGTGCCATCTAGCCACACAGCCAACAAGCCATCCAGCCAGCTAGCCAACTAGCCATCCAGCCAGCTATTCTCGGAATAGCTTAACACATACAAGGAGGTATTTTCGATGAAAGGTTTGGTTCTTGAAGCCCAGTGGGAACCCAAGGCAGGCTACGCCGTGTCCGACTGGGAGAAACGGACGGGCAAGGCGATCACGGGCAACAGCATCTGGCGACATCCGCAGCTCAAGATCGAGGAGAAGCCGGTGCCGGCGATCAGGCCGGATGAGGTGTTGCTTGAGGTACAGGCGTGTGGGGTGTGTGGCTCGGACATGCATTTCTACGAGACGGATGACCAGGACTACATCCTCTATCCGGGCCTCACGAAATTTCCGGCCATCCTGGGCCATGAGTTCTCCGCGAAGGTTGCGGAGGTGGGCAAGGATGTGACAGATCTGAAGGTGGGCGATCCGGTGACGGTGGAGGAGATGATCTGGTGCGGGCACTGCAACCCCTGTCGCAACGGCTTCCCCAACCACTGTGTGAACCTGGAGGAGATCGGCTTCACCATTGACGGGGCCTTCGCCAACTACATTGCCGTGGGAGCCAGGTACTGCTGGAAGATCGATGGCATCCTGGAGCGCTTCGGCGAGGAGCGAGGCTACGACGTGGCGGCGATGACCGAGCCCACCACGGTTTCGTACAATGCCATGTTCACGCGCGCCGGCGGCTTCAAGCCCGGCGCCTACGTCAGCGTGTTCGGCGCAGGGCCGATCGGCCTGGCAGCGACGGGCCTGGCCGAGGCCGCCGGTGCCGGCAAGATCGTGTCCTTTGAGGTCTCGCCCCAGCGGCGGGAACTGGCCAGCAAGATCGGTGCCGACCACGTCTTCGACCCGCGCGAGGTGTCACCCCATGAGGTTCTCATGGAGCTCAGCCACGGTGAAGGGTTCGACTTCCACGTGGAAGCAGCCGGCGTCCCCCACCTCACCGTGCCGGAGATGGAGCAGGCGCTGGCCATCAACGGCAAGATCGTGCAGATCGGTCGGGCAGCGCAGAAGGTGCCCATGTACCTGGAGACCTTCCAGGTGCGGCGCAGCCAGTTCTTCGGCGCCCAGGGGCACTCCGGCCACGCCAACTTCCCCAGCGTCATCCGCATGGTCGCCAGTGGCCGGCTGGACCTGAGCCCGATGATCACCGGGCGCTACAAGCTGGATAACGCCGTGGATGCCATTGCGCGGCTCACGAAGCGACAGGATGGGAAGATTATGATTCATCCGAATTAGCGCATCCTGCGCTGGTCCACCGTTGAGCAAGGTCTCCCGACCGCCGCCCCGCTGGCGGCCTTCGCCGAGCAAGTGGGCGGGGGAGGGATGTGATGCGTGAAAGACCACTCCACACCTCACATAACGCGGGTCACTTATCAAAGGAGGTGATGCCTGAGCAGATTTCCAGCAATACCAAACAAGTTTCACCAGTGGAATCCCAAGTAGTACCATATCAAGGAGGATAAAAATGAAGAAGCTGATCTGGTTGCTGACCCTGTTCAGTGTATTGGCGCTCGTGCTCGTTGCCTGTGGTGGAGCTGCCCAGCCAACCGCTGAAAAGAAGGCCCCCGAGGCCGCCAAGCCAGCCGAGAAAGCCCCTGCGGCCGCTGAGAAACCCGAGCAGCCCCAGGTTGCCCAGGCAGGTCTGGTCTTCGGCATGGCCGTCCATGCGAATCCTGCAGAGGATGCCTTCTGGGGTGTCGTGGAGAAGGGCGCCAGGGATGCTGCGGCGACCTATGGCGTCCAGCTCAAGTCTGGCGGCAGCGGCGACCCTTCAGAGCAGGCGCAACTGGTCGAGAACTTTGTCGCCGACAAGGTGGACGGCCTCATCGTCTCCCTGGCCAACCCGGACGCGCTCAAGGACGCGGTCAAGAAAGCGGTTGACGCCGGCATCCCGGTCATCACCATCAACTCCGGCGTGGATGTTTACAAGGAGCTCGGTGCCCTCACCCACGTCGGCCAGACAGAGTTCGTGGCCGGTCAGGGAGCCGGCGAGAAATTCAACGCAGCCGGCGCGAAGAAGGTCCTGTGCGTCCTCCATGAAGAGGGCAACATCGGCCTGGAGCAGCGGTGTGATGGCCTGAAAGACACGTTCAAGGGTGATGTGGAGCGCTTCAACGTGGCCACGACCGGCGTCCGGGATGTGGCGGGCACGGTGGCGGCCATTCAGAACAAGCTCATTGCCGACAGCTCCATCGATGCCATTCTGACGCTCAACCCCATCATTGCTATCGCTGCCCGTGATGCCATCAATGCGGCGGGCACTGGCCAGAAACTGGCTACCTTCGACCTGAGCCCCGATGTCCTGGCAGCAATTGACAACGGCGAGGTCCTGTTCGCCATTGACCAGCAACAGTACCTGCAGGGCTATCTGCCGGTTGTCTTCCTGTACCTGTACAACACCAATCTGAACACTGTCGGCGGTGGCTTGCCGGTGCTCACCGGCCCCGGCTTTGTGGACAAGAGCAACGCCGCCGCTGTAAAGGACCTGGCTGCCAAGGGAACCCGCTAACACGGTGGAGGAATGACAGGCGGTGCGGGATGGGACGTCCCATCCCGCACCGTTCACCCCAGGTCTCTGTTAGGCGGATTGCCAATCCGCCCTACGGCGAAAGCGAAGGTGAGCCTAAGGAGGTTTTCAATGACAACAAAAGCCGTAGGTACCGCAGCACGTGACGAGCGGCTGGCCGAAGTTGGCCTCGTCCGGGGGCTTTTTCTACGGCCTGAAGTTGGGGCTATCATTGGCGCGGCCGTCGTGTGGCTGTTTTTTGCAATCATTGCGCCGACAAACTGGATTACGCTGAGCGGTGTGGCTCGCATCTTGGACCCGGCCTCCACGCTGGGCATCATGGCGATTGCGGTGGCCCTGCTCATGATCGGTGGTGAATTCGATCTGTCTACCGGTGTCATGACGGGGACGACAGGGCTGGTTGCGGGGCTATTGTCCACCCGGATGGGCTGGAACCTGTGGCCGGCCATGTTTGCAGCCCTCCTCTTTGCGCTGGCCGTGGGATATTTCAATGGCCTGATGGTGATCAAGACAGGACTGCCCAGTTTCATTGTAACCCTGGCGACCTTCTTTATCTTGCGGGGGGCCAATGTGGGTACCACCCGCCTTCTGACCGATCAGGTCTATGTTGGTGGCATAGATAAGACGTCGGGCTTTGACCTGGCGCGTGCCTCTTTCAACATCGGGATCCATCTGTTTGGTGTCGAGTTCAGAAGTGCAATTATCTGGTGGATTGTAATCATGGTCATCGCCACGTGGATTCTGCTGCGAACCAGGTACGGGAGCTGGATTTTCGCTGCCGGCGGAGATGCCAACGCTGCCCGCAACCTGGGTGTGCCGGCCGCGAGGGTCAAGATTGCCCTGTTTATGACGACGGCCGCCGCGGCCTGGCTGGTGGGCATGATGAACATTGTGCGGTTGCGCTCGGCCGTGGCCAGCCAGGGCATCGGCCAGGAGTTCGTCTACATCATTGCAGCGACCATCGGTGGCTGCTTGCTGACCGGCGGCTATGGGTCCGTGGTCGGCGCTTCGATCGGTGCGCTCATCTTTGGCATGGCGCAGGTGGGCATCGTATTCGCCGGATGGCCCACCGACTGGTTCTTCAGCTTCCTGGGTGTCATGCTGCTCGCCGCGGTCCTGGTGAACGACTTCACGCGCAAGAGAGCGGAAGCGGTGACTGTCGCTTCGGCCAAATCCCGCACGGAAGGGGAGGAGACATCATGACTGAACCGATTTTAGAGGTCCGTGACATAAGCATGTTGTTCGGTAGCGTGATTGCCCTCAACGGTGTGTCGGTGCGGGTTTTCCCTGGCGAGGTCACGTGTCTTTTGGGAGACAACGGTGCCGGCAAGTCCACGCTGATCAAGATTCTCTCCGGGGTATACCAGCCAACCGAAGGTGAGTACTTTTTTGACGGGAAGCCGGTGAATTTTCGGTCTCCCCGCGAAGCACTCGGTCAAGGCATTGCGACGGTTTACCAGGACCTCTCCCTGATTCCGTTGATGCCCATCTGGCGCAATTTCTTTCTCGGGGCCGAACCGGAGAAACGCTTTGGACCGTTCCGTCGCTACGACATCGATTTCGCGAAACGCACCGTGCGTGACGAGCTTGGCAAGATGGGGATCTACATCCGCGACCCCGATCAGCCAGTGGGCACCCTGTCAGGTGGCGAACGCCAGTCGGTGGCCATCGCCCGGGCGGTCTATTTTGGGGCCAAGGTCTTGATCCTGGATGAACCGACGGCCGCCCTCGGGGTCAAGCAGGCCGGCATTGTACTCCATTACATCGTCCAGGCGAAGAAACGGGGCCTGGGTGTGATCTTTATCACCCATAACCCTCACCATGCCTTTCCAGTGGGGGACCACTTCGTTATTCTGCGACGCGGGCGGATCTTCGGCGACTACAGAAAGGAGGAGGTCTCGAGAGACCAACTCATTGACATGATGGCCGGCGGAGCAGACCTGGAGCAACTCCTGCGCGAGCTCAAAGAGATGGAGCAGCAACCGCTGGCAACAGATTGAGTTGCCTGAATAGAGATGGCCACAGAAACCAAGCGCGTCTGCAATGCGATACGCCGGCGCTGGACCGTCCTTGGATACGCCGCAGCGGTGGTGGCTGTCGCTATCCTTGTGAGCGCGTCGCCGTCGAGCCAACAGCAGCCTGAAAGCGCTTGGTCTCGGCATGTACCCAGGCTAATCATTGACGACTCCGTGGCGAGCGATTTTCAGGCCTTAGCGGAGGAGACCTGGGCCAGGTTTCTCACGGTGTTTCAGGCGCGAACGGACTGCTTCGGTGATGTTCGCCTGCGTGCCACGCGCACGCTCAGCAGCCGGGCAGCCTACGATCCGGACAGCGCCACGGTGACTGTGCGAGTTCCAGGCACTCGGGCCATGCTGCAGGAGGCACTGGTCCACGAGTGGGCCCACCATATTGAGTTTCAATGTGATGAGCACCAGGGTCTCAGACGAGCGTTCCTCGTCGCGCAGAGGTTGCCTCCAGACATGCCATGGCGGCCTGACGATGCACCGGCTAGCGCACCTGGCAATGTCTGGGCAGACATACCCTCTGAGCAGTATGCTGAGGCAACGATCGAGCTCATACTTGGCCGGCGGCAGATTCCAACCGGAGCGCGCATCACCAGAGAGGCGGTTCACGTTGTCGCGGTGTGGGCGGCCGGCGACTGATGCTGGGGACGGCCGGCTCGGAGAGCTCTCTCGGAAAAGGGTAGAAGCCCAACCGCGTTGGGCGTCGTCCGGCCAGAGACGACCAACGCGATTGGCCTGCTACCCGTCAAAGGGACCGCCTATTTGACTTTCCGAGAGATTTCTTGACTGGATAGGAGGACAATAGTCGTGTTCAAGAGAATTCTCGTGGGTGTAGATGGTTCAAAGCATGCGAGTCGTGCTGTGGAGGCTGCGGTGGACCTGGCAGGCCGTTACCAGGCTTCGGTTTTCCTGGTGCATGCGATTCGTGATTTGTTACTTCCCAAAGAGATCCTGCAAATGATTGCCGCAGGAGAGGTGACGGAATCTCGGCTGGAGATTCTGCAGGATTCCGCCGAGATTATTCTGGACAACGCCGCACAGCAGTTCGAGGAGGCCGGCTTTTCGGATGTGGAACGTGAGTACATCATGGGAGACCCGGCTACACAGCTTGCCAGTTATGCTGAGCAGAAAGATGCTGATCTCATTGTCGTTGGATATCGTGGCCTGGGCAGCCCCCATGGCTCGTTGATGGGTAGTGTGGCGAGGAAGCTTGTCAATATCTCTAAGGTTTCCTGTCTCATTATCAGGTGATCCAACGGTTCGCAGCGCAGAAAGAAGGACAACGGATTCATGAGTAGAACAGTCAACGTAGGGATTATCGGAGCGGGGAGGATCGGTCGTGTGCATGCCGGGCACCTGGCCTATCGAATACCCGAGGCGAACGTCGTCGCAGTAGCCGACATCTTTGTGGAGGCGGCTGAAAAGGCGGCCGCCGACTTCCAGATTCCGGCCGCCTTCAGCGATCCCCGGGCAATTCTGGAGGATGAGACGATCGAGGCGGTCGTCATCTGTTCCAGTACCAATACCCACGCCCGGATGATCGAAGTGGCAGCCGCAGCCGGCAAGCACATCTTCTGTGAGAAGCCCATCGCCCTGGACCTGCCCACCATCGACCAGGCGTTGGAGGCGGTGGACAGGGCCGGCGTGAAGCTCCAGGTAGGGTTCAACCGACGCTTCGACCCCAGCTTCCGGCGCGTGCGTGAACTGGTGGCTGCGGGGCAGATCGGCGCCCCGCATATCCTGCGCATCACCAGCCGCGATCCCGCGCCGCCCCCCATCGAATACGTGAAGGTCTCCGGCGGCATCTTCCTGGACATGACAATCCACGACTTCGACATGGCCCGCTACCTGATGGGCAGCGAGGTCAAGGAAATCTACGCCGCCGGCGCTGTCCTGGTGGACCCGGAAATTGGCAAAGTGGGGGACATTGACACAACCATCATCACGCTGCGCTTTGCTAACGGAGCGCTGGGGACCATCGATAACAGCCGCAAAGCCGTCTATGGTTACGATCAGCGGGTTGAGGTATTTGGGTCCGCAGGGGTAGCTGTCGTCGGCAACGAGACGCCGGATCGGGTGGTTCACAGCGACGCCGGCGGGGTTCACTCATCACTCCCTCTCTATTTCTTTGTGGAACGCTACACCGATGCGTACGTGGAGGAGATGCAGGCGTTCATCCGCTGCATCATTGAGGATAAGGCACCGCCGGTTACAGGCATCGATGGTCGCATCCCGGTGGTGATGGGCTATGCGGCCCGTAAGTCGTACGAGGAGCGCCGGCCGGTCCGGTTGAGCGAGATTGAGTAGGGGCGAGGCGATAGGGGATTTACACGGAGGTGAGAGTGCATTACGGAGTTTGTACCTGGACCTTTGGCAATCTGCCATTGCCCGCCGTGGCCGAGACCCTGGCCGGCCTCGGCCCTTCGATAGACCGTCGTGGTGAGCCTGTCGAACCCTCAGGACACCGCTTCGACGGCGTTGAGCTGTTCGGCGACCTGAGCCTGGATCCGGCACAGGCGCGGGCGACGCTGGCCGGCCAGGGGCTGGCCGTGCTGTCCATCACCCCAGAAAACGTCGATATCTGCCACCCTGACCCGGCTGTGCGGGAGGAGGGCATCGCGTACTACCTGGACCTGCTGGACTTTGCCGACGCGGTGGGCGCGCCCCTCGTCTGCTGCCACGGTGCGGTGGGGCGGATTCGCGCGGTCAGTACCTACGACGAGGAGTGGAACCTCTACGTTGAAGCCGTGCAGCGCATTGCCGAGCGGGCAGCGGCGTTGGACCTGCGCATCGCTATGGAAATCCTGAACCGCTACGAGGCCCACCTGCTGGTGACGGCGGCCGAGGGCCGGCGGTTTCTGCGGGAGGTCGGTGCGCCCAACGTCGGGTTACTGCTGGACGCGTACCACATGAACATCGAGGAGCCGGACCTGCCCGCGGCCATCTGGCAGACGGGTGACGATCTCTACCTCTTCCACGCTGCCGACTCCAATCGTCAGGCGGTAGGGCGTGGGCACACCGATTTCCTGGCGATCACGCGCGCTCTGCACGGCATCGGCTATGTCGGAGACATCATCTTTGAGTGCGTCCCGCCCGGCCCCGATCCCTTCACCCCGGACAAGGGGCCGGATTCTGTGGAAGTGCTGAAGCAGTACTTGCGTGAATCGTTGACGTTGATGAAGCATTACGCGGGTGTAGTCGAATGATGGGCGAGGTCTCCTGACCGATGCCCCTTCGCCTCGGTCGGGAGACCTTCGGCGATCAAAGTAACTGTGTGATTCATGTGAAAGGAGAATTGAAATGTCAGGTAACAACAGAAAAGCACCTGAAGGTTGGCTCGCAACGAGTCAGGTAGACCTCTTCTTCGAGGACAACGCGGTTGGCCGGATGAAGAAGGAAATCTGGGAGGCCAGCGACGAACAGATCGACGCCATCTTGGCCGAGTACGGCATGCCGGCCCCCGTCGAGTGGGGCAAGGCCGGCTCCTACATCCAGACTACCGTCCGCCATCAGTTGGTTGAGGAGCGACGCAAGAATGATGTCGTGCTCATCCCCGTTGGCTGCACGGAGAACCACGGTATGCACACCGTCAGTGCCACAGATACCCTCTTCGTCAGCCAGATCGCTGAGGGGGTGCGTCGCTACACCAGGGCACACGACTATCCGGTGGCCCTGTCTCTGCCGCCGCTCAACTTCGGTGCGCACCCTTACCACCACTACGGCATGCCGGGTACCGTCCCCGTGCGCGAGGACATTGCCCGCGAGCTGCTGATCGACGTGATGTTGGGGCTGTGGAACGACGGCTTCCGCAAGCAGATCATCATCAACAATCACGGCCATCTGTGGATGTTGGAAGCGGCTATCCAGCAGTTCCAGAAGCGATACCAACTGCCGGGCATCTTCCGCGTGATTGACTGGCATCGGGCGGTGCGGGAGTTCTTCTACACGAGAGATCGTGGTGGTGCCTGGGGCTCCAACTTCGTCCATGCCGAAGAGGCCGAGACCTCGCTGGGGCTTTACCTCTTCCCGGATATGGTTGACATGGAGTACGCCGTCAACACAAAGGGCAAGGCATATCTGCCCGACGGTCACTTCGATACTTCGGTGGACCCGTACCGCCGGCCCTCCCGCTGGTCCGAAGGGGAAGGCCACTTCGCCATCGAGATCGTGGCTACGCCCGAGGGTGTGGTGGGCAACGCCGCCGACGCCGAGGCGTGGAAGGCGAAGCGCCCGCTGGCAGCCATCCTGCGCTACCTGACCTTGCTTATCGACGACATCCTGGAAGTGTTCCCAGCCGGCACCGTGCCGCCCGTGGAGGAGGTCACACTCCGCACGGCCGAGGAGATGGAGCCTTACTTGCGCGAGCCGCAGAGCCCTGGCTGGAAGCCGGTCTACGAACTGCCGCAGATTGGGCAGGTGTCGGGGAGGTAGCAGCTAGGTTCGCAGATGGCTGGATGGCTGGATGGCTCGCGCAGCACCATCCAGCCATCTAGCTAACGAGCCATCTGGCCAGCCATTCTCGGCGCAGTTGCGGCAGGCGCTCAGGAGCGCAAACACTGTCTCCTGCGATGATCCCCGATCTTGGTGCGGTGAGGCGGTGGTCCGTGGTCAGATAACGAAGGGGCAGACCTGCAATGTCAGAACAACTACGTGTGGCCGTCATTGGCGCGGGGCGCATTGGGATCGTGCACGCTGAGAACCTGGCGCACCGGGTGCGTGGGGCGCGGCTGGTGGCAGTGACCACCTCGGATGTCGAGCGGGTGGCTGAGGCGCGCCGGCGCTGCGGCGATGTGGCCGTATTTCCCACCGTGGATAGGCTGCTGGACAACGCGGCCGTGGACGCCGTCGTCATTGCCAGCAGCACGTCTGCCCACACGGCCAACATTCAGGCGTGTGCCGCCGCCGGCCTGCACATCTTCTGCGAGAAACCCCTGGCCCTCAACCTGGCCGATTGCGATGCTGCCATCGAGGCCGCCAACGCTGCCGGCGTGACACTCATGGTCGGCCACGTGCGGCAGTTCGATGCCGGATATGTGGAGGCCAAACGCATCATCGACGCGGGCGAAATTGGCCGGCCCATCGTGTTCCGCGCCATCGCGGGGGATCAGGACCCGCCGCCTCCCTCTTTCGCCGATCCCGACGTAAGCGGCGGTCTCATTACCGACGCCGGCTACCACGACCTCTACCTGGCCCGCTGGCTCATGGCCGACGAGGTGGTGCGCGCCTACGCCGAAGGCGCGGTGTTGGTAGATCCGGCCATCGGCGCGGTGGGCGACGTGGACAACGCCGTGGTCGATTTTCGCTTTGCCGGCGGTGGGCTCGGCACCCTCTTCGTCAGCCGCACCACGCGCTACGGCCACGACGTGCGGGTGGAGGTCATCGGCGAGGAGGGGGCGGTCCACGTGGGCTACCTGCGCCGGACGCCGGTGAATGTGCTGACCCGAGCCGGCGTGCGTCACGATGTGGTCCCGGATACGGCCGCGCGCTACGCCGACGCTTTCGTCGCTGAGCTGCAGGCGTTTGTGGATAGTGTGCGGTCCGGGACGCCGCCACCCGTGACAGGCGAAGACAGCCGGGCGGCGTTGGCTATCGGGTTGGCGGCAACACAGGCGCTGAGGGAGGGCCGGCCGGTGTCGCTCGAGGAAGTCGAGAGCGGTGGTTAGTTTGTTGAAAAAGATGGCGAGTTGTGATAAGATAAGCCCACACTGCAGCACATTCGGGTAACTACTCAGCCGCTCCCGCATTTGCTACTTTCTAAATTCGCTGTAGTGTTGTGTGGGCGACTCGAACTTTCCGAGAAGGCTCAAGCAGAAGGAAGGAGGTGATAACGAGGCATTGAGATGGGGGTGCCGTCCCCTCGGCAAAGCGTGACATCGAGGTCTTCAAAGGAGGAAACCATGCTAAGGCGACGATCAATCAACCTTGTTCTGCTCGCGCTGGGGTTGTTGCTGATGGTACTGTTGGCCAACTGTGCAGCCCCTACACCTCAGACCATCGTGCAGACGGTGGAAGTGCCCAAAGAGGTGGTAGTAACCAAAGAGGTGAAGGTAGAGGTCCCGAAGGAGGTCGTGAAGGAAGTTGTCATCACGGCCACACCCGTGCCGGCAGTCAAAAGGCCCACCGAAATCACCCTGGTGGACACCAACTCCGGCGCTAACTTCCAGTGGTACTGGCAAAACCAGGTGATTCCAGCCATTCAGGAACAATTGGGGATCAAGGTCAACTACATCGTCTCCAAAGAGTCGGAACTTCTGGAACGCATGAAGGCCTGGCAACCCGGCCAGGGCGATGTGCACCTGCTGTTTGTCAAGCCAGGCACCATCCCCAACGCCATCGACGAAGGCATAGGGCTGGAAGTTCTGTACCCCGACCAGGTCGATGCCATTCCGAACATCGAGAAGTGCCCGAAAGAGTACCTGCAGACGGTGCTGGGGGTGGACGTCGGCGGCCGGGGTGCGCTCTACTGGCGCAGCCAGTATGCCCTGATCTACAACTCCAAGTTTATTGATGACCCGCCGGAGTCCTGGAAGGAATGGTACGACCGGCGGGAGGAATGGAAGGGCCATATTGGTATCGTGCGACCTG
This sequence comes from uncultured Anaerolineales bacterium, assembly GCA_964532665.1. GTDB lineage: Bacteria > Chloroflexota > Anaerolineae > Epilineales > JAANWY01 > CAZHMV01. The sequence goes on from CAZHMV010000043.1 coordinate 32,743, forward strand.
ACGCCAAGTCCGGTTCGTCGTATCGCATCCCGTACAGCTTCCTCAACGCGTTCGTGAAGATGACGGACGACGAAGGCAAAGCGATTCCGTTGGAGCAGCTCCAGCAGACGGCTGAATGGCAGGATGCATGGGCCAAGCTGAAGGACTTCTACACCTACGCCAAGCAGCCGCTGCCGGCTGAACCGCCCAACATGTTCGAGGACTTCAACGCTGAGGACACCTGGATCGCCTTCTACGCCATGGACTTCTCCCTGTGGTCCAGGCACCAGGGGACCATGCCGCCCACCATCAAGGCTGGCTTCCTCAGCGAGGGCATGGCTGCCGGCTCCGACGGCTACCTGGTCGTCCCCAAGGACATCCCCGAGGAATACAAGCCCGTGGTGTACGACGTGATCAACTTCCTGCTCTCCGATGACCAGCAAATCCGGCTCATCACCACCATGTGGCAGTACACTGGTACGGACATCTGGGACAAGATCCCAGGCGTCGTGTGGGACACCATCCCGCCGTGGAGTGAGATGGAGAAGTCTCGCCTGCGCATCAGCAACAAGGATGTGAAAAGCTACATCAAGGAGCACGGTGCCGAGGAGCTTGTGCCATAAAAGGAGGGTCTCGTAAGCGGCCCTCTCCTCCCTAGCCCCCCTCTCCCAGGGTTGGGCTTATCATTGCCTACAAGTGGGAAGGGGTAAGCTGGACGAGGCCCTCACCCCCCTACCCCCCCTCTCCCAAATCTGAGCGAGGGGGGAACGAGGCGCCCCTCCCCCAGATGCCTGCCCTGAGCTTGCCGAAGGGTTGGGGGAGGGGCCGGGGGTGGGGGCTGCATCGACTGCTTCCTAGGTTCATCAACTCGATCGGGACTTGACAATGCGTAGAATGCTCAACAAATGGCGATATGAGACGGTCACACTGCTGATGTTGAGCCCGGGTTTGCTGGGCTTTCTTGCTCTTTTCTTCTATCCGATGCTGATCACCGTTGTGCGCAGTCTGCGCCCGGAGGGACAGCGGGCCGGCTGGACCTTGCAGAACTACGTCACCTTTCTCTCCAATCCCAATTCGTTCAAGATTATTCTGCTCACCTTTTTCCTGGCAATTTCTTCGACCCTGCTATCGATTGTGTTAAGTGTGCCGTTGGCGCTGGTGCTGCGTGAGAAGCTGCGCGGGCACCGGCTTTTCCGGCTGACCATGCTGATCCCTATCACGGTGCCCGGGTTGATCGGGGCCCTGGGCCTGTTGCTGCTGTATGGCAGTCGTGGGTGGTTCAACCTGACGTTGCTCAACTTCGTGCCGTTCGTGGACAAGCCGGTGGCGGTCAATTACACCGTGCATGGGCTGGTGCTCTTCTATCTCTGGCACTATTTCTCCTACACGGCCGTGACCACGCTATCCACAGTCGAGGCGCTGGATCGGAATGTCGAGGAGGCGGCGACGGTGGCCGGCGCTAACAACTGGCAGGTGTTGCGCTACATCGTCCTGCCCCTGATCGTGCCTGGCATTCTCGCCGGCTCGGTGCTCACCTTCATGGCTGCCTTCGGTTCCTTCAGCATCCCGCTGATCACCGGAGGTAACTACCGCCCGCTCTCGGTCTCGATTTACACGCAGATCAGCAGCTTCATGCCGGCCAGGTGGTCCATGGCCAGCACCATGGCCATCGTCATGGCGGTATCGCAGGTCGTGTTCTTGTCGATCTACATGCGCGTACTGAGGAGGCCGGCGCTATGACGTTGCTGCGACAGTACGGGCGGGCTTTGCTGGACGCCAGGAAGCTGCTCGTCTACACGTTTCTCGCCAGTTTCTTCCTTTTCATCTGGACGCCGTTCATGATGATCGCCGTGAAATCAGTGGGGAAGAACTGGTTCGGCAAACGTTGGTTCCCGCCGACACTGACGATGGATTGGTACCGCTGGGCCATCGAGGTGGCGAAGATTCCGGAGATCATGAAGAACACACTCGTCATCGCCGCCATTGCCGTCACCATTGCCACGCTCATTGGCATTCCGACGGGGTGGGCACTGGGCCGGCGACGGGTGCCAAACAGAGAGGTACTGACGGCCATCATCCTGCTGCCCCGCATGATCCCGCCCATCACCTTTGCGTTGGGCGTGGCGCAGATTTTCTACTTCCTGCACTTGATTGATACGCATATCGGCGTGGCGTTGGCCCATGTCACGATCGCCGCGCCTTATGCTATCCTGGTGCTGTCGGCCACGTTTGAGGGTCTCGACGAGCGCGTGCTGGAAGCGGCGGCGGTGTGTGGTGCCGATACCGTGCGCACTTTCTTCCACGTCATCCTGCCCCTGGTGATGCCCGGTATTTTGTCCTCGCTTATTTTCACCTTTACCACCTCGTACAACGAGTTCACCCTGACCCTGATGACCTATGGCCCCAAGACGGTGACGCTCCCCATCCGCACTTACCTGGCCGTAGGGGAGGGCTACTGGGAGGTGACCAGCGCCATGTCCATCATCCTGGTAGTCCCCTCGCTTCTGGTGTTGTTCCTGATCCAACGCCAGGTGAAGCCGGAGAAGCTCGTGGGCGGGTTCAAGGGGGTGTGATATGCCAGACAACACCATGATTGAACTGCGCAACGTAACGAAGTGCTACGGCGACATTGTGGCCAATGACCACATCAACCTTCGTATTCGCCGTGGCGAGTTGATGACTTTGCTGGGACCATCGGGCTGTGGGAAGACGACGGCCTTGCGGTGCATCACCGGACACAACACGCCGGATGAGGGGCGGGTGTACATAGACGGCGAGGACGTGACTGACCTGCCCACCCACAAGCGGGAACTGGGCATGGTTTTCCAGAACTTCGCCCTGTTCCCGCACATGACAGTCTACGAAAACGTCGAGTTCCCGCTGATGATCCGCCGGCTGCCCAAGGCTGAGCGCCACGAAAAGGTCACGGAGGCGCTCAGGTTGATTCACCTGGACGGCTACGAGGAGCACTACCCGCGTCAGTTGTCCGGCGGTCAACAGCAGCGGGTGGGCCTGGCGAGAGCGCTGGTCTATCGCCCCAAGGTGCTATTGCTGGATGAACCCCTGTCCAATCTGGATGCCAAGCTGCGGGAGGAAATGCGCTTCGAGATTCGCGAGTTGATCGATCGCCTGGGGATCACCGCCGTGTACGTCACCCACGACCAGGCCGAGGCGCTGGCCCTGTCAGATCGGGTGGCGGTGATGCACGCCGGCCGGCTGGAGCAGGTCGGCACGCCGGACGAGATCTACGATCGCCCGCAGTCCCGCTTTGTGGCCGACTTCATCGGGCTCTCGGACTTCCTGGAGGGTCGCGTGACGGAAGTTGACAGGGCCAATGGAACGGCGACGGTGGCCGTCGAGGGGTTGCGGATTGACGTGGCCACGACGCCAGAGATGCCCGTAGGGCAGGAGGTCCTGCTCTTCGTGCGGCCCAACGACATCGACTTGCTGCCGGCCACGCACCCCGCCGGTAGCAATGTCTTCGACGCCGCCGTAGCCCTAATGACCTACCTGGGGGATCGGATTGACTACCGCATTGCAGTGGCCGGCGGACCGACGCTGAGGGTGCAGACGGATGGCAAGGTGCGGTTTGAGCAGGGTGCGTCCGTGAAGGTTCGGCTGCCGGTGGAGCGCTGTCGGGTGATTACGCAATGAAGCAAGTAGACATCATTCTGTCCGGCGGTGCCGTCTTGACGATGGACGCTCAGTTCTCCCAGTTCGATCCGGGGG